>NZ_BAAJNP010000008.1:0-397250 GCF_054558395.1 Pseudomonas sp. No.117
AGCGAAGCCCAACATTGCCTCGGGGGCCGGCCATGTTGGGCTTCGACGATAACGCCGTCTCAACCCAACCTACGCTCTATCGCCGCCATGGCAGCGATTCCCGCGGTCATCTGGAGCGAAAGAGCTACCTGCCTAACCACCCGCACCCGTCCGCAGCAACGTACCTATCCCACCCGCCACGACGAAACCCGCCTTGGCATAGAGCCGCTGAGCCTGATGTCCATCCTCGGCGACGATCACGAAGGCCTCCACCGCCTGGCGCTGTTGCCAGAGCACCGTGCCGAGCAGCGCCTGGCAGAGGCCGTGGCGGCGCCAGTCCGGGCGGGTGGTGACGGCCTGGAAGCGACCCAGTCGACCGAGGCGATAGAGGCCGAGATAGGCCAGGAGCTCCTCGCCAGCGAAGACACCCCACCAGTCGCCCAGACCGCTGTCACACAGCGAGCGGTAGCGCCGGGCCTGGTAGTCCAGATAGCGCCGGTGGGCCTCTGGGTGTTCGGCGCCTGGGGTGACGTCGGCTTGCAGCACCTGCCACTGCTGCCAATCGGCGGCGCGTTCGAAGCGGCGGATGTGCAGACCCTCAGGTAACGCCGGAGCTTGGGGTACGGCATCGGCTGGCAGGTGCATCGAGACCAGGCGTAGATAGTCGTAGCCGCCAGGCAGGTCCGCGGGTGGTACTTCCGCCGAGGACTCTGGCCAGACGAAGGCGCGGTGAGCCAGGGATTCCGGGCTGCCTAACAGACCTTCGAAATGGGCTGACCAATCGGCTACCTGCTCGGCGGTGGGGCGCCGGTCCAGCAGCAGGTAGTTGCCGAAGTAGTAGTCGGGACAATCCGGCGTGCGAATGCCCACCCAGTGTTCGCCATAGGTAAGGCAGGTATCGGGCGCCAGCTGCAGTTGGGTGAGCAGGCCGGCATTGGCCCGAATGGAGGCGGGGAGTCTTGGCCAATTCACGGGCAGCCAGCGTCCTCTGCAGGTGACGTCGCCACTCCCGGATGCGGCCCCAGCGCTCGCTGTGGATAATCCCGCCACTGCTTGTCGCCCAGGCTGGCGGTGAATGCCGGATGCAGTGGATAGTGCAGCCGATTGTCCGCGCGGTTGGTATCGCCGACCACCAGCAATTCCACCGGCTCCGTGGTCTCGTTGAGGAAGGTATGGGTGACGCCATCGCCGGCCTTGAAGCCGACGCCGTCCCCGGGTTTCAGCCGATGAGCGTGGCCGTCGATCCAGGCGGTGGGGTGGCCTGCGATCACATAGATGAATTCGTCCTCGGTGGCTTCGGCATGGGGGCGCGAGGTGCGTCGGCCGGGGGGCAGCAGCTCATGGTGGATCCCCAGGCGGGCGAAGCCGAAGTGGCGGCCGAAGGCGGCGCCCAGGGAGAAGCGCTCGTCACTGTCCGCATAGCCGGGGCCGTCGGGGGACTGCAGGCTGGACCAGTGGATGATCTTGTCGAAATCTTTCCGGGATTGCATGGGGTGCTGCGCCTCGCGGGAAAATAGCTCAAGCTTAGCCGTTGTGGCGGAAATGCCATCAGGCCCTCTTGCGCAGGAACGAGATGCCCAGATTCTTCAGACGAGCCGCCTTGCTGGCGACCTTCTCTTCGCTCTTGGGCTGCTCGCCGAGCGACACGCCGATCAACAGCCCCTACCGCGCCGGGGCCGAGGGGCAGAATACCCTCTATACCGCCTTCACCACCCGCTCGCCGAAATACCTGGATCCGGCCAGTTCCTATTCCGGTGACGAGACCAATTTCACCTACAACATCTATGAACCGCTGTATGGCTATCACTATTTCAAGCGGCCCTACGAGCTGATCCCGCGGGGCGCGGAGCGGGTGGTGGCGCCCTATTACCTGGACGCCCAGGGCCAACGCCTGCCGGACGAGGCGCCCGCGGCGCAGATCGCCGAGAGCGTCTACGACATTCCCATCCGGCGCGATGCCCGCTACGCCCCCCATCCGGCCTTCGCCCGCGACGCCCAGGGCAACTACCGCTATTTCCCGATCAAGCCGGAAGACCTGGCCGACCGCTACCAGATCCCCGATTTCCCCGAGACCGCTACCCGCGCCCTGACCGCCGCCGACTACGCCTATGGCCTGCGCCGCCTGGCCAGTCCGCGGCTGGTCTCGCCCAGCTACGGCATCTTCGCCGAGCACCTGGTCGGCATGCAGGCCTTCGGCGACCGGCTGCGCGCCCAGGACAAGGCCCTGCGTGCCGGCTTGCCCAAGGGCGCGCCGCTGCCCTGGCTGGACCTGCGCCAGGGCGACCTGCCCGGGGTGCAGGTGCTGGACGATCACACCCTGCGCCTGCGGGTGAAGGGCAAGTACCCCCAGTTCAACTATTGGCTGGCCATGACCTTCGCCGCGCCCATCCCCTGGGAGGCGGATCGCTTCTACAGCCAGCCGGGCATGACCGAGCACAACCTCGGCTTCAACAGCTGGCCGGTGGGGACCGGGCCCTATCGCCTGGCCGAATCCATCCCCAACCGCCGGCACGTGCTGGAGCGCAATCCCGCGTATCACGCCGATCCCTATCCCTGCGAGGGCGAACCCGAGGATCGCGAACAGGGCCGCCTGGACGACTGTGGCAAGCCCATGCCGCTGATCGACCGGGCGGTCTTCAGCCTGGAAAAGGAAGGCGTGCCGCTGATGGGCAAATTCATCCAGGGTTACTACGACGCGCCGCAGATCGAGCGGGGCGAATACGGCGTGGCCCTGCGTACCCGTGCCGGGGATTCGACCGATTCCGCCGAGCTCTATCGCGAGCGCGGCCTCAAGCTGCCGACCGCGGTGGAGGCCTCCAACTGGTACCTGGGCTTCAACTGGCTGGATCCGGTGGTGGGGCAGGGCGCCACGCCCGAGCAGCAGGTGCGCAATCGCAAGTTGCGCCAGGCGCTGTCCATCGCCTTCGACTGGGAGAGCTACATCACCGTCTTCCTCAATGGCAACGGCCTGGTCGCCAACGGCCCGCTGCCGCCCGGAGTGCTGGGCTACGAGGCGCCGCCGGCGGGCAGCAATCCGGTGGTCTACCGCCTGGTGAATGGCCAGCCCGAGCGACGACCGATCGAGGAGGCGCAGCGGCTGTTGGCCGAAGCCGGCTATCCCGATGGTCGCGACGCCCAGAGCGGGCGGCCGCTGATTCTGCAATACGATGCCCAGAGCAGTGGCGACAGCGCCATGTTCGACTGGATGCGCCAGCAGACCGCCAAGCTGGGCATCCAACTGGAGTTGCGCGGCTCCGACTACAACAGGTTCCAGGACAAGATGCGCAAGGGCGCGGCGCAGATCTTCTTCTGGGGCTGGAACGCCGACTACCCCGATGCCGAGAACTTCCTCTTCCTCTTCTACGGCCCCCAGGGCAAGGCCAAGCATGGTGGCGAGAATGCCGGGAACTACAGCAATCCCGAGTTCGATCGGCTGTTCGAGCAGATGAAAAGCCTCGACGACGGGCCGCAGAAGGTCGCGCTGATCCGGCGCATGGTCGCCATCGTGCAGCAGGACGCGCCCTGGCTGTTCGGCTGGAATCCGCTGTCGGGCGGCGCCTACCAGCAGTGGGTCTACAACGCCAAGCCGACCCAGATGGTGCGCGACCAGTTGCGCTATTTGCGCCTGGACCCGGCCCTGCGCGAGCGCAAGGTGCTGGAGTGGAATCGGCCGCTGCTCTGGCCGCTATGGCTGCTCGTGGGCCTGGCGCTGCTGCTGGTCTGGCCGGCCTGGCTCATCCTCCGCCGCCGGGAGCGCCAGACCGCCTTTGGCGATAGGGCACGGGAGGAGCGGCCATGATCGGCTATCTGCTGCGGCGCCTGGCCTATGGTGTGTTGATCCTGATCGGCGTGAACCTGCTGACCTTCGTGCTGTTCTTCACCGTCAACACCCCGGACGACATGGCGCGCCTGGCCATTGGCGGCAAGTACGTCACCGCCGAAGCCGTCGCGGACTGGAAGGCCGAGCACGGCTACGACAAGCCTCTGTTGATTAATACCACCCGTGAAGGGATGCAGCGTTTCACCGACACGCTCTTCTTCGAACGGTCGGCCAGCCTGCTGGTCTTCGACTTCGGCACCTCCGACAGTGGCCGGGAGATCGGCCGGGAGATCGCCGAGCGCGCCGGACCGAGCCTGGCGCTGGCGCTACCGACCTTCGTCCTGGGCCTGGTCGCCAGCGTCGGCTTCGCCCTGCTGCTGGTATTCTTCCGCGCCACCCGCCTGGATTTCTGGGGCGTGGTGCTCTGTGTGCTGCTGCTGTCGATCTCCTCGCTGTTCTACATCATCGCCGGCCAGTGGCTGTTCGCGAAGATCCTGCGCCTGGTGCCCTATTCGGGCTACGAGGAGGGTTGGAATCTGTTGCGCTTCCTGGCGTTGCCGGTGGTGGTGGCGGTGATTTCCGGCCTCGGCAGCCAGGCGCGCTTCTATCGCGCGCTGTTCCTCGAGGAGATCGGCAAGGACTATGTGCGTACCGCCCGTGCCAAGGGTCTGGCCGAGCGCCAGGTGCTGCTGCGCCATGTGCTGCGCAACGCGGCGCTGCCGATCCTCACCGGGGTCGTCTCGGCCATCCCGCTGCTGATCATGGGCAGCCTGATCGCCGAGTCCTTCTTCGGCATCCCCGGGCTGGGCAGCTATACCATCGACGCCATCAACGGCCAGGACTTCGCCGTGGTCCGGACCATGGTGTTCCTGGGCTCGGTGCTCTACATCGTCGGGCTGATCCTGGCGGACCTGTCCTACACCCTCGCCGATCCGCGCGTTCGCTTCGAGTAGCCGCCATGCCGAAATTCGTCTTGCTCTGGACCGATCTCGCCCTCTACCTGCTGGTGGCCGGTAGCCTGTTCTATGCCTGGCGTGCGCGCCGCCAACCGGCCTTGCGCGCGAGCTGGCGGCGGGTGCTGCAGGATGCCCCGGCGATGAGCGCCGCCGTGGTGCTGGCCAGCTTCGTCGCCATCGCCCTGCTGGATTCCGTGCATTACCGACCGCAACTGCCGGCCGCACCCGGGGCCCAGGCGCCGATCTATGCGCCCACGGTGCTCTCGGCCCTGGATGGCCTGCTAGCCGGGACCTCGCTCACCGAGCGCGAGAAGACCTACTCCGCGCCTCTGGCCACCCACCAGTTCACCAAGGAAACCCTGGGCACTACGGCAGACGGCAAGCCGCTGCGCGACTTTCCGCGGCTCAAGCATGCCGGCACGACGTTGCGCGATCCCGCCTTGCAGTGGCGCGGCGACGTGCTCGGTCGACTGGCCCTCGGCTCGCTCGGCGGCCTGGCGTTGGCCCTGGCCACCGCCGCCCTGGCGACGGCAAGGGTGCGCGAGGCGGGCGGTTTCGCCGCCAGTTGCGGGCTCATCGTCCGTGGCCATACGGCCACGCCTTGGCGCGCCATCCTGCTGACCTGGCTGGGCGTCTGCCTGGTGGCCGGCAGCGTGATCGGCCTGGCCAGCGGCTACCACGTGCTGGGCACTGACAGCACCGGCAACGATGTCCTCTACCAGTCGCTCAAGAGTATCCGCACCGCCTTCGTCATCGGCAGCCTGACCACCCTGGCCATGCTGCCGCCGGCCATCGGCTTCGGCCTGGCCGCCGGCTACTTCAAGGGACGGGTGGACGACGTCATCACCTATCTCTACACCACCCTGACGTCCATTCCCGGCGTTTTGCTGGTGGCGGCCTGCGTGCTGATGATGCAGGTGTTCATCGACCGCCATCCGGAGTTGTTCGACACCGGCGCGGCACGGGCCGACCTGCGGCTGTTCATGCTCTGCCTGATCCTCGGCCTCACCGGGTGGGCCGGGTTGTGTCGCCTGCTACGCGCCGAGGCGCTCAAGCTACGCGAGCTGGAATACGTGCAGGCGGCGCGGGCCTTCGGTGTTTCCCACTTCACCATCCTCCGCCGGCACCTGCTGCCCAATGTCTTCTACCTGGTACTCATCACCCTGACCCTGGAATTCTCCAGCCTGGTCCTCTATGAGGCGGTGCTGTCCTACCTGGGCATCGGCGTGGATCCGACCATGAATTCCTTCGGCTCCATGATCAACGATGCCCGTACCGAGATGTCCCGCACCCCCATGATCTGGTGGAATCTGCTGAGCGCCTTCGCCTTCATGCTGGCCCTGGTGCTGGCCGCCAACCTGTTCGCCGATGCCGTGCGTGACGCCTTCGATCCACGCAGTCGCCGCCTGAGATCCGCGTGGCTCAGACGCCGTCCCGGCCAGGGCGAGGTGCAGCCATGAGCACCGTCCTGGACATTCGTGACCTGGACATCCTGGTCGAGGGCGAGGAGGGCACACGCCAGGCGGTCAAGGGCCTGGCCCTGACCCTGGCGCGCGGCGAGACCTTCGCCCTGGTGGGAGAATCCGGCAGCGGCAAGAGCGTCACCGCGCTCTCGCTGCTGCGCCTGCTGCCCCCTTCGCTGGGCATCGCCCGCGGCGTGGCCCTGCTGGCCGGCACCGATCTGCACCGGCTGCCGGAGCGGCGCCTGCGCGAACTGCGCGGCGGGCGCATCGGCACCATCTTCCAGGAGCCCGCCACCAGCCTGAATCCGGTGATGCGCATCGGCGAGCAGATCGAGGAAACCTTGAGGGCCCACACCCCGCTGCGCGGCGCCGCGGCCCGCGCCAAGGTGGTGGAGTGGCTGCGCCGGGTCGGCATTCCCGAGCCGGAACGGCGGATCGACGACTATCCCTTCCAGTTCTCCGGCGGCCAGAAGCAACGCATCATGATCGCCCTGGCGCTGGCCGCCGAGCCCGACCTGCTGATCGCCGACGAGCCCACCACGGCGCTGGACGTCACCGTCCAGGCGCAGATCCTGAGCCTGCTGGCCGACATCCAGCGCGAACTGGGCATGGCCATCCTGTTGATTACCCATGACCTGGCGGTGGTGCGCCAGGTGGCCCATCACGTGGCCCTGATGCGCCATGGCGAGATCGTCGAAAGCGCCCCGGCGGCGGAGTTCTTCCGTGCCGCCCGGCATCCCTATGCCCAGGAGCTGTTCGCCGCCATCCCCACCTTCGCCAAGCGGGGCCAGACCCTCGCGGGCCAGCCCCGCGCGTTGCCCGCCCGCATGCCGGGCGAGCGGCTGCTGGAGGTGCGCGACCTGGCCGTGCATTATCCGATCCGCCGCGGCGCCTGGGGCCGGACCCGCGACTGGGTCAAGGCGGTGGACGGGGTGGACTTCGACCTGCACGCCGGCGAGACCCTGGCGCTGCTGGGCGAATCCGGTTGCGGCAAGACCACCACCGGCAAGGCGCTGCTGCGCCTGCTGGACGGTCCGCGCATCCAGGGTAGTGCCCGCCTCGGCGGTGAAGACCTGCTCGGCGCCGATCGCCGTACCCTGCAGCGACTGCGCGGCCAGGTCCAGATCGTCTTCCAGGATCCCTTCGCCTCCCTGGACCCACGCATGCGCATCGGCGCCACCCTGGAGCAGGGGCTGTTGGCCCTGCGTCCGGAGCTGGCCACCGCCGAGCGGCAGAAACGTGCCGCCGCCCTGCTGGAGCGGGTCGGCCTGCCCGGTGACACCCTGCAACGCTTCCCCCACGAATTTTCCGGCGGCCAGCGCCAGCGCATCGCCATCGCCCGGGCGCTGATCGTCGAACCTCAGGTGCTGGTCTGCGACGAACCCACCTCGGCGCTGGACGTCTCGGTGCAGGCGCAGATCCTCGACCTGCTGCGCGAACTGCAGGCCGAGCGGGGCCTGGCCTATCTGTTCATCACCCACAACTTCGGCGTGGTCGAGTACCTGGCCGATCGCATCGCGGTGATGGAGGGCGGGCGTATCGTCGAGCAGGGCAGTGCCGAGCAGGTCCTGCGTACCCCTCGCCACGCCATGACCCAGCGCCTGCTGGCCGCCGTGCCGCGGCTGGACGTCGGGACCGCGCCATGAATTTTCCGCCACGCATCGCCCTGGCCGACTTCGCGCTGGTCTGGCCGCAACCGCGCCTGGCCGCGGCCTTCGCCGAGGCGCTGAACGTTAGCTACGCCGAGCATCGGCGTTTC
This sequence comes from Pseudomonas sp. No.117, assembly GCF_054558395.1. Taxonomy (NCBI): domain Bacteria; kingdom Pseudomonadati; phylum Pseudomonadota; class Gammaproteobacteria; order Pseudomonadales; family Pseudomonadaceae; genus Pseudomonas; species Pseudomonas sp. No.117. The sequence continues at coordinate 7,978 of NZ_BAAJNP010000008.1, forward strand.
CTCGGCTGGGCGCGGGAGCACACCACGGTGGCCCAGGCGCGCGACAGCCTGCTCGCCGCCCGGGGCACCTTCACCCTGGCCCTGGGGGAGAAGCGCTATTTCCTGGTGCGCGGTGACGAATTGCTCGGCTGCCTGGGGCTCACGCCACTGGATGGCGGCCGGCGCTACGAGGTCGGCTACTGGATGCACAGCCTGCATGCCGGGCAGGGCCTCATGAGCACCGCGTTGCGCCATTTCGTCGAGCAACGCGGCAAGGCCGGTCTCTATCTGACAACCTCCGCCGCCAACGGTCCCAGCCAGCGGCTGGCCGAGCGGGTCGGCTTCCGCCGTATCCGGGTGCTGGACGACGATCGCGCAGGACCCGGGGGCGAGCGCTGCGCGACCTGGGTCTACGAACTTCCACCGGATGCCACTGGATGACCCGCCCGAGCGTACCCCTGCAATATCCGCCACGCTTCGCCGTGAGCGAGGCGGTGGAACTGATCGACCTGACCCTGGCCGATCCTGCCGCCGTGGCCGACTACTACCGACGCAATCGCCAGCACCTGGCGCTATCGATGCCACGGCGCTCCGACGCCTTCTATACCCTGGCGCAATGGCAGGGGCAGGCGGCCGCCTACCGCGCCGGCGGGCCCGGGCTGACGGAGCTGCGGCTGGTGCTCAAGACGGGGCCCCTGGTGATAGGGACGGTGAATGTCAGCCAGATCTTTCGCGGGGGCTTCCAGGCCTGCTACCTGGGTTACGGTCTGGACGCGGACTGGCAGGGCCAGGGACTGATGCGCCAGGCGGTGCGGCTGGCGCGGGATTTCGTCATCCAAGAGCTGGGCCTGAATCGCATCATGGCCAACCATCTGCCGGAGAACGCCCGCAGCGCGAGACTGCTGCACAGCCTGGGTTTCGAACGCGAGGGCCTGGCCCGGCGCTACCTGGAAATCGATGGCGTCTGGCGGGATCACGTGCTCACCAGCTACGTGCGGCCCGCCCCTTGAACGAAGAAACCCGGCGGAGCGCCTCCGCCGGGTTCGCTTCACACCCGGGCTGCGGTAACGGCAGCCGAGCCCCAGGTGGTGCGCCAGCGGCGCTTGACGCTGAGCAGGCCGAACCAGGCGAGCACGCCCAGGGCGGCGAACAGCCAGAGACCGAGCTGGTAGTCGCCGGTGGCCTGCTTGACTGCGCCGAGCCCCGCGGTAAGGGCGAAGCCGCCGATGCCGCCGGCCATACCGATCAGGCCGGTCATGACGCCGATCTCCTTGCGAAAGCGCTGGGGTACCAGCTGGAACACCGAGCCGTTGCCGGCGCCGAGGCTGAGCATGGCGACCACGAACAGCGCCAGGGCGGCCATGGCGCTGGGCAGGTGGAAGCCCACGGCGGCGATGCAGATCGAGGCCACGGTGTACATGCCGAGCAGGGCGCGGATACCACCGATACGGTCGGCCAGGGCACCGCCCAGCGGGCGCATCAGGCTACCGCCGAAGACGCAGGCGGCGGTGTAGTAGCCAGCGGTGACCGGGTCGAGGCCGTACTGGTCGTGGAAATAGCCGGGCAGGGTACTGGCCAGGCCGAGGAAGCCGCCGAAGGTCACGCTGTAGAAGAACATGAACCACCAGCTGTCACGGTCGCCCAGGGCGCGGGCGTAGTCCGCCAGCTTCTTCGACGCCGGACGCTCCGGCGCATTGCGGGCGCAGAGCACGAAGACCGCCAGGGTCAGGATCAGCGGGATCAGCGCGAAGCCGAACACGTTGGTCCAGCCGAAAGCCTTGGCCAAGGCCGGGGCGAAGAGGGCGGCGAACACCGTCCCGGAGTTGCCGGCACCGGCGATGCCCAGGGCCTTGCCCTGGTGCTGCGGCGGATACCACTGCGAGGCCAGCGGCAGGGCTACGGCGAAGGACGCTCCCGCGAAACCGAGGAACAGGCCCAGCAGCAGGGATTGCTCGTAGCTGTGCACACCGACCTGCCAGGCCACCAGCAGGGCCAGGATCACCACCACCTGCCCGATGATGCCGGCGGTCTTGGGCGATAGCCGATCGGCAACGAAACCCAGCACCAGGCGCAGTACCGCACCAGCCAGGATGGGCGTGGCGACCATCATGCTGCGTTGCTGGGTGGTCAGTTGCAGATCAGTGGCGATCTGCACCGCCATGGGGCCGAGCACGTACCAGACCATGAAGCTCAGATCGAAGTAGAGGAAGGCGGCGAACAGGGTCGGCGCATGGCCGGCTTTCCAGAAACTGGGACTCATGGAGCACCTCGGGCAGGTCACGGACATAAAAAAAGCGCCAGCCACCCTCCCCGTTGCCGGGAGGTGAACTGACGCCTTTGTCGGTTGGGGTGACCGCCGTTGGCCACCGCTGCCTGAAGCTTTGCAAGAGCGGCGCCAAGTTAATCGACGCCGCGATTCACCGGCCTCGATGGCGTTGGTGGCGCCCAAATAGGCGAGAGGGCTGCACAATGATCGGGCGCCCTCCTGGGAATTCGCCCCTTATTGGCGCTTGCTGGAGCGGTAGGAAAAAAGTACCAATCGCAGACAGGGCGGTTCGCCGATGCGGCCGCTCCTAGGGGACACCGTAGGTTGAGTCGAGCGCAGCGAAGCCCGACATCGCCTTTGCGGACCGGCAATGTTGGGCGTCGACGACCAAGCCGTCTCAACCCAACCTACAGACTATCGCAGCCAGGGCCGCGACAGGGAGTTCCCGGTGCGGTCCGGCGTGCTACTTGGCGTACTTGCTCTGCAGCGCCTTGGCTTCCTGGAGGTGGTGCTCCAGCGCCGGCAGGGTCTTCTGGGCGAAGGCCTTCAGCTCGGCGTCCTTGCTGGTCTCGGCTTCGGTACGGAAGATCGCGATGGTCTGCTCATGAGCCACCACCTGGTTGTTGGCGTAGGAGCGGTCAAAGGAGTCGTCCCGGACCTGCAGGATCATGGCCTTGGCCTTGTCCATCAGCTCGGCGTCGCTGGAGACTTCCAGCTTCTTCTGCTGGGCCAGAGCCTTGAGTTGCTCGTTGGCCTTGGTGTGGTCATCGATCATCTGCTGGGCAAAGGTCTTGATGTCCTGGGACTGGCTCTTTTCCAGCGCCAGCTTGCCTGCTTCGATCTCGGCGATGCCCTTGGCCGAGGCGTCGTCGACGAATTCGGCCGGAGACAGCTTGTCGGCGGCCTGCGCCAGACCGACACCGGCAGCGAAGAGGATGGCGAGGGACAGGCTGGAAGCTTTCTTCAGCATGGGCGTCATGAGGGTGCTCCTGATTTCCTAGGCAGAGTGAAAAGGCGGCGCCTCAGAGGTAACCGCCCTGCAAATGGGACCTGCCTAAAAAGTCATACGTTCCCTACGGGAAACCCTGGAGGCCACGTCAGCTGCGGCTTACGCTTAAGCGAAACGCCTCGTAGGCATCGAAATCGAAGCGCGTCGCCGAGACGATCTGGCTCTGTTTCAGGGTGAGGTAGATGTCCTTGCCCTTGTCCGCGTAGTGGGTGGTAAAGGTCACCCAGAGTTTGTCCTTGTCACGGTAGCCGCTCATGATCGGCTTGATGCAGACGTCCTGGTCCGCGCCCTGGGTCTCGCTCGGCTCGCCGAGGGTGGTGATGCGGCCGACGTAGACCTTGCGCTCCTCCAGGGTGAGCATCAACGTCTCCTTGTTGATGGAGGCGGTCATCAGCAGGTCGTCCAGCGGGCTGTCCTTGAGGATGCCGGCGAGGATGAAGGTGCGGTAGTTGTCCTCGGTGAGGCCGTATTTGCGCTTGATGGTGCCGCGCGCCAGGGCCGCCCAGGCGGTGGGGATCAAGAGGGCGGTCACCGTGACCAGCAAGATCCAGGCGGCCTGCAACGGATCTTCCAGGGTGCCGGTCCGGCGCAGCAGCTCGGCGAGGCCGGCGAAATAGTCCAGCGAGAAGGTCCTGCCCCCAAGCGACCAGGCACGCTCCTGGACGAGCTGGGCGAGGCCCAGGTGCAGGATCACGGCGAGCAGGGTGCAGAACAGTCCGAAGCGGGCGCTCTGCAGATAGAGGTACTGGCCCTCGTAGCGGTGCAGGCGATAGAAGTACAGCGGGTGCTTGTGGCAGACGAGAAAACCGCTGACCAGGATCGGCAGGAGCAGCAGCAGGAACATCAGAGTTCGATGAGCCGCCGGGCGCGGTCCAGGTCTTCCTTGAATTCCGGGGAATCGAAGACCTCCGCCGGATCGATGCGTACCGTGCCGCGACCGACCACACGCATGGACTTATAGGAGTTGTTGATGCTCGCGGCCAGCTTGAGCTCGTCCACGGAGGGCGATTTGAGCAGGTTGAACAGGCCTTTCAGCATGGCGATGTCCTGAAGGGTGACTAGGCGCTTATAGCTTGGAACACCAGGACTGACAAGGATTCGCCGCGCCGCCGGTCGACGGCGCGGCGAAGGCTCAGGCCGGTTCGACCCCGGACTTGCGCGTGCTGACCCGTGGCAGCAGGCCGTCGGCGCGGAACATCTGCTTGATGCCGCGTACCGCCTGGCGAATGCGGTCCTGGTTCTCGATCAGGGCGAATCTGACGTGGTCATCGCCATAGTCACCGAAGCCCAGTCCGGGCGAGACGCAGACCTTGGCCTCGGCCAGGAGCTTCTTGGCGAATTCCAGCGAACCCAGGTGAGCATAGGGCTCGGGGATCTTGGCCCAGACGTACATGGAGGCCTTGGGGTTCTCCACCATCCAGCCGGCCTCGTGCAGGCCGCGCACCAGGACGTCGCGGCGCTGCTGGTACTGCTGGGCGATGTCGCGCACGCACTGCTGGTCGCCTTCGAGGGCGGCGATGGCCGCCACCTGCAGCGGGGTGAAGGTGCCGTAGTCGTGATAGCTCTTGATCCGAGCCAGGGCGGCGACCAGTTCGGGATTGCCGACCATGAAGCCGATCCGCCAACCGGCCATGTTGTAGCTCTTGGACAGGGTGAAGAATTCCACCGCGATGTCCTTGGCGCCGGGCACCTGCATGATGGAAGGCGCCTGCCAGCCGTCGAAGACGATGTCGGCATAGGCCAGGTCATGCACCACCAGCACGTTGTAGCGCTTGGCCAGCTCCACCACGCGTTCGAAGAAGTCCAGCTCCACGCATTGGGCGGTGGGGTTGGAGGGGAAGCCGAGGATCATCATCTTCGGCTTGGGAATGCTCTCGCGGATCGCCCGCTCCAGTTCGGCGAAGAAGTCCATGCCCTGCACCAGGGGCACCGACCGTACCTGGGCGCCGGCGATCACCGCGCCGTAGATGTGGATCGGGTAGCTCGGGTTGGGCACCAGCACGGTGTCGCCGGCATCCAGGGTAGCCAGCATCAGGTGCGCCAGGCCTTCCTTGGAGCCGATGGTGACGATGGCTTCGCTGTCGGCATCGATCTCCACCTGGTAGCGGTCGCGGTACCAGTGGGAGATGGCGCGCCGCAGCCGGGGAATGCCCTTGGAGGTGGAATAGCCGTGGGTGTCTTCGCGCTGGGCGACCTGGCAGAGCTTCTCGACGATGTGCGGCGGGGTCGGCCCGTCGGGGTTGCCCATGGACAGGTCGATGATGTCCTCGCCCCGACGGCGCGCGGCCATCTTGAGTTCGGCGGTGATGTTGAAGACGTAGGGGGGCAGGCGATCGATGCGCGCAAAGCGGCGCACGGGACTGGAGTCAGTCATGCGTTCCTCGAAGTACGTAAGCGCCCGGAACCGTCCGAGCGACGTGGGTCACGGGAGGTGACCTGCGGCGGACAGTAGCCGCAGGCCGCTGCGTTTGTCGAGGACTTTCGCTGCCCAGCCGGGCGGCAGCTCGGCTCAGGGGTGAGTGAGGGCGCCGAGCAGATCGAGGCGCTGCCATTGGCCGTCGGTGCCGGTGTCCAGCCCCAGTTCGGCGGCGCTGTCGGCGCGACTCAGGCGCTCCTGGCGTTGCCGCTCGGACAGTTGCGGCAGCAGTGGTTCGGCCAGGGCCAGGGCGCGCTCGGGCACCTTCACCGGCCGGCCACCCGGGTGGGCGGCGGGAAGGCCGTAGCTCAGGGTATAGCGGACGAAGGCGCGGGCGTCGGCACTGTTCCAGGGGTCGCTGGCAGTGGTGCCCGCGGCACATTGGGCCAGGGCCACACCGCAGGCCTTGGTCAGCGCGCTGCGCAACTGTTCGCGCGCCTCGTCGAACAGGCGGCGATAGGCCGGATCGGCCAGGTAGTGGGCGACGTTGTACTGGGCGATCATCCGGCCGCCGATGACGTCCAGCGGATAATGCACCCCCAGCACCTGACGCGAATAGCCGTAGCCGGCGCCGCGAGCGAGCAGCGCCCGGGCCCGTTCCGGCAGCATGGCGGCCAGCAGCAGGGTATCCGTGTAGCCGACGGTGCTATGGCCACTGGGGAATGCGCCGGCCGCGGCGGTGTAGGGCTGGCCATTGCCCAGGACCACGCGGTCCGTCACCAGGGTCACCGGCTTTTCCGGGCGCAGGAAGGGACGCGGGTAGTCGAAGTATTTCTTCGCCGGGGCCGTGCTCACTTCCGAGGCCTTGATCAGGGCGGCGGCCTTGCCCAGTTCGCCGCCTTCGTAGGCGGCGAGAAAAGCCTGGCCCAGGCGCGGTCCCAGGGCATCGGCGGTGAAGTAGAGGAAGGCGATGCCATCGGCATCGAGCAGGGCGCGGTCCTGCAGCGCCGGGGAGGCCTGCCGGTTGATCCGGGCGACGGTGGCCGTGCTGGCCGTCAGCAGGCTGGCCGGCAGCTGGCGGAAGCCTTCGAGCAACTGGATGTCGTCCTGCTGCAGCCGCTCCTTGGCGAAGTCGTAGCGGGCAGCGGCGAGCCAGGCGTCGTCGGCCAGGGGCGCGCCCTGGCGGACGTGATCGACACCGTTCTGGTCGAACGGCTGGGCGCCCTGGCGCAGCCGCTGCACCAGCAGCTCGCGCTGGTGCTGCTCCAGCTGGGCGAAGGCCGGTTGCTGGCCGGCCTGTTCCAGGCGGGCGAGAAAGGCCCGGGGTTCGGCGCTGGTCGCCTGGGCCAGCGGCGTGAGCAGCAGGAACGCGAGGGCGATACCGGCAGGAGCAGGACGCATGGGAGACCTCTTGGCTGAGTAGGTCGCCAGTATCCAAGCCCAGGATTGCGAGATTGTTACAATGTGTTTCAGCCTAGCAGTTCGCTCATGGCGATGATCTGGTCGGCCACCTGGATCAGCTTCTGCTGCTTGCTCATGGCCTGGCGGCGCATCAGGGTGTAGGCCTCGTCCTCGCTGCACCCGCGCATCTTCATCAGCAGGCCCTTGGCCTGGTCGATCTTCTTGCGCTCCAGGAGCTGCTGTTCGCGGGCCTGGAGTTCGGCGCGCAGGGCCTGGTCGGTCTCGAAGCGCGCCCGGGCGACATCGATGATGGCTTGCAGGCGGCTGGTCTGGATGCCCTCGACGATGTAGGCGCTCACTCCGGACTGGATGGCCCGGCGCATCACCGCCGGGTCGTGTTCGTCGGTGAACATGACGATGGGACGGGGCAGGTCGCGGGTGACCAGGCAGACCTGCTCCATCACGTCGCGCCCGGGTGACTGGGTGTCGAACAGGATGACATCGGGCCGCAAGGCCTCGATGCGGGCCGGCAGGTCGATGGTCAGGCCGGATTCCTCGATGACCTCGAAGCCGGCCTCGATCAGGGCGGCCTTGAGTCTGCCGACCTTCTTGGGGGTATCGTCGATGAGCAGAATGCGCAAGGTCGTGCTCCCTAGCGGTCGCTGAGTGCGTGAAGGGCGAAGCTGCAGGCGTAGCCGGCCGGATCGCTGCCGTCCCAGGTACGGCCGTCGAGCAGGGTGCTGCTGCGGTAGCGGGCGGGGACCTCCAGGCCCAGGCCGGTGGCGGCCTCCTGGTACAGCTCGGTGCACTGCACGGCGTGGGCGATGGCCAGGTAGTCGGGGTCCTCGCGCAGCAGGCCCCAGCGACGGAACTGGGTGAGGAACCAGAGCCCATCGGAAAGATAGGGCGGGTTGACCGCGCCCTGGCGATGGAAGGCCAGGGGATGGGCATCGTCCCAGCGGTGATCGAGCCCGTCTTCGTAGCGACCGAGGAAGCGGTCGGCGAGCAGGGCCGGATCGGCGTTCACGTAGGCGGGATCGCTGATCAGCTGGGCGGTGCCCAGGCGATTCTCCTGGCTTTCCTCGATGAAACGACTGGCGTCGAGCAGGGTGCGGATCAGCGCCCGGGCGGTATTGGGATAGCGCTCGGCGAAGGCGCGGGTGCAGGTCAGTACCTTCTCCGGATGGTCCGGCCAGATGGCCTGGGTGGTGGTCAGGGTGAAGCCCTGGCCGCGGGCCACGGCGGCGGCGCCCCAGGGTTCGCCCACGCAATAGCCGTCCACCCGGCCGGCGGCCAGGTGCTCGGGCATCTGCGGCGGCGGGACCAGCACGGTACGCACGTCCTCCAGGGGATGGATGCCCTGGGCGGCCAGCCAGTAGTAGAGCCAGAAGATATGGGTGCCGGTGGGAAAGGTATGCGCCAGGGTCAGCGGTTGGGCACCCGCCTGGCGGACCCGGGCGACGAAGGAGGCGGTATCGTGCACGCCTGCCAGGGCCAGGCTGCGCGCCAGGTTGATGCTCTGGCCGTTCTGCGCGAGGCCCATGAGCACCGCCATGTCGGTGGCCGGCGCGCCCCCGAGGCCCAGCTGGCTGCCATAGACCAGGCCGTAGAGGCAGTGGGCGGCATCGAGCCGGCCGCCGAGCAGGTTGTCCCGTAGCGCCGACCAGGAGGGCTGGCGGTGCAGATTGAGGGTCAGGCCATGGGGCTCGCCGAAGCCCTGGGTCGCGGCCACGATCAGCGAGGCGGCATCGCTGAGGGGCAGGAAGCCGAGGTTGAGCTCGGGTTTTTCCGGGGCGTCCGAACCCGTCACCCAGAGGTGCGCGGCAGCAGGGGCAAGGGAAGCAGGCATGAATTCTCCGGTCGCAGGAAAACGCCAGGGCGCCTCTGCGTGCACCATCCATGGGCGTTTCTGAATACAGCCTGCACCATTAGGGTGACAGGCACGGCACGCTTGCGGCCGTCGCGCGGAGCGGTCGCCGTGTGGGGCGGGGTTGCCGCCGTTCAGCGAGGGGGCGAGTCCGGGCGACGCCAGGCAAGGGTAAGGGGGGAGGGGCAAAACCCGCGCCAAGTCGCGGGTCGCCCTCCGCCGGATCACTTCTGCGGCAGCAGCAGCAAGCGGTCGCGGCCGTAGACACGCTCCAGATTCTGCGGCTGCAGCGGCAGGCTCTGGTATTGCCCCTTGGCCCAGCCCCCCGCCGGCGTACCCGCCTGGCTGGCTTGCAGGGGTTCGGCCAGGCCGAAGTCCACCAACAGGCGCAGGGACGGGGCCAGCCAGACCTGGTCATCGCCACCCCAGTGGCTGGCGGTCAGGTTCAGGGTAGAGGCATCGCCACCGCTGGCGACGTCGCCCAGCCGATGCAGGCGTCCCCACTGCCAACGGGCGCGGTCGCTGCCCAGGCGCTTCTCGCAGGCGTCGATGGCGCCCGCCAAAGCGCGGGCGAAGACGGCCGGCTTGTCTTCCCGGCCAGCAGCGCCGGAATCCTTCCAGTAGGGACTGTCGTCGCGGGCCAGCAGGTGGTCGACGACGGGGTTGTAACCGGTATCGCTAAGGGTGGTGAAGGCCCGCCAGGCCGGGCTGCCGGTGCCGCCCAGTTCATCGGCGAAGGTCTGCTCGGCCAGGGTCGCGAGGAAGGCCTCGTAGATCGCCGCGTCGGCGGAGCCGGCGGCCAGCCGGCCATCGAAGGTCCGCAGGCGCCCCAGGGCCTCGTCCGCGGCGCCACGCTGGGCGGCGGGCAGGGCGGCGATGGCCTGGCGCAGGGGCGCGGCGAAGCCGGGCGCCTCGAGCTGGGTCTTCAGCTTGGCGGCCAGGGTGGTGGTCTGGTCCTGTTGCAGGGCGATGGCATCGCGGGTGTCCAGTCGCGCCGCACGGCCGGCCAGTTGCGCCAGGCGCTCCTGCCGCTCCGGACCGGACCAGCTGCTGGACAGTTGCATGCCGTAGCCGCGGGGTACCACGCGCTGGTTGGCCGCGCCGAGCCAGCCCTGGGCCGGATCCTGGTCGTAGGGGTGCAGCATGGGATCGGCATAGCCGTCCCAGGCAAAGCGCTCGTCCCAGCCCGGCGCCGGCAGCAGGCCCAGGCCACTGCGACGGTTGGGGTAGCGCCCGGTCACCTGCCAGCCGACATGCTCGGCATCGGCGAACACCAGGTTCCAGTCGCTGGCGCGAATGTCCCGCGCCAGCTCGAAGGCACGCTCCACGTCCTTGGCCCGGGAGAGATCGAAGAGGGCGTCCAGGCTCTTGTCGGCTTCCAGGCGGCTGCTGCGCAGCGCCAGGCCATAGCCGGAGGCTTCCGGGGCCAGCGCCAGGTTCAGCAGGGGGCCGCGCGGACTGGTGTAGAAGGTCTCGCGGCGCGGTTTTTCGCCACGCACGAGGAAGGTCTCCACCCGCTCGCCGGCGGGCTGCCATTGGCCGCCACTCTGCACCTGCAGGCGGCCGCCCTGGCGTTGCAGGCGCTCCAGGTAGAGGTCCTGGCTGTCGCCCATCAGGGTGGCGGCGCCCCAGGCCAGCTTGCCGTTGTAGCCGTCGAGCAGCAGCGGCAGGCCGGGCAGGGTGGTGCCCACGGCCTCGAAGCGCGGGGCCCTGATGGTCACCAGGGTGAAGGGCGACTGACCCTGGAAGGCGCTGACCTTGTCCACGCCGAGCAGGCTGCGACCACTGCGGGTATGGCCGGGGGTGGCCGCCCAGGCGGTGCCGGTGGGGCCGCCGAAGGGGGCGCGCTGCGCCAGCTGGCGTTGCACCTCCAGCAGGGCGTCGAGGCCGGGTAGCTGGCCGCGCAGCGTGAGGCCGCGCAGCTTGGCCGTCTCCTCCTCGGGTAGGGGTTCGTCGGGATAGGTGGGTAGCAGCCAGGCCAGGCGCTCGGGGCTGACCTGGGTGGCCAGGACCAGTGCCGCGGTCTCCTTGCGCAGATCCACCGCCTGGGCGAAGTTCAGCAGTTCGAAGAGCAGGGCACTGTCTTCCGGCTTCCAGTAGTCGACGCGGTAGTCGTGGCCATCCAGCTCGATGCGCTCGCCGGCGCGGTAGAGGTAAGCGTTGACGCCGCGGGCATAGACTTCGAAGAAGGTCTTCAGCCGCGGCGAGGCGCTGGCGTAGGCCACCTGGGCCGCCTTGCGCAGGTCCACGGCGCGCATGAACCTGTCGCTGTCCAGGCGGCTTTCGCCGTAGGCCTCGGCCAGGCGGCCCTGGGCCAATAGGCGCAGCTCGACCATCTGTGCCAGGCGTTCGCTGGCGTGGACGTAGCCGAGGGTGAACAGGGCGTCGTGGAAGGTGGTCGTCTCGATCAGTGGCTGGCCTTCGGCGTTGCGGCGCACCGAGGCGGTCTGCGCCAGGCCGCGCAGGGGCAGGCTGCCCTTGAGTTGCGGTTGGCTGCGGGTCGGCTGCTCCTCGGCGAAGTACTGGCAGCCGGCGAGGGCGGCGGTCAGCAGGCCGAGGGTGGCGAGGCGCAGCGGCAGGCGCCGGCGAAGCGAAAGAGGCGAGACCATGAAGAGCGGGCACTCCGAGCGGATGGATGCGAACGGGGCGCTACGTTAGCAGGGTCCGTCCGGGGAGCAAGCCTCGGGCACGCGGTGGCGGTCGGGCGGTGCCGATCGCGGGTACGAGCTGTGTCGTGAACGGCAGGCCGCGCCTAGCGCAACGCCATCCAGATCAGCAGGGCGGCCTGGAACAGGCAGAACACCGCCAGGCAGCCGATGGCGAAGCGCATGGAGACGTCGTCGCGGCGATAGAGGGCGAGGCGGTCTTCGAGCTGGCGCAGGCTGGCATCGCGTTCGTCGATCACCCGGTCGCACTGTTCCAGCAGGGTGGCGCCGTCCAGCAGCGACAGCAGCTGCACCTTGTCGGCGTTCCAGTCCTCGCGCAACTGGCTGACCCGCGCGGCCCGGCAGACCTGCTGTCGCTCGTCGTCCGCGGTCGTCTCCACGGTGAAGCCCTGGGCATTGAGCAGGTGTTCGCGACGGCTACGACTGTCCTCGTCGAGGGCGTCACGCCGCGCCAGGGGCAGGTCCTGAACCTGGTAGTGGCTCCAGCGCAGCCGCGCCCAGGCGGCGGCGCGGGCCAGCAGGAAACGGCCGAGGCCACGTTCTTCCGGCTCGATCTGCAGGCCGCGCTCGGGGCCCAGGCGGATCTCGCCACGGCGATGGTCGGCCCAGACCTCCAGCACATTGACCTCGCGGTGCAACAGCTGCCCGGGAATCTGCACCGTCAGCCGCAACAGGCTCTCCTCGTCGGCGTGTCGCTCGACCAGGCCGAGTTGCACGAAGCGCAAGGGCCGTGCCCCGACCCGGCGATCCGCCGGCTGGGGCATCAGCCGCAACAGCTGGAAGCGCTCGGGCGCCAGGCTAGCCCAGGGATGGGGCTCGTTGGGGGCGGCCTCGACGGCCGGAGATTCTTGATCGGGGGCTTCCACGGACAGGCTCCAGGCGCGGCGCCTCCTGGGCGCCTTTGCTGGCTTATCGGCCGGCGCCTGGGGAACCTGAGTGCTCGACGAAGGCGGCGACACGCTGCACCACCTCGCGGGCCAGCGGCAGCTTGGGATCGTCGTAGGTGGGCAGCTGCGCCGGCAAGCTCGCCGGAGCGATGCGCAGCACGTGGTTCATGCCGGGGATGATGGCCAGCTCGGCCTCCGGCTTGGCGCGGTGCAGCGCCCGGGCGTCGGCGACGTCCACCTGGACGTCGTGGGTGCCCTGGATGATCAGCGCCGGTGCCCGGATGCCGGCGAAGGCCCTGGCCGGGTCCTGGCGGAACAGCGAGATCAGATAGGGCTGGACGCTGGGGCGCAGCAGCACCAGCAGCTCGCGGGGTACCTCGGGCACCGGCGTACCCCGCAGCAACTGGTCGATGATCCACTGGGCGCTGGCCAGGGCGGCGGGCGACAGCTTGCCCGCCAGTTGTTCGCGCAACACCACGTCGATCGGCCGGCCGCTGCCGGCCAGGGTCACCACGCCGCCGACCGGCACCCGGTCGGCGGCCAGGCTGGCGATCAGGGCGCCTTCGCTGTGGCCGAGCAGGATCACCCGGGAAAAGCGCGGATCCGCCTCCAGCAGCCGGATCCAGCCGACCAGGTCGTCGACGTAGCGCTCCACGCTGAGGTGGCTCTCGTCCGGTTCGGCACTGCGGCTGTCGGCCACGCCACGCTTGTCGAAGCGCACGCTGGCGATCCGCTGCCGGGCCAGGGCCTCGGCCAGGCGCTGGAGGGCGGCGTTGCGCGCACCCGGACCGTTGCCATCGCGATCGGTGGGCCCGGAGCCGGAAACGAAGAGCACCACCGGCTGCGGATGGTCGCTACGGGGCAGGATCAGGCTGCCCTTGAGCACGCCGCTGCCGGTGTCGAGCTGGATCGGACGATAGAACACGGGAGCGGCCGCCTGGGCGAGGGAGGGGAGGACTAGGCACAGCAGCAGGGAAAGCAACAGACGCATGGGGAAACGGACACCGAAGACCTGGGGTGTGGGGCCTATCCCGCACACAATCCGTGTAAAAGACCACGGCGCGTGTAAAATCGCCCACTTCCAGTTGAATCTACACCTTTCACCCGTAGCGCGGAGCCCTCGCATGTCCGGCAATACCCTCGGCACGCTGTTCACCGTCACCACCGCTGGCGAAAGCCATGGTCCGGCGCTGGTCGCCATCGTCGACGGGTGCCCTCCCGGACTGCCGCTGGACACCGCCGACCTGCAGCGCGACCTGGATCGCCGCAAGCCCGGTACCAGCCGCCACACCACCCAGCGCCAGGAAGCGGACGAGGTGGAGATCCTCTCCGGGGTCTTCGAAGGGGTCACCACCGGCACGCCCATCGGCCTGCTGATCCGCAACACCGACCAGAAGTCCAAGGACTACTCGGCGATCAAGGACCTGTTCCGCCCGGCCCATGCCGACTACGCCTATCACCACAAGTACGGCCTGCGCGACTACCGCGGTGGTGGCCGCAGTTCGGCGCGAGAGACCGCCATGCGCGTGGCGGCCGGCGCCATCGCCAAGAAGTACCTGGCCACCCAGGGCATCCGGGTGCGCGGCTACATGAGCCAGCTGGGGCCCATCGAGATCCCCTTCAAGACCTGGGACAGCGTCGAAGAGAACGCCTTCTTCAGCCCCGATCCGAGCAAGGTCCCGGAGCTAGAGGCCTACATGGACCAGCTGCGTCGTGATCAGGATTCGGTGGGCGCGCGGATCAGCGTGGTCGCCGAAGGGGTGCCGCCGGGCCTGGGCGAGCCGATCTTCGACCGTCTCGACGCCGAGCTGGCCTATGCGCTGATGAGCATCAACGCGGTGAAGGGCGTCGAGATCGGCGCCGGTTTCGCCAGCGTCGCCCAGCGTGGCACCGAGCACCGCGACGAGCTGACCCCAGCAGGTTTCCTGACCAACAACGCCGGTGGCGTGCTGGGCGGCATCTCCTCCGGCCAGCCCATCGTCGCCCACCTGGCGCTCAAGCCCACCTCGAGCATCACCACCCCGGGCCGCTCCATCGACGTGCACGGCCAGCCGGTCGACGTCATCACCAAGGGCCGTCACGATCCCTGCGTGGGCATCCGTGCCACGCCCATCGCCGAGGCCATGATGGCGCTGGTGCTGATGGATCACCTGCTGCGCCAGCGCGCGCAGAACGCCGAGGTGCGGGTTGCCACGCCCGTCCTGCCGCAGCTCTGAGCCCCTGGGCATGACCAGCGGCGTAGCGACCGAACTGCGTTGAAAGGGCCGTCGAACCGCTCGTCTGCGCCCCGTGCAGCCGAGCGTGAGTCCGATCCGTCTCGCGGGCCTGGTCGCCTTGTCCGGCGCTAGCCCGCAGGAGCCGGCACGGGTGCCCAGCGCCGAGCGGACGCTGCCGGTTCCCTATTGGCGCCTGTCGGGCTTCTATTTCGCCTACTTCGCGCTGCTGGGCGCCACGGCGCCCTACCTGGGGCTGTACTTCCACCACCTCGGCTTCTCCGGCACCGCCATCGGCCAACTGGTGGCCATTCCCATGGTGATGCGGGTGCTGGCGCCCAACCTCTGGGGCTGGCTGGCCGATCGCACCGGTCGCCGCCTGAGCATCGTCCGTCTGGGCGCCGCCTGCACCCTGCTGTGCTTTTCCGGCATCTACCTGGGCCAGGGCTTCGCCTGGCTGGCGCTGATCATGGCTGGGCATGCCTTCTTCTGGCACGCCGTGCTGCCGCAATTCGAGGCCATCACCCTGGCCCATCTGCGCGACCAGCCGCAGCGTTACGCCCGTATTCGCCTCTGGGGCTCCATCGGCTTCATCGCCGCGGTGGCGGGCCTCGGCTGGGCCTTCGAATACGTCAGCCTGGATCTCTATCCGGCCTACCTGCTGCTGGTGATGGCCATCATCCTGCTCTCCTCGCTGGCGGTCCCCGGGGTGAAGGTGGACCCCGGGCAACGCCCCGAGGCGCCGGCGGAGCCCTTCCTGACCACCCTGCGCCAGCCGCGGGTACTGGCTTTCTTCGCTGCCGCGGCGCTGATGCAGCTGTCCCATGGGCCCTACTACACGGTCTTCACCCTGCACCTGGAAGAGCTGGGCTACAGCCGCGGCATCATCGGCCAGCTGTGGTCGCTGGGCGTGATCGCCGAGGTGCTGATCTTCCTGGCGATGCCGCAGCTGCTGGCGCGCATCGCCCTGTCCCGGTTGCTGGTGGCCGCCTTCCTGATCGCCGCCGGACGCTGGCTGCTGCTGGGCGCCCTGGCCGATCAACTGCCGGTGCTGCTGTTCGCCCAGCTGCTGCATGCCGCCACCTTCGGCTGTTTCCACGCCTCGGCCATCCAGCTCATCCAGGCGCAGTTCGACCGCCGTCGCCAAGGCCAGGCGCAGGCCCTCTATGCCGCGCTATCCGGGGCTGGCGGGGCGCTCGGTGCCCTGTATGCTGGCTATGCCTGGCAGGTATCCGGCGCCTTCGCCGCCTTCGTCGGTGCCAGCCTGGCGGCGCTGGCCGGCGCCTTCCTCATCCTCTTGTCCCTAAGGAGAACCCTCCATGATCCAGCAGCGTGAGCAACTGGCCCGGGAAATAATCGACGCCGGTCGCTTCCTCTACGGCCGTGGCTGGTCGCCGGCCACCAGCAGCAACTATTCGGTGCGCCTGTCCGACAGCCGCCTGCTGCTGACCGTCTCCGGCAAGCACAAGGGCCAGCTCGAACTGGACGATATCCTCGCCACCGATCTCGACGGCACCCCGCTGGAGCCGAAGAAGCCCTCCGCCGAGACGGCGCTGCACACCCAGCTCTATCGCTGGCAGCCGGAGATCGGCGCGGTGCTGCACACCCATTCGGTGAATTCCACGGTGCTGTCCCGCGAGCTGCAAGGCGATCGCCTGCTGCTGGAAGGCTACGAGTTGCAGAAGGCCCTGCACGGCGTCACCACCCACGAGGTCCGGGTGGAGATCCCGGTGTTCGCCAACGACCAGGACATCCCGCGTCTGGCCGAACAGGTACAGGCCTGGCTCGACGTCCATCCCGACTGCGTGGGGTACCTGATCCGCGGCCACGGCCTCTATACTTGGGGGCCACGCATGGCTGACGCCCTGCGTCACGTGGAAGCCTTCGAATTCCTCTTCGAATGCGAACTCAAGACCCGGAGCCTGCGCCCATGAGCCGCCTGACCGTCTACCACGATGCCGAACCCCGCCAGCCGCTGAAGGTGATCAGCGACGGCGAACACATCGCCGCCACCCTGGCCGAGGTCGGGGTGCGTTTCGAGCGCTGGCAGGCCACCGCCCCGGTGGCGCCCGGTGCCAGCCAGGAGGAGGTGATCGCCGCCTACCGGCCCGAGATCAATCGCCTGATCGAAGAGCGTGGCTACCAGACCGTGGACGTCATCAGCATGAGTCCGGAGCATCCGCAGAAGGAGGCGCTGCGCGCCAAGTTCCTTGAAGAGCATCGCCACAACGAGGACGAGGTGCGCTTCTTCGTCGCCGGCCAGGGCCTCTTCACCCTGCACATCGCCGACCACGTCTATGCGGTGCTGTGCGAGAAGAACGATCTCATCTCGGTGCCGGCCGGTACGCCGCACTGGTTCGACATGAGCGAGTCGCCGTCCTTCGTCGCCATCCGCCTGTTCGACAATCCCGAAGGCTGGGTGGCCCACTTCACCGGTGTCGACATCGCCCAGCGGTTCCCGCGGCTGGAGGTCGAGGCGTGACGATCAAGGGCATCCTCACCGATATCGAGGGCACCACCAGCGCCGTGAGTTTCGTCTTCGACGTGCTCTTTCCCTACGCCCGCGAGCACCTGCCGGCCTATGTCCGCGCCCATGCCGGGGAGCCGGCGGTGGCCGAGCAGCTCGACGCGGTGCGCGCCGAGGCGGGCGAATTGGACGCCGAGGTAGAGCGGGTGATCGCCATCCTGCTGGAGTGGATCGCCGCCGACCGCAAGGCCACCCCGCTTAAGGCCCTGCAGGGGCAGGTGTGGGAAGAGGGCTATCGTGCGGGCACCCTCAAGGGGCACGTCTATCCCGATGCGGTCCAGGCGCTGCGCCAATGGCATGCGGCCGGGCTGCCGCTGTACGTCTATTCCTCCGGTTCGATACAGGCGCAGAAGCTGATCTTCGGCTGCTCCGAGCACGGCGATCTCACCGCGTTGTTTTCCGGGTATTTCGATACCCTGACCGGCGGCAAGCGCGAGGCGGAGTCCTATGCGCGCATCGCCTTGGCCACCACCCACGTACCGGCGGAGCTGCTGTTCCTTTCCGACGTGGTGGAAGAGCTGGATGCCGCACGTCAGGCGGGTCTGCCGACCTGTGGCCTGGTCCGCGCCGGCGGCCAGCTGGGCGATCATCCCTGCGTCGCGTCCTTCGCCGAAATCGATCTGGCCGCCTTCGCGTGAGCCCTCGGCCGGCGCCGCTGCCAAGCGAGCCGGCCGAACTCGACGCCGCTCTTGCCAGTCCCAATTGACGAGACCTGTGTCCTCGCAACGGGAGTCGCGACATGATCAATTCCACCATTGGCGGTGTACTGGGCTTCATCGTCTTCCTGCTCGACATCTGGGCCATCGTCAACGTCATCCGCAGTGACAGCACCAGCAACGCCAAGATCGGCTGGACCGTGCTCATCATCGTGCTGCCGGTGATCGGCCTGATCGCCTGGGCGGCCGCCGGCCCGCGCGGCAATCGCTCGGCCACCGCGCCCACCCACAAGGGTTAGCCAGCACAACACTGGAGCCTGTCACATCCAGCTCTTACAATGCCCGGCTTTTGGCCGGGCATTGCTTGTCTCGGCCTGCCACCTGCGGAGATCGACATGAGCGACTACCTGGAAACCCTCTACACTGGCTACGGCCAGAGCTTCGCCGTCGCGCGCATGCTCCATGAGGTGCGCACCGCGCATCAGCATCTGGTGATCTTCGAAAATCCCGTGCTAGGCAAGGTCATGGCCCTGGATGGCGTCATCCAGACCACCGAGGCCGATGAATTCATCTATCATGAGATGCTCACCCACGTACCCCTGCTGGCCCATCCGGCGCCCAAGCGGGTGCTGATCATCGGCGGCGGCGACGGCGGCATCCTCCGCGAGGTGGCCAAGCACCAGGGGGTCGAACACATCACCATGGTCGAGATCGACGGCTCGGTGGTGGAGATGTGCAAGCAATTCTTCCCCGGCCACTCCGCTGGCGCCTTCGACGACCCGCGCCTGAACCTGGTGATCGACGACGGTATGAACTTCGTCGCCAACACGAGCGAGCGCTACGACGTCATCATCTCCGATTCCACCGATCCCATCGGGCCCGCCGAGGTGCTCTTCTCGGAGAACTTCTACCAGGCCTGCCACCGCTGCCTGAACGACGGCGGCCTGATGGTGGCGCAGAACGGTACCCCCTTCCTGCAACTGGAAGAGCTCAAGACCACCGCAAGCCGCATGGCGGGCCTGTTCGCCGACTGGCACTTTTACCTGTCGGCGGTGCCTACCTACATAGGGGGCGTCATGACCCTCGCCTGGGGCAGCAAGGACACTACCTTGCGTCGGCTGAGTGCCGAAACCCTGGCGAAGCGCTACAGTGAAACAGGCATCCAGACCCGTTACTACACCCCGGAGCTGCATGCCGCTGCCTTTGCTCTACCTCGATACGTGCTGGAGGCCATCGGCAAGGCGTAAGCCCTGGCGGTCGCGGCACCGTTCGAGTCTTCAGCCGCGACTCGCTGGGCGTCGGTAGCGACAGCCCAGCGAGCGAGTCATCCGAACCAGAGGAGGGAAGTCCTATGTCCTTGTCGTTTGCCGATGATGTGAGCTTGAACCTGCTGCAGCGGATGAAAGAGGGCGGCTTCGATTTCGCCCGCTTCCATCCGATCGATTTCTTCGCCATCTTCGCCGATGAAGGCAAGGCCCGCATCGCCGCGGACCAGTTTCACGGCGAATCCCTGAATACCCAGGTGATCCCCCACGAGGAGGGCGGTTGGCACCTGCAGGTCAGCAAGGTGATGTTCGCCACCCACGCCACCATCGACGACTTCGAGAGCGATCTCGAGGCCGTGGTGGTCCCGCTCGGCGGCCAGCTGGACGGCTGGGGCGTCACCCAGGAAGTCAATCGCAGTTCCGCCTGACGGCATGATCCCCAGGCCGGTATTCCAGTGGAATACCGGCTTTCACCTTCGCTAACGGCTCTCCCCCTCAACCATCGCACTTTCGGCGCAGCGCACCGTCTTAGCCTCATGACGGAGACGTTGCGGTGCACGCGCACGTCGAGGTGCCTGGCTTTGGTGCATCCTGTGCCTCGCCTTCGCGCAAGAGCTTGATTCTCAAGACTCTGGCGCTGGCACGAGGCTTGCGATGGTGCACCGTGGGTGACAAGGAGATCGGCATGAGCCGCCAACTGTATAACGAGATGTATGACGTCCAGGCGCAATGCCGACCGCATTATGGTCGCTATGCCCAATGGCTGAGTGAAACACCCCCTGAACTCCTGGCCCAGCGGCGGCGCGAAGCCGACCTGTTGTTCCACCGCGCCGGCATCACCTTCACCCTCTACGGGGACGAGCAGGGCACGGAGCGCCTGATTCCCTTCGACGCCTTGCCGCGGGCGATTCCCGCCAGCGAATGGCAGATCATCGAGCGTGGCTGCATCCAGCGCGTCCAGGCGCTGAACCTCTTTCTCGACGACCTCTACCACGACCAGCGCATCATCAAGGCCGGGGTCATTCCGGCCGAGCAGGTGCTGGCCAACGACCAGTACCAGCTGGCGATGCAGGGGCTGGACCTGCCCAACGGCATCTATGCCCACATCGCCGGGGTCGACCTGGTGCGGGACGGCGACGGTGCCTACTACGTGCTCGAGGACAACCTGCGCACCCCGAGCGGGGTGTCCTACATGCTCGAGAACCGCAAGATGATGATGCGGCTGTTCCCCGAGCTGTTCACCCTCGAGCGCATCGCCCCCATCGACCACTACCCGAACCTGCTGCTCGATACCCTGCGCAGCTCCACGCCGGTCAACAATCCCACCGTCGCCGTGCTCACCCCCGGCCGCTTCAACAGTGCCTACTTCGAGCATGCCTTCCTCGCCCGGGAGATGGGCGTGGAATTGGTTGAGGGGGCCGACCTGCTGGTCCGCGACGAGCAGGTGTTCATGCGTACCACCTCGGGCTTCCAGAAGGTCGACGTCATCTACCGCCGGCTCGACGACGCCTTCCTCGACCCGCTGGCCTTCAATCCGGATTCGCTGCTGGGCGTGCCTGGCCTGCTGGCGGCCTATCGCGCCGGCAACGTCATCCTGGCCAACGCCATCGGCACCGGGGTCGCCGACGACAAGTCCATCTACCCCTATGTACCGGAAATGATCCGCTTCTATCTCAGCGAGGAGCCGATCCTCTACAACGTGCCCACCTGGCAATGCCGCAAGCCGGACGAACTCTCCCACGTGCTGGCCAACCTGCCCGAGCTGGTGGTCAAGGAGGTTCATGGCTCCGGTGGCTACGGCATGCTGGTCGGCCCCACTGCCAGCAGCGCCGAGATCGAAGCCTTCCGCGCGCGGCTCAAGGCCAATCCCAGCGCCTACATCGCCCAGCCGACGCTGTCGCTGTCCACCTGCCCGACCTTCGTCGAGAATGGCATCGCGCCCCGGCACATCGACCTGCGACCCTTCGTGCTGTCCGGCCGCAAGACGCGCCTGGTGCCCGGCGGCCTGACCCGGGTCGCCCTGCGCGAAGGCTCGCTGGTGGTGAACTCGTCCCAGGGCGGCGGCACCAAGGACACCTGGGTGGTCCAGGACTAGACCGCCACGACACAGCGGCCGCCCCGGCGGCCCCGCAAGGACTTTTGAAAGGCGACCCCACCATGTTGAGTCGTACCGCTGCCGATCTGTACTGGATGTCCCGCAACCTGGAGCGCGCCGAAAACCTCGCGCGGATGCTGGACGTCAGCTATTCCCTGTCGATGATGCCGCAAAGCGGGCAGGGCGGTGGGCTGGATGAGCTGGCCATGCCCCTGCTCATCACCGGCACCCTGGACGATTACCGTGAGCAGCACGGCGCCCTGCATCCCGAGCGCCTGCTGCATTTCTTCGCCCTGGACGAGCGCAACCCCGGCAGCATCTATTGCTGCCTGCAGGCCGCCCGCTCCAACGCCCACGCCGTGCGGGGGCGCATCACCGCCGACATGTGGGAAAACGTCAACTCCACCTGGCTGGAGATGCGCGAGATCGCCGTGACCGGGCTGATTCGCTTCGGCATCAGCCGCTTCTGCGAATGGGTCAAGGAAAGGTCCCACCTGTTCCGCGGGGCCACCGTCGGCACCATCATGAGGAACGACGCCTACCGCTTCATCCGCCTGGGCACCTTCGTCGAGCGCGCCGACAACACCCTGCGCATGCTGGATGCCCGCTACCAGGTGCTGGGCGAGGAGGAGGCCGAGGCCATCAGCGATTCCTCCGCGCGCGGCTTCTACCAGTGGAGTGCCCTGCTGCGCGCTCTGAGTGCCTTCGAAGCCTACACCGAGCTCTATCGCGATGCCTTGAACGTGCGCAACGGCGCCGAATTGCTGTTGCTCAAGGAAGACCTGCCGCGCTCGCTACTGTCCTGTGTGATCGAATTGCACCGGGTGCTGGCCGGCCTGCCGGGCGAGAACGGTCGCGAGGCCAAGCGCCTGGCGGCCGGCCTCGAAGCCCGGCTGCGCTATACCAGCATCGATGAGGTGCTGGGCGAAGGCCTGCATCCCTGGATCGGCGATTTCATCGTCCATATCCGCCAGCTCGGCAGTGCCATCAATACCGCGTACCTGGAGACCGTATGAGACTCGCCATCCATCATGAAACCCTGTATCGCTACGCCGACCAGGTCCGGGCCAGCATCCAGTACCTGCGGCTCACTCCCCAGGGCGACGCGCGCCAGACGATCCTGGACTGGGACCTTTCGCTGCCGCGACCGGCGCGTGCCCAGCGCGATCCCTTCGGCAACATCCTGCATGTCCTGACCCTGGACACCCCGCATGACGCCATCACCATCACCGCCAGCGGCCAGGTGGAGATCGACGAGGACTTCGAGGCCGAGCCCTGCCAGGCCTCGGCCTTTCCCTTCCTGCGCCAGACCCGGCTGACCGAGGCCGACGCGGCCCTGGCGGACTTCGCCCGCGATGTCTGCGACGGTCGGCGGGACCGGGCCACGCTGATCCAGCTCATGGAGCGCCTGCACGAGCGGATGGCCTATATCCCCGGATCCACCGAGGTCGACGGCAACGCCGCCCAGGCCTTCGCCAAGGGTGCCGGGGTCTGCCAGGACCATGCCCATGCCTTCCTGGCCTGCGCCCGCAGCCTGGGCATTCCGGCCCGCTACGTGTCCGGCTATCTGTGTACCGACGACAGCGCGCACCTGTCCAGCCATGCCTGGGCCGAAGCCTGGCACGACGGCGCCTGGTACAGCTACGACGTGACCAACCGCCTGGCCCGGCCAGAACGCCACCTACGCCTGGCGATCGGCCTCGACTACCTCGATGCCTGCCCGGTACGCGGCATGCGTCGCGGAGGCGGAGTGGAGCAGATGGAGGCCAAGGTGCTGGTCGAGCCTTTGCAGCAGGTCCAGCAACAGCAACAATGAGTGAAGCCGGAAGCGGAGGGAGAGGCGGCCAGTGGCCGTCTTTTCTTTTTGCGTCCCTGCCGGCCGCGGTCAGTCGTCGCGGCCACGTCCGATTCATCACCCGAGGTTCGCATGACCTACTGTGTCGCCATGAAGCTGCACGACGGCCTGGTGTTCGTCGCCGACTCCCGCACCAACGCCGGGGTCGACAACATCGCCATCTTCCGCAAGCTGCACCTGTTCAGGGTGCCGGGTGAACGCCTGATCGCCATCCAGTCGGCGGGCAACCTGGCGACCTCCCAGGCGGTCATCAGCCTGCTACGGCAGCGGCTGGACAGCGAAGGGGAGAACCTGCACGGGGTACCGACCCTCAACGATGCCGCCCGGCTGCTCGGCCAGACCCTGCGGGAAGTCATGCAGCGCGATGCCGAGGATGCCCCCAATGGCCACGGCCTCGACCTGAGCTGTTCCTTTCTCCTGGGCGGCCAGATCAAGGGCGCCGAGCCGGAGCTGTTCAACCTCTATCCGCATGGCAACTTCATCAGCGCCACCGAGGACACGCCGTTCTTCCAGATCGGCGAGAGCAAGTACGGCAAGCCCATCCTCGACCGCGCCCTGACCTTCGATACGCCGCTCGAGGAGGCCCTGCGCTGCGCGTTGCTGTCCTTCGATTCGACGATCCGCAGCAACCTGTCCGTCGGCTTGCCCCTGGATCTGGTGGTCTATCCCCGAGATCGTCTTGACCAGGTGCGCAGCCACCGCATCGATGAGCAGGACGAATACTTCCAGAACCTGCGGCGGGGCTGGGGGGAGGGGCTGCGTGACCTGCTGGGGGCCTTGCCGGCACCCCCTGCCGATTACTGGCACTAGGCTCAGCCGAAGAAGCGGGACAGGTTGGGGATGACCAGTACTACGGTGGTGACAATGAGCACGAAGCTCGCCTGGCGCCACTTGGGGACGGGATTCTTGAACATGACTCGGGGCCTTTATTGTTAGCTGTTTGAAGCCTTTACGTCTTGGGCGGGATGCACGCGCGCGACCGTGGCCTGTAGCTAGTGATACCCGCAGGCTTGAGCACTATCCAGTAGCTATAGAACATAAATTTCAGTTTTGTGGCGCTGACTGACCAAGTGGTTATCAGAAGTGTCGCTCCGACTGATTTTTCCTTTGCTTTCAGTCCATTAGGATTTCGCTTGCGACGCTACCGTTGGTCGGACGTCCCGCCGGTTAGTGCGAGGAGTCCGGCGACCGACCGGTCATCCCGTGAACACCGGCTGGCGGCGCCTTGGCCAAGGTCCTCGTGCAAATGTATGAATCGATTGAAGAAAAAGCTTGCCATCGAAAACGCCTTTGCCTATAGTTGCGCGCCTCGGTGATGCAGACGCAGATGCCGAGCAAAATCTGGTGAGGTGTCCGAGCGGTTGAAGGAGCACGCCTGGAAAGTGTGTATAGGAGAAATCTTATCGAGGGTTCGAATCCCTCCCTCACCGCCAGATCTGAGAGAACCCCTGAGAGCCTAGCTCCAGGGGTTTTTTCTTGCCCGCCGTTTGGCGGCGCTCAGGCGGCCTGGCTGAACGTCGCCGCCGTGTCCCGGGCATTGGGCAGTACCGACGTCAGCTGCTCGAGATCGATGCTGGCGAACAGCGGCCCGCTCAGGTCCAGCACCTTGCTGTCTCCGGCGTTTTCCAGCAGTACTTCGGCCACGGCGACCGCCTGGGCCACGATCAAGGCATAGCGACCGTCCTCGGGCGCCTGTAGCGGGCGGGCCTGGAAGGCGATGGCGTCGCGCAGCACCTGGGGCAGTTGCCAGCGGCGGGCCAGTTCGGCGCCCACTTCCGGATAGCCGAAGCCCAGTTGCAGGGTTTCGTCGGCGGCGCGATGGCTGCTAGCGGTGGCACGCCCGGCCAGGCTCGGTGCCAGTTCGGGGGCGCCGCTCTGGATCAGCAATTCGCCGATGTCGTGGAGCATGCCGCAGGTGAAGGCGGTTTCCTGGTCCAGGCCGGCCTGCTTGGCCAGCGGCTTGCACAGGCTGGCGACCAGGAAACTGTTGTACCAGAAGGCCTGCAGGTCGAAGCCGGGCGCGGCCTTGAAGCCGCTGGCGAAGGCCGAGGCCAGGACCAGGGTGCGCAGGGTGTTGAAGCCCAGGCGCAGGGCGGCGTCTTCGATGCTGGTGGATTCGCGGGCACCGCGAAAGCGCGCCGAGTTGGCCAGACGCAGGACCTTGGCGGCGATGACCGGATCCCGGGCCACGGTGCGCGACAGGGTTTCGATGCTGGTGTTAGGGTCGTCGAATTGCTGGATCAGCGCCTGCGCCACTTCGGGAACGTTGGGCAGGTTGTGCAGTTGGGCAAAGAGGGTGTCGAGTTGCATGGGTGGTCTCCGCGAGAGGGTTACATCTCCTTACACCCTCGTCATCGGTCGCCTGGGTGGATTTCTGTAGCAGGCATGTGACGATCGGTCGCAGGGGCGTCCGGTCGCCTTTCCGTCGCCCGTGGAAAATCCTTGCTCGCCAAGGCCTTGGGTTCGCGGGGCGGACTTCGGCTGGACGTCCGCTTACCGTTCGTCGAGGGCGAAGTCCACCTGGCTCAGGCCGGCGGCGCTGGCTTCCAGTACCCAGCCACGGCGGTCCCAGTCACCGAGTACGATACGCTCGGCCGGCTGGCCATCCAGCCGCAGCTCATGGCGGGCGGGTCGGTGGGTATGGCCATGGATCAGGGTCGTCACCCGGGCGGCGCGCATCTCCCGTTCCACCTCCGCCTCGGTCACGTCGGTGATCTCCAAGGCCTTGGCCCGGGTCTGCTGGCGGCTTTCGCTGCGCAGCTTGCGTGCCAGCTTCTGGCGGGTGGCCAGTGGCAGGTGGCGCAGGATGAAGAGGGTGAGGGGGTTGCGCAGGATGCGGCGCAGCTTCTGGTAGCCCTCGTCACGGGTGCAGAGGGTGTCGCCGTGCATGAGCAGCACGCGGCGCCCCTGGAAGTCGGCGATATGCCGCTCCGCCAGCAGTCGGCAGCCCGCCTGGCGGCAGAAGCCCTTGCCGATGAGGAAGTCGCGATTGCCGTGCATCAGGTAGATCGCCGTGCCGCTGTCGGCCAGGCGGCGCAGGGCGCTGGCAATCTCGATCTCGAAGGCGCCCATGGCATCGTCGCCGATCCAGGCTTCGAACAGGTCGCCGAGAATATAGAGCGCCTCGGCACCGCGGGCCCGCGTCTCGAGAAGATGCAAAAACGCCCGGACGATGTCCGGGCGTTGCGGTTCGAGATGCAGGTCGGAGACCAGTAGGATCACTCGACGATCTCGGCCTTCTCGATGATCACGTCTTCGCTCGGCACGTCCTGGTGACCGGCCTTGCTGGTGGTGGCGACGCCCTTGATGGCGTTGACCACGTCCATGCCTTCGACGACCTTGCCGAACACCGCATAGCCCCAGCCCTGGCTGGTGGGCGCGGTGTGGTTGAGGAAGGTGTTGTCGGACACGTTGATGAAGAATTGCGCCGAGGCGGAGTGCGGGTCCATGGTGCGGGCCATGGCGACGGTACCGATCGCGTTGGAGACGCCATTGTTGGCTTCGTTCTTGATCGGCGCGCGGGTCGGCTTCTGCTTCATGCCCGGCTCGAAACCACCGCCCTGGACCATGAAGTTGCTGATCACACGGTGGAAGATGGTGCCGTCGTAGTGACCGCTCTTGACGTATTCCTTGAAGTTGGCCGCGGTTTCCGGCGCCTTGTCCTCGAAGAGTTCCAGGGTGATGACGCCGTGGTTGGTGTGCAGCTTGATCATGGCAGCGAATCCGTAGCTAAGGGGGACAGCATCCAGACCCGGTGAAGCCACAAGGGTTTCGCCGGGACTTGACGGGTTGGGCTATGATACGGGTTTACCTTTGCCCGGCCTACCCTGGCCGTGCGTCTGCCCAGTTAAGGATCCCATGAGCAAGCCGACTTCCGACTCGTCCACCGCCGCCAAAGCCGCCCCCGCGCATTTCCTGCGGCAGATCGTCCAGGCCGACCTGGACGCCGGCAAGCAGGCCAAGATCGTCACTCGTTTCCCCCCGGAGCCCAACGGCTACCTGCACATCGGCCACGCCAAGTCGATCTGCGTCAACTTTGGCCTGGCCAAGGAATTCGGCGGCGACTGCCATCTGCGCTTCGACGACACCAATCCGGCCAAGGAAGACCAGGAGTACATCGACGCCATCAAGAGCGACGTGCACTGGCTGGGCTTCGACTGGGCCGGCGAGGTGCGCTACGCCTCCGGCTACTTCGACCAGCTCTATGCCTGGGCCGTCCACCTGATCGAGCAGGGTCTGGCCTACGTCTGCGACCTGACCCCCGAGCAGGCCCGCGAATACCGTGGCAGCCTCACCGAGCCGGGTCGCAACAGCCCCTTCCGCGACCGCTCCGTGGCCGAGAACCTCGACCTCCTCGCCCGCATGAAGGCCGGCGAATTCAAGGATGGCGAGAAGGTGCTGCGGGCCAAGATCGACATGGCCTCGCCCAACATGAACCTGCGCGATCCCATCCTCTATCGCATCCGTCACGCCCATCACCACCAGACCGGTGACGCCTGGTGCATCTACCCGAGCTACGACTTCACCCATGGCCAATCCGATGCCATCGAAGGCGTGACCCACTCCATCTGCACCCTGGAGTTCGAGGATCATCGGCCGCTGTACGAGTGGTTCCTGGCCCAGCTGCCGGTGCCGGCCCAGCCGCGCCAGTACGAATTCGCCCGCCTCAACCTGAACTACACCGTCACCAGCAAGCGCAAGCTCAAGCAGCTGGTGGATGAAAACCACGTGAACGGCTGGGACGACCCGCGCATGTCGACGCTGTCGGGCTATCGCCGTCGCGGCTACACCCCGGCTGCCATCCGCAATTTCTGCGAGATGATCGGTGTGACCCGCTCCAACGGCGTGGTCGACGTGGCCATGCTGGAATTCGCCATCCGCGAGGACCTGGACCAGAACGCCCCGCGCGCCATGTGCGTGCTCAAGCCGCTCAAGGTGGTGATCACTAACTACCCCGAGGGTCAGGTGGAAAACCTGGAGCTGGCGCGGCATCCCAAGCAGGACCTGGGCGTGCGGCAGCTGCCCTTCACCCGCGAGCTGTACATCGACCAGGGTGACTACGAAGAGAATCCGCCCAAGGGCTACAAGCGCCTGGAGCCGGGTGGCGAGGTACGCCTGCGCGGCAGCTACGTGATCCGCGCCGACGAGGCGATCAAGGATGCCGACGGCAAGGTCATCGAACTGCGCTGCAGCTACGACCCGGACACCCTGGGCAAGAATCCCGAGGGCCGCAAGGTCAAGGGCGTGATCCACTGGGTGCCGGCTGAAGGCAGCGTGGAATGCGAAGTGCGCCTCTACGATCGCCTGTTCCGTTCGCCGCAGCCGGAGAAGAGCGAGGAGGGCGGCAGCTTCCTCGACAACATCAATCCCGAGTCCCTGGTGGTGCTCCAGGGCTGCCGCGCCGAGCCGTCGCTGGCCCAGGCCCAGCCGGAAGACCGCTTCCAATTCGAGCGCGAAGGCTACTTCTGCGTCGATCTCAAGGATTCGGCGCCCGGCAAGCCGGTGTTCAACCGCACCGTGACCCTGCGCGACTCCTGGGGGCAATGATGGCGCTGCACCTCTACAACACCCTGACCAAGACCAAGGAAGCTTTCACGCCGCTAGTGCCGGGCCAGGTCCGCATGTACGTCTGCGGCATGACCGTCTACGATTACTGCCACCTGGGCCACGGTCGCAGCATGGTGGCCTTCGACGTCATCACCCGCTGGTTGCGCCATAGCGGCTACGACCTCACCTACGTGCGCAACATCACCGACATCGACGACAAGATCATCAACCGCGCCAATGCCAACGGTGAGCCCTTCACCGACCTGGTGGGCCGGATGATCGACGCCATGCACGAGGACGAGGCGCGGCTGAATATCTGCAAGCCCGACCAGGAGCCGCGCGCCACCGACCATATCGGCGGCATGCACGCCATGATCCAGACCCTGATCGACAAAGGCTACGCCTATGCCCCGGGCAATGGCGACGTCTACTACCGGGTCAACCGTTTCGCCGGCTACGGCAAGCTGTCGCGGCGGCGGATCGAGGACCTGCGCATCGGTGCCCGCATCGAGCCGGGCGAGGCCAAGGAAGATCCGCTGGACTTCGTCCTGTGGAAAGGCGCCAAGCCGGGCGAGCCGAGCTGGCCGTCGCCCTGGGGCGAGGGGCGGCCGGGCTGGCACATCGAGTGCTCGGTGATGTCCACCTGCTGCCTGGGCGAGACCTTCGACATCCACGGCGGCGGCAACGACCTGGAATTCCCGCACCACGAGAACGAGATCGCCCAGAGCGAGGCGGCCACCGGCAAGACCTACGCCAACGCCTGGCTGCATTGCGGGATGATCACCATCAACGGCGAGAAGATGTCCAAGTCCCTGGGTAACTTCTTCACCCTGCGCGAGGTGCTGGAGAAGTACCACCCGGAGGTGGTGCGCTACCTGCTGATCGCCAGCCACTACCGCAGCCCGATCAACTACTCGGAAGACAACCTGCGCGAAGCCAAGGGTGCCCTGGAGCGCTTCTACCACTCGCTCAAGGGCCTGCCCCAGGCACCGGCCCAAGGTGGCGAAAGCTACGCCGAGCGCTTTGCCCAGTGCATGGACGACGACTTCAACACCGCCGGTGCCTGTGGCGTGCTGTTTGAGCTGGCCCGCGAGGTCAATCGCCTGCGCGACAGCGATCCCGCCGCGGCCGCCGGCCTGGCCGGGCGTCTGCGCGAGCTGGGCGAGGTGCTGGGCGTGCTGCAACTGGAGCCGGAAGCCTTCCTGCGCGCCGATGCGACGGGCCGGGTGGACGCGGCCGAGGTCGAGGCGCTTATCCAGTCCCGGCTGACCGCACGTGCCGAGAAGAACTGGGCAGAGTCCGACCGTATCCGTGACCAGCTCACCGCCCTGGGCGTAGTGCTGGAAGACGGCAAGGGCGGCACCACCTGGCGCCTGGCGGAGTAGGCCTGCGATCGGGTGGATGACGGTTCTGCGTCATCCGCCTGGTCTCGCCTGTTCCACCTCCCTGGAAAACGCTCCGCGGTTTTCCAGGCTACGGGACTACGTGCCGCCGTAGGTTGGGTTGAGACGGCTCTATCGTCGAAGCCCAACATGGCCTGCGCCACGAGGTCATGTTGGGCTTCGCTGCGCTCAACCCAACCTACGGTCTATCGCGGCCATGGCTGCGATAAGACAGCTGCTCCTACAACAGCATCGTAGGGTGGATGACGGCGCAGCCTTGTCCACCACCCCAATCCTTACGGCTTCTTGCGCGGCTTGCCAAAGCCAGGTGCCTTGCGCACCGACTTGACCTTCGGCTTGCCGTCTTCCACCCAGCGGCCCAGCGGCTTGTCGGACACCGGTGCGCCGACCTTGGGTTTCTTCGGCTTCTTGGGTTTCTTCATGACCAGTCCGCCCGGGCCGGTCTGGGGGACGCGGTGGTCGGGGATAAAATCCGGCTCGTCGCGGCGCATGAGGATCTGGCCAATCAGGGTCTCGATGGCCGCCAACTGTTCGACTTCATCGGCGCAGACCAGCGACACCGCCTGGCCCTGGTTGCCCGCGCGGCCGGTCCGGCCGATGCGGTGGACATAGTCTTCCGCCACGATGGGCAGGTCCAGGTTGACCACCAGCGGCAGGTCCTGGATATCCAGGCCACGAGCGGCCACGTCGGTGGCCACCAGGATGTCGGCCTCGCCGGCCTTGAAGCGGGCGAGGGAACGCAGCCGCGCGGGCTGGGGCTTGTCGCCATGGATGGACTCCGCCGCCAGGCCTTCGGCCTGCAGGGCTTCCACTAGTTGCTCCACGCCTTTGCGGGTCTTGGCGAATACCAGCACCTGCTGGCGGCGTCCGCTGCGGTAGAGGTGCAGGAACAGCTCGGTCTTGCGCTTCTTGTCGACCGGTATCACCCACTGCTTGACGGTGACGGCAGCGGTGTTGCGTGGACTGACGTCGATGGTCTGTGGATCGCGCAGCACCGGGGCGGCCAGCTGGCGTACGGCATCGGAGAAGGTCGCCGAGAACAGCAGGGTCTGGCGCTTGCGCGGCAGCATGACGAACAACTCGCCCAACTGCCGGGAAAAGCCCAGGTCGAGCATGCGATCGGCTTCGTCCAGCACCAGCAGCTGCACCTGGTCGAAGCGCACGGCGTTCTGGTTGAACAGGTCGAGCAGCCGGCCCGGGGTCGCCACCAGCACGTCCACACCCTTGCGTAGCTTCATCATCTGCGGATTGATGCTGACGCCACCATAGGCCACGGCGGTACGCAGCGGCAGGTGCTGGGCATAGTCACGCAGGCTGGCGTGGACCTGTTCGGCCAGTTCGCGGGTGGGGGTGAGGATCAGGGCGCGGATGTGGTTGGGCGCCACTGCGGGACCTTCCTGCACCAGCCGCTGCAGCAGCGGCAGGCCGAAGGCGCCGGTCTTGCCGGTACCGGTCTGGGCCGCGGCCAGCAGGTCGCGACCGGCCAGTACCGCCGGGATCGCCTGGCGCTGAATGGGAGTAGGGGAGCTGTGCTCCAGTGCGGTAAGGGCGCTCAGCAGCGGCTCGATGAGGCCGAGGTCGGCAAAGGTCATGACAGGCCTGGATGGCGACGAAAAGGGAGCGAATTCTAGGCCGACTGTGATGCGCGCTCAAACTTTGTAGCCAGGCGGCGGCTGCACGCTGAATCCCGGCGCGGCATAGTGGTCAGTTCTGCGGCCACAGGAGACCCCATGATCGACGCGAGTGCCTTACCCCCGGTATTGGCTGGTCCGCTGCTGCGGCGGGTCGAGTCGTCGCGGCTGTTGCTCTGGCTGGTGACCACTGGTGCCGAGCCGCCAGGTCCGCAGCTGTGGCAGGACGGCGTCGAGCTGGCGCTGCATAGCAAGGTGCGTTGCCTGCGCCTGGGCGAACAGGCCTATCTGCAGCTGATCGAGGTCTGGCCGCAGGCGGCGTTGCCGACGGATGCCTTCATCGCCTATGACCTGCAGCTGCCGGTGGGCGGGATCCGCGACTGGGCGCCGCAGCTGCTCGACATCCAGGGCGAACTGCCACGTTTCGTCCTGCGCGCCCGCTTCGATCATCTGCTGCACGGCTCCTGCCGCAAGCCCCACCATGCCTCGGCCGATGGCCTGGTCGCGGTCGATCGCCTGCTGCAGGGCAGCGACACCGCCCGGGATCGGCCGGCGGCGCTGCTGCTTACCGGTGACCAGGTCTATGCCGACGACGTGGCCGGGCCCATGCTGCTGGCCGTGCAGGCGCTGATCCGTCGTCTCGGCCTGTATGGCGAGTTGCTAGAAGGCGCCGTGGTGGCGGACAGCGAGGCGCTGATGGCCCATGCGGCCAACCTCTACCATCGCGAAGACCTGCTGCCGGCCTTCAAGTCCAACCGGGCGCTGCGCGAGCGCTTTTTCGGCGGGGTGGAGAAACCTATTTTCACCTCTACCAATGCGCACAATCACCTGGTGACCCTGAGCGAGGTCCTGGCCCTGTACCTGCTCTGCTGGTCGCCGACGCCCTGGACCCTGATCGAGGTCGAATCGCCGATGCTGGACGACCAGGACCGCGAACGCTATGCCCGGGAGTCGCGCTGCATCGAGGCCTTCGTGGCGACGCTGCCCCAGGCGGCGCGCGCCCTGGCCAGCGTGCCGACGCTGATGATCTTCGACGACCACGATGTCACCGACGACTGGAACCTGTCCGCGCGCTGGGAGGAAACCGCCTACGGCCATCCCTTCTCGCGGCGGATCATCGGTAATGCGCTACTGGCCTATCTGCTGTGCCAGGCTTGGGGCAACTCACCCGAGTCGGTGACCGAACCCCTGGCGGCCACGGAGCGATTACTGGCCACGGCGGGAGACGACGGCAAGCTGGATTGCCCGGCGCAGAACGCCTGTATCGACGACCTCCTGGCTTTCCAGGGTTGGCACTACGTCCTCAAGACCGAACCGCCCTTGATCGTGCTGGATACCCGCACCCGGCGCTGGCGCAGTGAGCGACGCCTGGAGCATCCCTCGGGGCTGATGGACTGGGAAGCCCTCTGCGAGCTGCAGCAGGATTTGCTGGACCATCCCTCGGCAGTGATCGTATCGGCGGCGCCCATGTTCGGCGTCAAGCTGATCGAGGCGGTGCAGCGCATCTTCACCTGGTTCGGCCAGCCACTGATGGTGGACGCCGAGAACTGGATGGCCCATCCCGGTGCGGCCAAGACCATGCTCAACATCTTTCGCCACCGCCGTACCCCGGGCAACTACGTGGTGCTGTCCGGTGACGTCCACTATTCCTTCGTTTACGACATCCGCATCCGCGATAGACGCGGCGAGCCGCGGCTCTGGCAGATCACCAGCAGTGGCATCAAGAACGAATTCCCGCCGCGCCTGCTGGCGACGCTGGACCGGCTCAACCGTTGGCTCTATGCCCCCTGGTCGCCGCTCAATGGCTTCACCAAGCGGCGTCGCTGGGAGCTGCAGCCGCGGCTGCCGGATCGACGCGATGCCGGTGAACGGCTGTGGAACGGTGCCGGCATCGGCCAGGTGCTGCTGGACGCGGAAGGGCGGCCGGCGGTGATCCGGCAACACAATGCCGATGGCTCGCCGGCGACGGAGTTCGTCGAGCGTTCCTAGCGCTGCGCCAGCCAGCGCAATACGCCCTGGCCTGCCGCCCGCCCGCTGGCGAAGCAGGCGGTGAGCAGATAGCCCCCGGTGGGCGCCTCCCAGTCGAGCATCTCGCCCGCGCAGAAGACGCCGGGTAGTTGCTTGAGCATCAGGCCTTCATCCAGCGCCTCCAAAGGCACACCACCGGCGCTGCTGATGGCCTCGGCCAAGGGACGCGGTTTTACTACGGTAAGATGCGCGGCCTTGCAGGCCTGGGCCAGCCGGTTCATGTCCTGGAAGGCCTCCGCCGGTGCCAGTTCGCGGAGCAGGGCGGCCTTGGCACCATCGATCCCGGCCTGGCGGCGCAGATGGTTGGCCAGGGATTGACTGCCCCTGGGTCTGGCCAGGGCGCGGCTGAGTTCGACGACATCCCGTTGCGGCGCGAGGTCCAGCATCAGGGTGGCCTGGCCGTCCCGGGCGATGGCCGCCCGAATCTCCGCCGACAGGGCATAGACGAGGCTGCCTTCGATCCCGCTCTCGGTCAGCACGAATTCCCCCTGACGCGGCGGCTGGCCGGACAGGGCCAGGGCGGCGGGCTTGATGGGGGCGCCGGCATGACGGGTCTTGAGCAGGTCGCTCCAGCCCGCCACCTCGAAACCGCAATTGGCCGGTTCCAGGGCTCGTAGCGCGATGCCTCGCTCGGCCAGCAGGGCCTGCCAGGCGCCGTCCGACCCCAGGCGCGGCCAACTGCCGCCGCCGAGCGCCAGCACGCAGGCCTGGGCCTGGACGCTACGCTCGCCGTCGGGCGTGGCCAGGCGCAGCCGGCCCTCGGCGTCCCAGCCGAGCCAGCGACTGCGGGTATGGATGCGCACACCCTGATCGCGCAGCCGATGCAGCCAGGCACGCAGGAGGGGCGCGGCCTTCATGTCGGTGGGGAAGACCCGTCCTGAGGTGCCGACGAAGGTGTCGATGCCCAGCTCATGAATCCAGCCGCGCAGGGCCTGGCTGTCGAACCCATCGAGCCACTGGCCGACGCCCGTTTCGCGCTCGCGATAGCGCTGACGAAAGGCGGGCTGATCTTCGGCATGGGTAATGTTCATGCCACCGACGCCTGCCAGCAGGAACTTGCGCCCCACGGAGGGCATGGCGTCGAAGAGCTCCACTGCCAGGCCTGCGGCCGCCAGGGTCTCGGCCGCCATCAGGCCGGCGGGGCCACCCCCGATGACGACGACAGGGGCGGAGGAAGAGAAAGGCATGGCGGCATCCAGCGACAACGGAAAACCGCCATTGTACGCGAGGCTATCAGAGCCTGTTGTTCATGACCTAGTGAGCTAGAGACAAACAAGGTCTTTTCAACACCGTTTGGCCGACGCGCAGAAGGTCATGAACAGGCTCTTAGACCACGCCGGCCTGACCCAGAGGCGCTGCCAGCGGTTCTTCTAGCCGTTCGGGAATGATCGGCTCGGTCCGCCCAGGCGTGAGGATCACCTTGCGGCAGTCCTCCTGCTTCTTGTCGAAGATCTTGTAGCCGTCGACCGCCTGCTCCAGGGACAACCGGTGAGTGATGATGGCCTCCGGCGCCAGGTCACCGCGCTCAATGTGCTCCAGTAGCTCCGGCAGGTAGCGCTGCACGTGAGTCTGGCCCATCTTGAAGGTCAGGCCCTTGTCGAAGGCATCGCCGAACAGGAAGCCGTGGATGAAGCCGGCATAGACGCCTGGCACGCTGACGCTACCCCCGCGGCGGACCGCGGCGATGCACTGGCGCAGGGCCTTGCCGCTGCTGCCTTCCAGCTTCAGGTTGGCGAGAATGGTCTCGGTGGTGCTGCCCTTGGCCTCGAAGCCCACGGCATCCACCACACCGTCCACCCCGCGCTTGCCTGGCGTCTGCTCGATGATGGTGGCGGCCGGGTCGTCGTCCTCGTCGAAATTGATCGGGATGACGCCATAGGTCCGCTGCGCGTAGGCCAGGCGATAGGGGTGGTGATCGACCATGAAGATGCGCTCGGCGCCGAGCATCTTAGCGCAGGCCGCCGACAGCAGGCCCACCGGTCCGGCGCCGTAGATGGCGATGCTCGATCCCTGGCCGATGCCGGCATTGAGCACGGCCTGCCAGGCAGTGGGCAGGATATCGGAGAGGAACAGCACCTTCTCGTCGGCCAAGGTACCCGGCACCTTGAAGGGACCGGTGTTGGCCTTGGGCACCCGCACGTATTCGGCCTGGCCGCCCGGCACGCCGCCATAGAGATGGCTGAAGCCGAACAGCGCAGCGCCCGGCGGAATCTGCTTCTTGTTGAGGATGGCGCCACGCCCGGTATTGGTGGTCTCGCAGGCGGCGTAGAGGTCCTGGTTGCAGAAGAAGCAGCTGCCGCAGGCGATGACGAAAGGAATCACCACCCTGTCACCCTTTTGTACGGCGGTGACCCCCGGTCCGGTTTCCTCGACGATGCCCATGAATTCGTGACCGAAGATGTCGCCGTGCTCCACGGTGGGAATCTTGCCGCGATAGAGGTGCAGGTCCGAGCCGCAGATGGCCGTGGCGGTCACCCGCAGGACGATGTCGTCGGCGTCCTGGATAGTCGGATCGGGTACGGTATCGACGCGGACATCGTGGGCACCGTGGTAGGTCAAGGCTCGCATGGCGGTCTCCGTTAGGTAGCGTTCACCTAGGGTGGAGGCCGTCGCCAGCCGAGCGGTTCCGCGACGTCGGACCGATGGTATGGCACCTTGATGGCTACTGTTCGCGGCTTTTTGGCGCTGTCGTGCGGGCCAGAGCCGGGCAAGCGCAGCGGCTTCAACGATTGCGGATATACACCGCCTTGCCGGCACTGCCATCGGCCGGATCCCGTTCCTGGACCTCGAAGCGATCGCCATGGGCCTTCACCAGGCCGCTGAACTTGCGATGCCCGTAGAGGCGGGCATCGAAGTCGGGCCGCACCTTGCCCAGGTTGGCGCCGACCATGCCCAGGTTGGCCCAGCCGCCCTCGTCGGAGGCGTCTTCCACGGCCTGCTCGATCAGCTTGAGGATGGTGCTCAGCTTGGGCTTGCCACGGTTGGTGGTAGCCGGCTTGTCCGAGGTGCTCGCGGTCTCGCGCGTTTCTTCGCGCGGCTTGGACCTGAGGATCTCGGTATAGATGAATCTGTCGCAGGCCGAGACGAAGGGATCCGGGGTCTTTTCCTCGCCGAAGCCGTAGACCGTCAGCCCCTCCTCGCGCAGCCGCGCGGCCAGGCGGGTGAAGTCGCTGTCGCTGGAGACCAGGCAGAAGCCGTCGAAGCGACGGGTGTAGAGCAGGTCCATGGCGTCGATGATCAGGGCGCTGTCAGTGGCGTTCTTGCCCTTGGTGTAGCCGAATTGCTGCACCGGTTGAATGGAGTGGTCGAGCAGCACCTTCTTCCAGCTGTTCAGCTGGGGTTGGGTCCAGTCGCCATAGATGCGCTTGACGCTGGCCACGCCGAAGCGGGCGATCTCGGCCATGAGGCCGTCGACGATGGCGGCCGGGGCGTTGTCGGCGTCGATCAGCACGGCCAGGCGCGCCTGGCTCGATTCGGGTGTCTTGGCGGTCTTGCTCATGGAAACTCCTGTTCAGTTCAGGCCCAGCTCGTGCCAGACCTGGGTCGCCGTGTGGTGCAGGATGCCGTGCCGGCGGGCCAGGGCACTGCGGTCGGCCGAATAGCCACCGCCGATCACCCCTACCACCGGTATATCCGCCGCCAGGCAGCGTCGCAAGACGAAGCCATCACGGGCGGCGAGCCCGGCATCGGTCAGCGCCAGATAACCCAGGGCGTCGTCGCGGTGCACGTCCACCCCGGCGTCGTAGAGCACCACATCGGGTTGGTAGAGCGGCAGCAGGTAGTCCAGGGCCTCTTCCAGGACCTGCAGGTAGCCGGCGTCGTCCAGCCCGCGCGGCAGGGGAATGTCCCAGTCGCTCTGGGCCTTGCGCGCCGGATAATTGGTCGCACAGTGCAAGGACACGGTGATGGCGTCGGGTACTTCGGCGAGGATCCGGGCCGTGCCGTCACCCTGGTGGACGTCGCAATCCAGGATCAGTACCCGCCCGGCGCGCCCGCTTTCCAGCAGCGACAGCGCCAGGATGGCCAGGTCGTTGAAGATGCAGAAGCCAGCCGGGTAGTCATGGTGGGCATGGTGGGTGCCGCCGGCGAGATGGCAGGCCAGACCGTGCCTCAGGGCTAGGTCGAGGGTGAGCAGGGAGCCACCCACGGCGCGGATGGTGCGGCGGACCAGGGGCTCGCTCCAGGGTAGCCCCAGCTGGCGTTGCAGCGGCGGCGGCAAGTCGCCGGCCTGGAAGGCCTGGATGTAGGCAGGGGCATGCGCCAGGGCGAGCAATTCGTCCGGGCAGAGTGCGGGACGCTGCCAGTTGTCCGGGCCCAGCACACCGGTGGCGGTCAGGTGCTCGTGCAGCAGCCGGAATTTCTCCATGGGGAAGCGATGGCCGGCGGGGAAGGGCGGACTGTAGTCCTCGTGGTAGACCAGGGGCAGGCGGGCGCTCAAAACACCACCAGCTCCAGCACGAACCAGACGATACCGGTGCAGAAGCCCAGCGCCAGGAGGAACAGCAGGCCATCGCGGGCAATCAGCGACAGCGCGAAGGAGGTCAGGGCGAGGCCGGCCGTGGTATTGGCGAAGGGCACCAGGTCCAGCACCGGCATGGTCGCGGCGATCAGGATGCAGAGCAGGGCGGTGACGAAGTGCGCAGGGCGCGAGGTCAGTACCCGTAGGCGCGGCTTGACCACCTTGTCCACCCAGCGGGCAGGCTTCTGCAGCAAGCGGAGCGATTTGCGCAGCTTGCGCCGCGAGACAGTGCGTTCCAGCACCCAGTGCGGCAGCCAGAAATGGTCACGGCCGATCAGCAGTTGGGCACTCACCAGCATGACGAAGACGGCGATGGCGGTGGCGATGCCGGGAATACCGGTCAGGGGCGAGATCGCCAGCACCCCGGGCAGCAGGATCATGGGGCCGAAGGAGCGGCTGCCGATGGCGTCGATCAGGTGCCGGACCGAGACCAGCTCGGGGCTGTTGCCGACCCGTTCCAGGCAGGCGAGGAAGCTCTGGAGATCCACCGGACCCTCCTGCCCGGTATCGCAGTGGGTCGGTTCACGCTCCAGGGCCTCCTCCTTCATGGCTGGCCGGCGTCCAGCATGCGGCGGATCCAGCGCGTCAGATCCTGGCGGCCATAGGGTTTGTTGAGGATGGGGAAGCGCTCGCTGCTGCCTTCCTCGAGCTCCAGGGCGTTGTTCGCATAACCGGTGGTGAGCAGGATGCGCAGCTCGGGCCGGCGCCGTTGGGCCTCCTTGGCGAGCATCACTCCATTCATCCCTCCGGGCATGATCAGGTCGCTGAACAGCAGGTCGATGGCGGGCTCACGAGCCAGCACATCAAGGGCCTGCTGGCCATTGTAGGCCACCAGTACCTGGTAGCCGGTCTCCTCGAGGATGGCCTGGGCCAGGGCCGCCACGTCCGGACGGTCATCCACCACCAGGATGGTCTCCGAGCCCCCGCCGTCTTCGTGCGGGGTCGGCAGCGGCACCGGATGTTCGCGCGCCTCTTCCTCGGAAACCGGGAAGTAGAGTCGCACCGAGGTGCCTATGCCGACTTCGGAATAGAGCTTGACCAGCCCGCCCGACTGCTTGAGGAAGCCATAGACCATCGACAGGCCGAGGCCGCTGCCTTGCCCTTCGTCGCGGGTGGTGAAGAAGGGATCAAGCGCCCGGCCGAGGATGTCGGTGGGCATGCCGCAGCCGGTGTCGGTGAGGGCGATACAGACGTAGTGCCCCTGGGACAGCCCGCCGTGGGCCAGGTCTTGCCCGGTCACCTCCACATTGAGGGTTTCCAGGGTCAGGGTGCCGGTACCGCGCTCCTGCATGGCTAGCCGCGCGTTATCGACGATGTTGACCAGCGCCGTCTCCAGCTGGATCGGGTCGAGGCGGCAAGGCCACAGCCCGGGGGCTGGCCGGAAGATGAAGCGGAAGGGGGCTCCCAGCACCTGGGACAGGCGCGCCTGGCGAGCCGTGATGAGCTGGTTGAGATCCACGGCGCGGCCGGTCAGGCGCTGCTTGCGGGCGAAGGCCAGCAACTGCTGGGTGAGCGTGGCCGCGCGATTCACCGCGTCGCGGGTATTGTCGACATGCCGCTTGGCCTTGTCGCGATCCAGCTCGGGGCGATCCAGGTTGATCCTGAGAATGTCCAGGTAGCCGACCATCACCTGCAGCAGGTTGTTGAAGTCGTGGGCGATACCACCGGTCAGCTGGCCCAGGGCTTCCATCTTCTGCGCCTGGCGTAGGGCGTCCTCGGCATCGCGGCGGCGCGACACGTCCAGTTGCGAGGCGAAGTAATAGATCAGTTCGCCTTCGGCGTCGAGGACCGGGGAAATGAACAGCGCATTCCAGAAGGTCGTGCCGTCCTTGCGATAGTTGAGCAATTCGATGTCGCAGTCACGCTGCTCGCGCACGGCATCGCGGATTTCGGCGATGTGCTCCGGCCGGGTGTCGGGACCCTGCAGGAAGCGGCAGTTGCGGCCCAGCACCTCGTCCAGCTCGTAGCCGGTGGTGCGCAGGAAGGCGCCGTTGGCGAAGATGATCGGATTGTCCGGCTGGTGAGGATCGGTGACGATCATCGGCATCCGCGTCTTCTTCACCGCGGCGAAGAAGATATCGTTGTGCCCGAGACCTTTGCCCAGCTCGGCGAGCTGCGCGGCGGACGCTGCGGGAGACGAAGCGGTTGAGGTGTCGGTCATGGAAAGCAAGCCTGCGAGCGGACAGCGGTACCTGCATTGTGACCGCTAATGCGCCGACAAGCTCCACCAGTTATCGTTATAGGATGAGTAATCTGTCCAGTTGCGAGGCGAACGCGCAGAATTTGACCGGTTTTGCGTATGATGACCGCTCTCTGTCAAGGAACCCTCCCCATGAGCAAGGTGCTGGACAACCTGGTCGATCTCCTGACCCTCGAATCCCTGGCTCCCGATCTGTATCGGGGTGGCAGCCAGGATCTCGGCTTTCCCCAGCTCTTCGGTGGACAGGTGCTCGGTCAGGCCCTGTCGGCGGCCAGCCAGACGGTTCCCGAGGCACGCCGCGTGCACTCCCTGCATGGCTATTTCCTGCGCGCCGGCTCCGCCGTGGAGGCCGTCACCTACCAGGTGGATCGAATCCGCGACGGCGGCAGTTTCTCGACCCGCCGCGTCACGGCCTTCCAGGGCGACCAGCCGATCTTCTTCTGCAGCGCGTCCTTCCATATAGAGGAACCGGGCTTCGAGCACCAGACCACCATGCCCGAGGTCCCCGCGCCCGAGACGCTGCAATCGGAAATCGCCCATGCGCAGCGCTACGCCGAGCTGATACCGGCGCCGCTGCGCGACAAGCTGCTGGGGCCGCGGCCGATCGAGATGCGGCCGGTGGTCTTCACCGATCCCTTCCAGCCGGAGCCCACCGCGGCGGTCCGCCACGTCTGGTTCCGCGCCACCGGGGACCTGCCCGACCAGCCGGCCCTGCATCGCTACCTGCTGGCCTACGCCTCTGACTTCAATCTGTTGCCCAGCTCCCTGCTACCCCATGGCACCAGCTTCTGGGATCGCTCGCTGCAGATCGCCAGCCTCGACCATGCGGTCTGGTTCCATCGCGATTTCCGCCTGGA
The DNA here is from genome assembly GCF_054558395.1 of Pseudomonas sp. No.117. Lineage (NCBI taxonomy): Bacteria > Pseudomonadati > Pseudomonadota > Gammaproteobacteria > Pseudomonadales > Pseudomonadaceae > Pseudomonas > Pseudomonas sp. No.117. The sequence goes on from NZ_BAAJNP010000008.1 coordinate 49,205, forward strand.
CGACTGGCTGCTGTACGCCATCGACAGCCCCTGGGCCGGTGGTGCCCGTGGGCTTTGCCGTGGCAGCATCTACAACCGTGCCGGCCAGCTGGTGGCGTCGGTCGCCCAGGAAGGCCTGATCCGCAAGCGCGGCTGAAGCCAGGCCGCTCTAGCTGGCTATTTACGCAGTAGTTTTATAGGCTCATGCCTGCGAAGAAGCGGACGTACCCCAGCGGTCGTTCCGGACACACCATCAGTTTGAGGCATCGTTCTTGAATCGACTCGAGCGCGTCGTAACCGGTATCCAGGGGCTGGATGAGATCTTGAAGGGAGGCCTGGTGGCAGGTGCGTCCTATGTCATCCAGGGACGGCCGGGCTCCGGTAAATCGATCATGGCCAATCAGATCGCCTTCAACCACGTGCGCGGTGGTGGTCGGGTGCTCTTCGCGACCATGCTCTCGGAAACCCACGAGCGGATGTTCCAATTCTTCTCCACCCTGGATTTCTTCGATCGCTCCTGCATCGGTGACCAGGTCCAGTACCTCAGTGCCTTCGACACCATGGAAGGCGAGGGGCTGGATGAGGTGGTCCGCCTGCTGCGCCGGGAGATCAGTCGGCAGAAGGCCAGCCTGCTGGTGGTCGATGGGCTGCTCAATGCCCGTTCGCGTGCGGAAACCCCCATAGATACCAAGAAGTTCATCGCCGAGTTGCAGGGGCATGCGGCCTTCGCCGGCTGCACGGTGATCTTCCTCACCAGCGCGCGCCTGGAAGATGGCAGCCCCGAGCACACCATGGTCGACGGCGTCCTGGATCTGCACGAGGAAGAGATCGGTAGTCGCAGCATCCGCCGCCTGGCCCTGCGCAAGACCCGGGGCAGCGGTGCGCTGCCGGGGTTCCACGAATTCACCATCTCCGATGCCGGCATCACCGTGTTCCCGCGCCTGGAGACGCTCTACCGCGATCCCTCCGGCGCCTCGACCTACCGGGTCGGCCATGAGCGGGTGAGCAGCGGCATCCCCTCGCTGGACGCCATGGTCGGATCGGGTCTGCCGGAAAGTTCGGCGACCCTGATCGTCGGGCCTTCCGGCGCCGGCAAGACCTCCATCAGCCTGAACTTCCTGTCAGCCTGCACCCCGGAGGCACCGGGGCTGATGTTCAGCTTCTACGAGCCGCCCGAGCGGCTGTACCTGAAGGCGGCCTCCCTGGGTATCGATCTGGCCGGGCAGGTGGACAAGGGCGCCCTGCATCTGCACTGGCAGCCCACCACCGAATTGCGCATCGACGAGGTCGGGTTGCACCTGCTGGCGCTGATCGAACAGCACGGCATCAAGCGGCTGGTGATCGACAGCCTGGGCGCCATCGCGCGCTTCGTCCAGCCACAAGGACGGCTCATCGAATACTTCAGCGCCCTACTGAACGAGCTACGTGCCCGCGGCGTCACAGTGATAGCCACCTGGGAATTGCGTGACGTGTTCGGTGCCGATATCGCGGCGCCAGCCCCGGAACTTTCCAGCATGGTGGACAATCTGGTTTTGCTGCGATTCGTCGAGGCCGAGGCGGAAATCAAGCGGGTGCTGTCCATCCTCAAGGTACGAGACAGCGTTTATGACCCCTCGTTGTGCGAACTGATCATAGGCCACTCGGGAATCGAACTGAAAAAGGCATTCAAAGACATGGTGAAGGTACTGTCAGGTTCAGCCATGCCCTCCACACAACCATGATCGCGTCGGCTGGGAGAGTTTCCACATGACGACGATACTGGTAGTCGATGACGAATTCCTGATAGCGGACATCCTGGCCTTCGCCCTTGAGGACGAAGGCTACATGGTGGTCAAGGCGAGCAATGGCCGCCGTGCGCTTGACGTCTTCGATAGAGAACTACCGTCGCTGGTCATCACCGATTTCATGATGCCTATCATGAATGGCCGCGAGCTGGCCGAAGCCCTGCGCGAACGCCAGGGCCTGCAACATCTGCCCATCATCCTGATGAGCGGGGCCCAGGCCCATCTGGCCCAGGAAAGCGCCGAGCTGTTCGACGCCGTGTTCCAGAAGCCCTTCAACATCGGCGATATCGTGGACACGGTGCGCAAGCACCTCGTCGCCCTGGAACAGTGATCGGCCCCAAAACAAAAAGGCCTGTCTGAGCAGGCCTTTTTGTTTTGGGGCTGGCGTCTGCGCCAGCCCCGCGCCTCCCTATCAGGAGCGCGAAAGCAGTACGCCAAGGACGAAGCCGATACCACCGGCGACGGCCAGGGCGGTGAAGGGCTTGTCGGCGGTCACGTTACGAGCGCAATCGATGGCCTGGCCATACTGCTCCTGCAGCTTGCCTTCGAGCTGACGGGCCTTGCCCTCGGCTTGCCAGTCGGCATTGCCGGTCGCCGCGCCGAAGCTATCCTGGACCTTGCCGGTGGCGTCCTTGGCATTGCCTATGATCTGATCGGTATTCATAAATGCACCTCGTGTTGTGGAAACGGGGGAGGTCATGCCAAGCGGCATGCTTCCTGTATTGATCCGCGCCAGACGTATTTCGTTCAGGTGCAATTCGTTTCTCGCGACATCTATCGCGATTCCCTGCCGAGAGGATCCATGATTTCCAGCCGTCTTTCCGCCTTCTGCCTGTTGTCGCTGCTGGCGGGCTGTGCCTCCCAGCAGCAGTCCCCCGCGCCGGCCACCGACGCCGAAGATCTCTTCGCTCGCCCCCTCGTCCCCGGCAGCGTGCTGCGCGACGATTCCCGCCTGCAGCTGGCCTTGGCCCTGGCGGATGGCGGCTCTGCCCTGGTGGCCCTGGACTGCGCCCGGGACCAGGCGGAACTGCTCTACCTGGACGGCGCCCAGCGGGTCTACCCCGGCCGGGTGAATGGCTACGCCGCACCGCTCTCCTTGAGCGCGCCCAAGGTCGCCGTGTTGAAGCAGCGACCCGAGCTGGCCGCGCTCTGCGCGCAACCGGCCGCGGCGGATTGGCGCGTGCTGGCCAGTGCCCCGGGGGGCGACAGCCTGGCGATCGATCGCAACAGCCTGGTGGACAGTGCTGGCGTGCGCCGCTTCTGGGGCGGTCAGCAGCTGGCCGCCCAGCTGCTGACGCCGCGTTATGGCGCCCCGGTGCGGCAGTGGCGCGAATCCCTGGCCGCCGACTGCACGGCGCGCCGTTACGTGCTGTTGGCGCGCTACGGGCTCGATGACAGCGGGCGGATCACCGACGGTCAGCCGGGCAACCTGAGCCAGGAAGCCTTCGCGGCCGCCCCGGTCGAGCGGCGTACCCTGCTCGAAGCCGCCTGTGACCGTCGCGATGCCCTGCTGGCGGCGCCGCGCCTGGGTAGGCTAACGCCCGTTGCCAAGGCACCTGCCGCCGCGCCGACGACCAATGACTTGCCGGCGGCCCAGGCGCAGCCGTTGCAGGCGCTCCAGGCCTTGGCACTGCCGGCGCCGCGCCTGGCCGTGCAGCGCTTCGTCGAAGAGGGTGAGAGCCGCTACGACGGCCAGGTCCGTCCCTACCGCGAGGAGGTCCAGGTCAGTGCCGGAGCCCTGCCGGGCCTGTTGAGGTTCAGTGCGCTGGGCAAGGCCGCGCGGGTGGAGACGCTCAACTGGCGTGGCCTGATCGACCTGGTGCGCAGCACTCGCATCGACAGCGCCAACCCGCCCATGGAAGAGCTGGCCAGCCTGAGCCAGCTGAGCTTCAGTGGCGACTGGCGTACCCTGGCCATCGGCAGCCAGGTCGGCTACCAGGCGCAGCAGACCCTCACCGGCAATCTCAAGGGTGCCGAGCAGCGCGAGATCCGGGTGTCCTGCAAGGTGGTGGGCGAGGCGGAGGCACGTCAGGTGCTGGCTTCCCTGAAGGGCCGCGCCAAGACGCTGGAATGCCGGCATGGTGAGTCCGGTAGTGGCCCGACCAGCCGCTGGACCTACCTGGAGGACTACGGCTTCTTCCACATGACCCGCGTGGGCGCCGGGCAAGCCATGGGTCTGGACAAGCACCTGAGCGAGTTGCGATAGCCCGCGCCAGAGCGGTCCCAGGGAATTTACCTTGGCAGGAAGGTGCCAGGAGTTCCCTTAGGATATTTGCCCTTTAGGTAAATATCACTCTACAAAATGCGACTTTTTGGCGAATTAGTACTGGGAGTACGCTGTGTCTATCGAAGCAGCACAACCAAGAGGTATTCGCTATGAAAGTCCTGGGTATGCAAGCGCTGGTCGCCGTCCTGTTCGTGGGCCTGTTGTCCGGTACCGCCTCCGCCGCCAGCCGCGATGTATCCAACAAGTCCATCCGGGCCAACGCCCAAGCGCAGTTCCAGTCGGAGCATCCGGCCCGGACTTCCGCGCTGTACCAGAACAACGCCAACTGAGGTTGGTGCTGTCCCGACGCCCCGGCGACCCACTCATCGCCGGGGCGTCGTCTTGTCTGGCTATCCTCAAGCGCGCCGTGGGCGTGCCGGCTTGACCTCTGGGTATGGGCCCCTGGGCGCCGATAACCCTTGCCCCAGAGCGTTCGACGTTGCACGCTGGGCGGATAGCAGAGTCCGAGGTGGGCAATGAAGATCGGCGAACTGGCCAGGCGTACCGACTGCGCGGTGGAGACCATCCGCTACTACGAGCGAGAAGGGTTGCTCAGTCCGGCGGCCCGCAGCAGCAGCAACTACCGCAGCTATGAAGAGAGCCACGTCGAACGGCTGGTGTTCGTCCGGCACTGCCGCTCCCTCGACATGACGCTGGAGGAAATCCGCGCGCTACTGGCGCTGCGCGATACCAGCGAACCCGGTTGCGCTCAGGTGGATGCCCTGATCGGTGCCCATCTGCACCACGTGGAAGTGCGCATCCGCGAACTCAGCCAACTACGGGAACAACTAGTGAGCTTGCGTCACCAATGCCAGGGAGAGGGCGACGGCGCCCGTTGCGGCATCCTGCGGGAACTCGGCCAGCCGGCCGCGCCGTCACCGACCCAGGCGCACTGCAGCGCGGCCGGACACGCCCATGTGCCCGGCACGCACCGCCTCCACGATTAGCGCGCTTCGGCCCAGAGATCGTATTCGTCGGCGTCGGTCACCCGTACCCAGACCTTGTCTCCGGCCTTGAGCGGAGTGGCGCTGTCAACATAGACGTTGCCGTCGATTTCCGGGGCATCGGCGAAGGAGCGGCCGATGGCGCCCTGGTCGTCCACCTCGTCGATCAGTACCTCGATCTCCCGCCCGATCTTGAGCTGCAGGCGCGCGGCGGAGATGGCCTGCTGGTGGGCCATGAAGCGTTCCCAGCGGTCTTGCTTGACGTCATCCGCGACCGGCTCCAGCCCCAGGTCGTTGGCCGGGGCGCCGTCAACCGGTGAATACTGGAAGCAGCCGACACGATCCAGCTGGGCCTCGGTGAGCCAGTCCAGCAGGTACTGGAAGTCTTCCTCGGTCTCGCCGGGGAAGCCGACGATGAAGGTGGAGCGGATGGTCAGTTCCGGGCAGATCTCGCGCCAGCGCTTGATGCGCGCCAGGGTCTTGTCCTCGAACGCCGGGCGCTTCATGGACTTGAGCACCTTGGGGCTGGCGTGCTGGAAGGGGATGTCCAGATAGGGCAGCAGCTTGCCGGCGGCCATCAGCGGAATGACGTCATCGACGTTGGGGTAGGGGTAGACGTAGTGCAGCCGCACCCAGACGCCCATGCCCGACAGCGCCTCGCACAGTTCCAGCATGCGCGTCTTGACCGGCTGGCCGTTCCAGAAGTCCAGCTTGTACTTGAGGTCCACGCCATAGGCACTGGTGTCCTGGGAGATCACCAGCAGCTCCTTGACGCCCGCCTTGACCAGGCGCTCGGCCTCGGACAGCACGTCGCCCACGGGCCGGCTGACCAGCTTGCCGCGCATGGAGGGGATGATGCAGAAGCTGCAGCTGTGGTTGCAGCCCTCGGAAATCTTCAGATAGGCATAGTGGCGCGGGGTCAGCTTGATGCCCTGGGGCGGCACCAGGTCGATCAGCGGATTGTGCTCGAGCTGCGGCGGGACCACCTCATGGACGGCACTGACCACCTGCTCGTATTGCTGCGGGCCGGTCACCGCCAGGACGCTGGGATGCACGCCGCGGATGTTGCCCTCGTCGACGCCCATGCAACCGGTGACGATCACCTTGCCGTTCTCGGCGATGGCCTCGCCGATGGCGTCCAGGGACTCGGCCTTGGCACTGTCGATGAAGCCGCAGGTGTTGACCACCACCACGTCGGCATCTTCATAGGTCGGCACGATCTCGTAGCCTTCCATGCGCAGCTGGGTGAGGATGCGTTCGGAGTCGACGGTGGCCTTGGGACAGCCGAGGCTGACGAAACCGACCTTGGGGGCGGACGTTTGGATGGACATGGGCTAACCTCGGCGGGCGCTCAGGAGGCGCCTTGATCAAAAAACGCGCGATTCTAGCCATCTCTGCCCGTGCTTGGAAGAGGAAAGGACGGCGCATCGATAGCGCAGAGCTTTTTGCCGACAGAAGAGTCTATGTTGCGGAAGGCGCTGCGCTGAGGGGTTGTCCTCCCTGCCGTGCCGGTCTTTCGACTTGATCCCGGCGCCGCTTCGGCGCAGGATGCGCCGATTTTCGACTCTAGGAGCCCTGCATGAGCCGTCCGGAACACGAGCACGGTGGTAAAGCCCCTTCGGCCTTGGGAATGATCGTTCTCGCCACCGGCGTGGTGTACGGTGACATCGGTACCAGCCCGCTCTATACGCTCAAGGAAGTCTTTTCGCCCCACTATGGCCTGCCGCTGAACCACGACAGCGTGCTGGGCATCCTGTCGTTGATCTTCTGGTCGCTGATCTGGGTGGTGACCCTCAAGTACATCACCTTCGTCATGCGTGCCGACAACCAGGGGGAGGGCGGCATCATGGCGCTCACCGCCCTGGCTCGCCGCGCGGCTCAAGGCTCGCCGCGCCTGGCCACGACCCTGGTGCTGCTCGGGCTGTTCGGCGCGGCACTGTTCTATGGCGACAGCATGATCACCCCGGCGGTGTCGGTGCTCTCGGCCGTGGAGGGCCTGGAACTGGCGTTCGATGGACTGGACGCCTGGGTGGTGCCCATCGCCCTGATCATCCTGGTGGGCATCTTCGCCATCCAGAAGCGCGGTACCGCGACCATCGGCAAGTTCTTCGGCCCGGTGATGGTGCTCTGGTTCACCTCGCTCGGCGCCCTCGGGGTCTATGGCATCGTCCAGCAGCCCGAGGTGCTCAAGGCCTTCAATCCCTACTGGGCGGTAGAGTTCTTCGCCGCCAATCCGGCCAAGGGCTTCATCGTCCTGGGCGCGGCGGTCCTGGCCCTGACCGGTGCCGAAGCCCTCTATGCCGACATGGGCCACTTCGGCCGCAAGCCCATCGCCCGCGCCTGGTTGCTGCTGGTGCTGCCGGGGCTGGTACTCAACTACTTCGGCCAGGGCGCGCTGCTGCTCGCCGACCCGTCCGCCGTCCGCAATCCCTTCTACCTGCTGGCGCCGGAATGGTTGCTGCTGCCGATGATCGGCCTGGCGACCCTGGCCACCGTGATCGCCTCCCAGGCGGTGATCACCGGGGCCTTCTCCATGACGCAGCAGGCCATCCAGCTGGGGTATATCCCGCGCATGCAGATCCAGCACACCTCCAGCCAGGAGCAGGGGCAGATCTACATTCCGCTGATGAACTGGACGCTGATGCTGGGGGTGATCTTCCTGATTCTCACCTTCCAGTCCTCCGCCAACCTGGCCGAAGCCTACGGCGTGGCCGTGACCGGTACCATGTTGATCACCAGTTGCCTGGTGTCGGCGGTGATCCTGCTGCTGTGGAAGTGGCCGCGGTGGGCCATGGTCCCGCTGCTGATCGGCTTCCTGCTGGTGGACCTCCTGTATTTCTCCGCCAACGCGCCCAAGATCTTCTCCGGCGGCTCCTTCCCGGTGATCGCCGGTATCATCATCTTCACCCTGCTCACGACCTGGAAGCGCGGTCGCCAGTTGGTGGTCGACCGCCTGGACGACGGCGCGCTGCCGCTGCCGATCTTCATCAGCAGCATTCGCGCGCAGCCGCCGTTCCGCGCCAAGGGCACGGCGGTATTCCTCACCGCACGGACCGACGTGGTGCCCCACGCCATGCTGCACAACCTGCTGCACAACCAGGTGCTGCACGAGCAGGTGGTACTGCTCACGGTGCGGTACGAGGACCGGCCGCGGGTGTCACGCGGGGAACGGATGGAGGTCGAGGACTTCGGCGATGGCTTCTATCGCGTGGTGCTGCACTACGGCTTCATGGACGAGCCCGACATTCCTCTGGCGCTGAGCCACTGCCCGCATGCGGATCTGGATTTCACCCCGATGCGCACCACCTATTTCCTCAGCCGGGAGACGGTGATCGCCTCCAAGCGCCTCGGCATGGCGCCCTGGCGGGAAAACCTCTTCGTGTTCCTGATGAAGAACGCCAACGGCAACCTGAGATTCTTCAAGCTGCCGGTGAACCGGGTGATCGAGTTGGGGACCCAGGTCGAGATCTGATCCGTCCCGCCCAGAAAAAAGGCCCCTGCAGGGGCCTTTTTTCTGGGCTAGTTGAACACCGCTGGCGGCAGGGCGTCGGGATCGGTGATGAAGGGCATCTGCCAGCTGTCGAGGCTATGGCCGCGACCTTCCAGTTCGCTGCGCACGGTGCCTATGTAGCCCGCCAGGCGCAGCGGATCGCTGTAGTCCGCCTCGCTCAGCTGGTCCTCGGTGTAGAGCGTCCGGCCCTTGGCGTCGACCACGCCCAGGGCGAGGTCGTGGCCGTCGGCGCCGGAGGACACCAGGCAGCCAAGGGGTTGGAAGGCATCCACCAGGATCTTGCTGGCGGCATCGGCGGATAGCGGTGTACTCATGACAGGGTCTCCGTGGCTATGCAGCCATAGACCGCCGGAGACAGCACCCTTGTTCCAGCCGTTCGTCCGGGCCCCGCGGGCCCGGACGCTGCACGCTATTGCGGCGTACGGGCCTCGATGGCCTTGACCATGAAGTCGGCCAGCTTGTCGTAGTTCTCGTCGAAGTGGTGACCGCCCGGACGGCCCAGCTTCTCGCCCGGCTGGCCCGGCTGGGTGCAGCCGCTCTCGTCCTTCTCTTCCTCGCCATAGACGCAGAACAGCTTGGCAGCGGGAATCTTGCTGGTTTCCGGCAGGGTATCGGCCTCGTCGCCCGGCTTGCCGAGCCAGCCTTCCACGGCGATCTCGAAGTTGCTCTTGCGGCTGAAGGCGAGCAGCAGCAGCGAGGACACCTGGTCCTGGTCGGCCTTGGGCAGGCGGTTGTACACCGCCGGCAGGATGTCGGCGCCGAAGGAATAGCCGGCCAGCACGAAGTGCTTGGCGTTCCACTTCTCGCGATATTCCTGCATCAGGGCGGCCAGGTCGGCGGCGACCTGCTCAGGGCTCTTGTGCTGCCAGAAGTAGCGCAGGGAGTCGACGCCGACGACCGGATAGCCTTCCTCGTTCATGGCCTGGGCCGAGAGACGGTCGATATCGCGCCAGCCACCGTCACCCGAGTAGAAGATGGTGACGACGTCCGGATGGCCCGGCTTGACGTCCGGGTCGGCGGGCATCTCGATGGTCGGGATGTCATTGTGCTGGCCGAGCAACCGCGTCTTGAGCTGTTCGCGCAGGACCACTGGCAGGGCGGTGCCGTAGTCGGCGATGGTCAGGTCGGCGTTGCTCTGCTGGCGCACGAAGATGGCCGACTCGTCGGTGGGATGGTCATTCCAGGCGATATGCCACTGACCGGCGGCGGCCTTGGCCGGCAGCGGATCGGGGCAGTCGAGGGTGTCCAGGTTGAAGCCGACGCTGAGGGCGGCGACCTTGTCGCCGCTCTGGGTGGCCAGCCAGCGCCAGGCCCGGGCGGCGCCCGGGCCGATGCCGCCGACAAAGGTCGGGGCGGCGCTCAATTCCTTGGCCGCGCTGGCGAAGTCGTCGCTCTGCGCCTGACAGCTGTTGAGCACCTTGACCTCGTACTGGACGATTTCGGCGCCGGTGTTGGTGGCCAGGCTCAGCAGGTCGGCATCGGCCAGCTGCAGGTCCGGCGGGGTGGCCAGCACCACGCGGGCATGGGGCTCTCCCTTGGGCGCCGCCATGGTCAGCAGGCGACCGTCCGGCTGGGCCTGTACCCTGACCTGGGGCGCCGCTGGCCAACGATGGAGCCACCACCAGCCCAGGCCCCCGGCGATCAGCAGGATGACGAGCAGTACCGCGAGTGCACGTTTCAGCATAGAAGTCTCAACGTTTGACCAGGCCGGTATAACCCCCGGCGATTAGGGCAGCGGTATCGGCGAAGGCGACCAGGGGGTCCAGGCCGGCGGGCACGGCCATGTAGCGCGGCTCCCACTCCGGATCGAACTTGTCCTTGAAGCGACGCAACCCCTGGAAGTTATAGAACTGTTCCCCCCGCCTGAACACCATGGCGCCCAGGCGCTGGGTGATGGGCGCGCCACGGCGGGGATGCAATCCCGCCAGGGGCACCATGCCCAGGGAGAAGCGCGCGAAGCCGGCGGCCTTGAAGTGCAGGATCAGCCCGAGCATGAGGAATTCCATGGTCTGCTTGGGGGCATCGGCGGTGACCCGCATCAGATCGATGCTGGCCAGGTCCGGCCGCTCGGTCTCCAGCAGGTTGGCGAAGGCCACCGCCTTACCCTGGAAACGCACCACGGCGATACGGAAGTGGCTAAGGTAGGCCTCGTCGAAGCGGCCCAGGGAAAAGCCTTTCTCGCGCACCTGCTTGCTCTCCAGCCAGACGTCGGAGATGGCCCTCAGCTCGTCCAGGGGCGCTTCGCCGGGCGCATGGAACTCGATGGCCAGGCCGTCGCGCTGGCCGCGGTTCCAGGTATAGCGCAGGTCCTTCTTGCCCTTGCTGTCCAGGTCGAAGGCGTGGAGGTCGACACGGGCCTCTTCACCGAGCTTGAGCGCGGTCAGGCCGATGTCCATGTAGAACGGCAGGTTCTCGGCACGGACCTGGTAGAACACCGGGCGCGCATGGTGCAGGTCGCAGAGGTCGCGGAATTTCCAGATCAGCTCGGCGCGCGGCTGCGCTCGCCCGATGGGGTCGAACAGGGCGATCAGGCTGCGACCCCGCCGGCCGTACATCAGGAAGGCAGCATCGCTTTCGTGGAAAAGCAGCGCCTTGTCGCCGGTCATCACCAGGCCGCCATCCGGCTGGCTGGATTTGCGCACGATGGCGAAGGCGCGTTCGAGCTCCGCCGCATCGGGCGCCTCGATGGCGGGCGGCGCCGCACGCAGCAGCCAGCCCAGGGCGATGATCAACAACAGCACCGAGCTGCCGAGGGCGGCCCGCAGGCCGCGGGGAGCATCGGCGTCCAGGGCGAACTGCCACCAGAGGCGGGTCTCGTAGGGTACGTCCTGGTAGGCGAACAGCAGCAGCCAGACCGACGCCGCGACCACGCAGATGCTGGCGGTCACGTACAGCGGCGAGAAGGGTTGCTCCATCAGCCGGCTGCGGCGGTAGAAGGACTTGCGGAAGGTGGCGAGCAAGGCCGCCGTCATGGCCAGGATGGAGGCTTCCTCCCAGTCGAAACCTTTCAACAGGGACAGCAGGGAACCCAGCAACAGCAAGACCAAGGTCACCGCCCAAGCCGCGGACAGGCGCCGACGCAATCCCTGCGCCAGCAATAGACAGACGACGCCGATCAGGCTCGCGCCCAGGTGGGAGGCATCGATCAACCGCTGGGGCAGCAGGAAATCCATGCCCTCCAGGCGGGTGTCTATTTCAGGGGTGACCCCAGAAAAAAGCAGCACCACCCCAGAAAAAAAAACCAGGATGGCCAGGATGGGCGCCGCCAGGCCCGAGGCGACGCGCACCGCCGGGCTGTTCGACAGCAGGCGCCGGCCCTCGCTGAACAGCAGCACCAGGCAGGCGATGACGAAGGGCAGCAGCACATAGAACAACCGGTACACCACCAGCGCCGCCGCCAACTGGGCCGCGCCCAGTTCGTTGGCGAAGGCCGCCAGCAGTACCGCTTCGAAGACGCCTACGCCACCCGGTACATGGCTGAGCACACCGGCGGCCAGGGCCAGCAGGTAGACGAGCAGGAAGGCGCCGAACGGCGGGGCGGTCGGCAGCAGCAGGTAGAGCACCATCGAGGCGGCGATGACGTCGAGGATGGTAATGGCCAGTTGCAGGGCCGACAGGCGCAGGGTCGGCAGGCGCAGGACGCGCTTGCCAAGGCGGAAATGCAGGGCGTGGGCACAGGGCTGCTCGGGCGCCCGCCAGCGGCGCAGCATCAGGATGCCCACCGCGTAGCCAGCCAGGATCAGCCCGGCCACGGTGACGATCACCGCCTCCGGCACCCGCAGCGCCTGGGTGGAGGCGGGCAGGTTGGTCAGGGCGGCGATGGCGGCCAGTGGCGGCAGGGCGGTGCCCAGGGCCAGGCTGGAGAACACCGTCATCTGCGCCACTTCCAGCGCGCTGAGGCCCTGGCGCGCATAGAGGCGATAACGAACCGAGCCACCGGACAGCATGGACAGGCCCACCGCGTTGCCGATGGCGAAGGCGGTGAAGCCGCCGAGGGTCCAGGCCCGTGTCGGCAGCTTGACGTCGGCGAAGCGCATCGCCGACCACTCGTAGCCGAGCAAGATGGCGAAGCCAGCCGCGGCTGCCAGGAGCGCGCCGATCAGGGAGGAATGCGGGATGTCGTGCAGGGCATCGTGGAGGGCTTCACCGTCGATGCTGCTCAGCAGGTGCCAGCAGACCACCAGGGCGGCAGCGAACAGCACCAGGGTCACGCCCAGCTCGATGGGTTGCCGATAGGCCGTCAGCCGCTCCAGCAGGCGCCAGGGCAGCGCCGGAGGGGGGGTAACGGGATGCTCCGCGGGGGACACCGGCTTCGAGGAGACCTCTTTGGCTGGATCAGGTGCAGTCATGCAAACTCCTCTGAACAGGAAACGCGCGTCAGATTACTGGTCGCGCGCGGTTTGCCAAGCCTTGTACAGATAAAAAAGCTCTATACCAATCTTTGTAGCCGTTATAGCTACAGAGTTCGCACCGCTTGGGACCAGCCCGGGGCCAAATTCCAAGCAAAAAAAAACCACTCAAGAGAGTGGTTTTTTCGAATTTGGTTGCGGGAGCTGGATTTGAACCAACGACCTTCGGGTTATGAGCCCGACGAGCTACCAGACTGCTCCATCCCGCGTCCGATGGGGCTCAGTATAGGGCCAAGAAAAAATTCGTCAAGAAAAAATTTAATATTCTTCAAAGGCTTATTTGGCGAGGCCGGGGCGAGGTCATTTGTCCCCGTCGCTTTTCTGCATCTGCACCGAGGCCTTTTCCCCGCTGGAGCGATTCTGCTGATCCGACTGGTCGCGATCAAAGCAGCCGCCGAGCAGGAGGCTGGCGATGAGGGCGGTGGACACGAGTAGAGGGCGTTTCATGAGTAGTCTCCTGGATGTACGTCATCTGTCGACCCAAGGTCCAGGAAAAGAGTCCCCGGACCCGACGGGAGCCGCTTGCAGCCAAATGAGAAGGTGATAGCAAAACGCCGCTTCGCTGCTGAGCGAATAATGGCCATGTGCTATCCTTGGTGCGTTACGGAGAACTCCCATGCACCAGGATTCGAACGGTCTGGATCAGCGCATCATGCGCGTGATGGAACAGGATGTAGCGGCGCTCGTCGCCCAGTTGTGCAATCTTTCGCTGGCGTTGACCGGTAGCAGCGCCAACGGTGCCACCGAGATGGCACTTAAGGTCGTGCAGAAAGTCGAATTGCTCGTCGACGACATGAAGACGCTCCGCGCTGCCGCGCAGGAGCTGCTGGATAACACCTCCCGCCATGTTCGATCCGGCCAACCAGAGGATCTGAGCGTCATCGCCGGCGACGAGAGTGCTCCTTTCGACGATGGGCAGCGCGACTGAGCCGTTTGACCAGGAAAGTCCGAGGGGTCGCCATGAATCTCCTGCTGGAAACCTTGCTTCATCACCTCCAGGGCCTGGGCCGCATCGAGTTCCTCGAGCGCAGCGAGCATTTCGCGCGGTTGATGGTCACCACGGCGGACGGGGTGATCGCGGAGCGCGACCTCTATTATGACCAGCTGCATCACGCCCACGACCTCAAGGCCGTGGTCGATGAGTTGCGCGAAGAGGTCGTCTATCGGCAACGACTGTTGCAGGACGTCGGCTAGCGTTCGATTCGTCGCCCGCCGTGGACAAATCCGGGTGAGCTTGGCTTACTGTACGGATAATCAGCCACAATGCCCGGCCCGGCATCCTCTTCCATGGCTCCGGATACCTCTCCCGCCCAGCTGCCGCCCCAGCCGCAGCGCAAGATCATCCATGTCGACTGCGACTGCTTCTATGCGTCCATCGAGATGCGCGATGACCCGCGCCTGGGTGGCAAGCCGCTGGCGGTAGGGGGCACTCCCGACCGGCGCGGGGTGGTCGCCACCTGCAACTACGAGGCACGGGCCTTCGGCGTGCGCTCCGCGATGTCGTCGCACCAGGCGCAGAAGCTTTGCCCCGACCTGGTGTTCGTCAAGCCACGCTTCGATGTCTATAAGGAAGTGTCGCGGCAGATCCACGGGATCTTCCAGGACTACACCGAGCTGATCGAGCCGCTGTCCCTGGACGAGGCCTACCTGGACGTTACCCGCTGCGAGCTGTTCAACGGCAGCGCCACCCTGATCGCCCGGGATATCCGCCGCCGGGTCTGGGAGGAGCTGAATATCACCGTGTCCGCCGGGGTAGCGCCGAACAAATTCCTCGCCAAGATCGCCAGCGACTGGAAGAAGCCCAATGGCCTCTTCGTCATCGCCCCTCACGAGGTCGCCGATTTCGTCGCCGAGCTGCCGGTGGCCAAGCTGCACGGGGTGGGTAAGGTCACCGCGGACAAGCTCAAGCGGCGCGGGATCGTGCGCTGCAGTGATCTGCAGGCCTGGTCGCGTTTCGACCTGCTACGCGAATTCGGCAGCTTCGGCGAGCGGCTCTGGTCGCTGGCCCAGGGGATCGACGAGCGTCAGGTCAAGGTGGACAGCCAGCGGCAGTCGGCCAGTGTCGAGCGCACCTATGATCGCGACCTGCCCGACGCGGCGGCCTGCGTGAAGGAGTTGCCCGAGTTGCTGGCCAAGCTCGAGGAGCGGCTGACCCGCCTGGCCGATCGCTATCGCCCGGAGCGGCCCTTCATCAAGGTCAAGTTCCACGACTTCACCCAGACGACCCTGGAGCAGCAGGGCGCCGGGCGTGACCTCGACAGCTATCGACGCCTGCTGGAGCAGGCCTATCGCCGCGGCAACCGGCCGGTGCGCTTGCTCGGCGTAGGCGTGCGCCTGACCGACCTGCGCGAAGCGGCGCTGCAGCTCAGGCTGTTCGAGGACTAGTGCCCGCTCAGAGCGGGCTCTTGGCCTGGGTGGACAGGTTGACGATGGCCGCGTCCAGTTCGTCCAGCGCGGGGCTGGAGGTGGGCGCGCCCTGCTTGAGCAGGGTCTCGCTGTGCTGGCAGGCGGCGCGCAGCTGGGGCACGCCGCAATAGCGGGTGGCGCCGTGCAGGCGGTGGACCCGTTCGATGAGCGCGATGCGGTCGCCGTCCTCGCGGGCCTGGCGGATGGCCTGGCGGTCCGCGGCCAGAGAGGCGAGCAGCATGCTCAGCAGGTCCTTGGCCAGGTCCGGCTTGTTGGCCGCGAGGCGCAGTCCCTCGTCCTGGTCCATCACCGGCAGGGTGGAAATGTCCTGGCCGCCGCTGTTGAGGCTGGCGACCTCGGGCGCCGAGCTGTGCAGCAGGCGCAGCCCGGTCCACTTGAGGATGACCTGCGCCAGTTGCCGGTCGCTGATGGGCTTGGTCAGGTAATCGTCCATACCGCTCTGCAGCAGGGCACGTTTCTCGTTGGCCATGGCGTGGGCGGTGAGGGCGACGATGGGCACCGGCGTGCCGCCTTCGCTGGTTTCCCAGTCGCGGATCGCCTCGGTCGCCTGGCGACCGTCCATGCCGGGCATCTGCACGTCCATGAACACCAGGTCGAAGCGTTCCTGCTGGACCGCCTCCACGGCGGCATAGCCACTGTCCACGGCGGTGACCTGGGCGCCCAGGTCGGTCAGCAGGGTCTCCACCAGCAGCAGGTTGGCCGGGTTGTCGTCCACGCAGAGCAGCCGGGGCGGGCGGTCGGTGATGCCCAGGCCGCCGCTTTCGTTGCGTTGCGGTCGCTGGTTGAGCAGCTCGGCCACCGCCTGTTCCAGCTTGCGGCTGCAGGCCGGCTTGGCGTGCAGCTGGCAATGGACGTCGGGCAGCGAGGCATGGAAGACCGCCTGGTCGGTGGTCGGGCAATAGACCAGGGTATTGCAGTCCTGGCGGCCCAGCTCCCAGATGCGTTCGGTGAGCAGGTCCGGCGGGATGCTGCGGGCACTCACGCCCAGCACCGCCAGGCTCACCGGCAACTTGCCGGAGGCGGGATGGGCGACGGCCTCGCTGAGCTGTTCGAGGGTCTCGAACAGCTCGACGCTCAGGCCGCATTCCTCGAGTTGGTGCTGCATGGCCTGGCGGGTGAGGGGGTGCGGCTCCATCAGGCCGACGCGACGGCCGGCCAGGGCGATACGCTTGTGGTTCTCCACGCTGCCGTGGGCCTTGGGCAAGTTGAGGGTGATCCAGAATTCCGAGCCCTCGCCCGGAATGCTCTCCAGGCCGATCTCGCCGCCCATCTGTTCGATCAGGCGCTTGGAGATCACCAGGCCGAGGCCGGTACCGCCGGCCTGGCGAGTCAGGGAGTTGTCGGCCTGGGAAAAGGCCTGGAACAGCATCTGCCGGTCTTCTTCGGTCAGGCCGACGCCGGTGTCCTGGACGCTGATGCGCAGCTGGGCATGGTCGTCGGTCTCTTCCTCGACCATGGCGCGCACGGCGATGGTGCCCGAGTGCGTGAACTTGATGGCGTTGCTCACCAGGTTGGTGAGGACCTGGCGCAGCCGCTGGGGATCGCCGACCAGATGGGTCGGGGTGTCGCGATACACCAGGCAGACCAGCTCCAGGTGCTTCTCGTGGGCCGAGGGCGCCAGGATGGTCAGGGTGTCCTGGATCATGTCGCGCAGGTTGAACGGCAGGTTCTCGAGCACCAGCTTGCCGGCTTCGATCTTCGAGAAGTCGAGGATCTCGTTGATGATGCCCAGCAGGCTCTCCGCGGAATTCTGGATGGTGCTCAGGTAATCCTGCTGGCGCGGGGTCAGCTCGCTCTTCTGCATCAGGTTGGTGAAGCCGATGATGCCGTTGAGCGGAGTGCGGATCTCGTGGCTCATGTTGGCCAGGAATTCCGACTTGATGCGGCTGGCTTCCAGGGCCGCCTTGCGGGCCAGGTCGAGTTCGATGTTCTGGATCTCGATGGTTTCCAGATTCTGGCGCACGTCTTCGGTGGCCTGGTCGATGTTGTTCTGCATCTCGAACTGGGCGTTTTCCATGGCTTCGGCCATGCGATTGATGCCGGTCGCTAGTTCGTCGAATTCGGGGCTGCCGAGCTGGGTGGGCAGTCGCGTTTCCAGGCGGCCTTCCTGCAATTGGCCGACGCCCTGGGCGATCACCTGCAGCGGCCGGTTGATGCGCCGGCCCATGCGCACCGCGACGAAGGCGGTGAAGGCCAGGCCGAGCAGGATCAGCAGCAGCCCGGCGACCAGGTTGCGGTAGCCACGCAGCAGGGTGGCGTGGTGCGAGAGTTCCAGCTGGATCCAGCCCAGGGTCTGGGGCGTCGCCGGGCTGCCGTCGCTGCGGGTCAGGCGCAGGTCGTGGGTCTGCACCGGCAGATTGAAGTGGGTGATATCCAGCCCGGATCTCATGCTGATGGTCTGGAAGTCGCCGCCGCTGAGCTCCATGGTCATCGAGGGACCGGCATGGGCGAGGACGTTACCGTCGGCGTCGAGGAAGCTGATGGCGCGCACGTCGGCCTGGTCCAGGGCGCGCTGGGCGATGCGGTTGAGCTGTTCGTTGTCGCCGGTACGCATGGCCGGGGCGATCAGCGGGGCCATCTGCTGGGCCACCAGCTGGCCGTGCTCGATCAACTGGCTGCGCATGTCCGACAGCTGAACCCAGCTGAAGTAGACCCCCAGCAGGGCCGCCATGCAGCAGGTCGGGAGGACGCTTAACAGCAGGATGCGCCCCTTGAGTCCCAATTCGTCCAGCACTACTCGTCCCCCAGGGAAATTGGCGAGTCTAACTCCTTTACCAAATGTAAAGAGAGTCTTTGCGAAAGGGGTCGCACCCCCTGTTTCGCCGATCCGCGAAAATTCGCGAACGATGCCACGGCGCTAGTCCGGGGTGCACAACCATCGTCCCGGAAGGTGGTCTGGTAGGGACTGCCGGTCGCTCCGGTGCGGTTCGTTCGAGGAGATCCTTTGAAGAAGAGTTGCAGTCTGATGCTGGCCGGGGCCCTGTTGCTGGGCACTGGCTGGATGGCGCCGACCCAGGCCCAGGAGCCGAAGAAGACCACCCTGGTGGAGCGGGGGTCGATGTATTACAGCTTCGAGACGCACCTGCTCGACTCGGCGGACGGCAAGCGACGCTATCGGGTCTATATCGGCATTCCCAAGCAACCGGCGCCGATGATGGGCTATCCCGCGCTGTTCCTGCTCGACGGCGATGCGGCCCTGGCGCAACTCCAGGATGTCTGGCTGTCCCCGCATAAACTGAAGAGTCCGCCGGTGCTGGTGGCCATCGGTTATGCCGATGCGGCCGACGCCATGCAGGAGCGCACCTACGACTACACCCCGGCGCCCAATGGCGGCCGCAGCCGAGACGACGTGCGCAAGGACTGGCCGGCCGGTGGCTCGCGGGCCTTCCTCGACCTGATCGAGCAGCGCATCAAGCCGCTGCTGACCCAGAGCGTACCGGTCGATCCCAATCGCCAGACCCTCTGGGGGCATGGCTACGGTGGGCTGTTCGTGCTCGACACTCTCTACCGCCAGCCCCAGGCCTTCCAGCGCTATGTGGCGAGCGACGTGGCCTATGGCTGGCAGCAGGGCCATATTCTCAAGCGGGCCCAGGAGTTCCAGGGGGTCGGCGGTGCGCGTCCGGTGCAGCTCTGGCTGTTCTCCGGCAGCGAGGACCTGACCCGCAAGGTGGCGGCCGATGCTCCCGCCCGCCTGGCCGAGCGCCTGGCCAGTCTGCCAGGTATGCA
This sequence comes from Pseudomonas sp. No.117, assembly GCF_054558395.1. NCBI lineage: Bacteria > Pseudomonadati > Pseudomonadota > Gammaproteobacteria > Pseudomonadales > Pseudomonadaceae > Pseudomonas > Pseudomonas sp. No.117. Next base: position 68,251 of record NZ_BAAJNP010000008.1, read on the forward strand.
GGTGACCCCCCAGGTGCGCCCCAACCTGGGCCCGGAAGCCATCCTGTCGCTGAGTCTGCCCACCGCCCTGGAGGTCGCCAGCGACGGCGTCCCCCCGGCTCGACCCTAGGGCGGCGCCGGACGGGTAGGGTCAGCGCGGGTTTGGGGGTATCATGGAAGGCTTTCACCCCTGGCGGAACGAGCTGATCCATGAGTCTGCACTATCCCACCATCGCCGATTGCATCGGTAACACGCCGCTGGTGCGCCTGCAGCGCCTGGCCGGCGACACCCGCAGTACCGTGCTGCTCAAGCTGGAAGGCAACAACCCGGCGGGCTCGGTGAAGGACCGGCCGGCGCTGTCGATGATCCGCCAGGCCGAGGCCCGGGGCGACATCCAGCCCGGGGATACCCTCATCGAGGCCACCTCCGGCAACACCGGGATCGCCCTGGCCATGGCCGCCGCCATCATGGGCTACCGCATGATCCTGATCATGCCCGACAACTCCAGCGCCGAACGTAAGGCGGCCATGACCGCCTATGGCGCCGAACTCATCCTGGTCAGCAAGGAAGAGGGCATGGAAGGCGCGCGCGACCTGGCGACCCGGATGCAGGCCGAAGGCCGCGGCAAGGTGCTCGACCAGTTCGGCAATGGCGACAATCCCGTGGCCCACTACCTGGGTACCGGGCCGGAAATCTGGCGCCAGACCCACGGCAGCATCACCCATTTCGTCAGCTCCATGGGTACCACCGGGACCATCATGGGCACCTCGCGCTACCTCAAGGAGCAGAATCCCAAGGTGCAGATCGTTGGTCTGCAGCCGGAGGAGGGCGCGGCCATCCCCGGCATCCGCCGTTGGCCGGAGGCCTACCTGCCGAAGATCTACGAGGCCAGCCGCGTGGATCGCATCATCGACATGTCCCAGCAGGAAGCCGAGGACACCATGCGCCGCCTGGCGCGCGAAGAAGGCATCTTCTGTGGCGTCTCTTCCGGCGGCTCGGTGGCCGGCGCCCTGCGCATCGCTCGGGAAGTCGAGGATGCGGTCATCGTCGCCATCATCTGCGACCGTGGCGATCGCTACCTGTCGACCGGCGTCTATGACGCGCGCTAAGCGAGGCGGCGGCGGGCTGCGCTTCCAACCCGCCGGGGGCGCCCGTGCCGCCGCGGTACCGACCGGCAAGCGCCAGGTGCTGGGCATCGAGCGGCTGGCCAACGATGGCCGCGGCATCGGCTACGAGGGCGGGCGAACCTGGTTCGTCGCCGGCGCGCTGCCCGGCGAGCGGGTCGAGGCGCGGGTCCTCGGTGCCCGCAGCCAGGTGGTGGAGGCCCGTACCCTGAAGGTGCTGGAGGCCAGTCCGCTGCGGCGTACACCGCCCTGCACGGTGGCCGATCGCTGCGGGGGATGCACCCTGCAGCACCTGCCCCACGGCGACCAGCTGACCCTGAAGCAGCAGGCTCTGGCGGAACAGTTCCAGCGCCTGGCGGGCGTCCAGCCGCTGGCCTGGGCCGCACCGCTGGTCGGCCCCGAATTCGGTTATCGCCGGCGTGCCCGCATCGCGGTGCGCTGGGACGACCGCCAGGCCCGCCTGGAAGTGGGCTTTCGCGCCGAGTCCAGCCAGGACATCGTCACCCCGGATGAGTGCCTGGTGCTGGTGCCCGAGCTGCAGCTGTTGCTGCGCGCGCTGCCGGATCTGCTGGGCGGCCTGGAGCGGCCCCAGGCCATCGGCCACGTCGAACTCTTCCAGGGCACGACGACGGCGCTGCTGGTACGTCATACCCAGGCCTTGCTACCGGCGGACCAGGACCGGCTGCGCGCCTTCTGCGCGGCCGCCCAGGTCCAGCTCTGGTGGCAGGGCAAGGGCGAGCCCGAGCCGGACCACGCGGACACGACACTGGGCTATCGACTGGCACCCTGGGGGCTAACGCTCGCCTACCGGCCGGGTGATTTCGTCCAGGTCAACGCGCCCATCAACGAGGCCATGGTCGCCCAGGCGCTGGACTGGCTGGCGGCGACCGCCGAGGATCACGTCCTCGACCTGTTCTCCGGCCTGGGCAACTTCGCCCTGCCGCTGGCGCGTCAGGCACGGACGGTCACCGGCATCGAAGGGGTAGCGGCGATGACATCACGGGCAATACAAAATGCACGTGACAACGGCATCGGCAACGCGCACTTTCTACAGGTGGACCTGTCGAACCCGCTGCCCACCGAGCTGGGCGCCCATTCGCTGGCGTTGCTGGATCCGCCGCGCGATGGCGCGCTGGAGGTGGTCCGGCAGCTCAAGGGGCTCGGGGTGGGGCGACTGGTATATGTCTCCTGCAACCCCGCCACCCTGGCACGGGATGCGGGTGAGCTGGTGCGACAGGGCTATCGCATGACACGCGCGGGCATTCTCGACATGTTCCCGCAGACCGCCCATGTGGAAGCCATGGTGTTGTTCGAAGCGGGCGGGATGCCCGGGTAACGACGGCTCGCCAGCCAGTGCGAGCCAATCCGGCGAGAACGCTGCGCCGTGAGGAAGGGGTAGATGGTACAGGTCAGAGCGCATCAGCCAGTCAACGTCGATGGCAGCATCAACCTCCACGCCTGGCTGGATCATATCCAGAGCGTGGATCCCAATCTCGATCGCGAGGCCTTACTGGACGCCTGCGGCTTCGCCCGCACGGCGGAAGAGAATTCCGGGCAGATCGAGCACACCTGGGCGGAAGGCACCTCCAGCTTCCACACCGGCCTCGAGATGGCGGAGATCCTCGCCGACCTCAAGCTGGACCAGGACAGCCTGATCGCCGCCATCGTCTACCGGGCGGTGCGCGAGGGCAAGGCGACCCTGGAGTCCGCGGCCGAGCATTTCGGGCCGGTGGTGGCCAAGCTGATCGAAGGCGTGCTGCGCATGGCGGCGATCAGCGAAAGCCTCAATCCGCGCAAGTCCATGGTGCTGGGTAGCCAGACCCAGGTCGACAACCTGCGCCGCATGCTGGTGGCCATGGTCGACGACGTGCGCGTCGCCCTGATCAAGCTGGCCGAGCGCACCTGCGCCATCCGTGCGGTGAAGAACGCCACCGAGGAGCGGCGCAACCGGGTGGCCCGCGAGGTCGCCGACATCTATGCGCCCTTGGCACATCGCCTCGGTATCGGTCATATCAAGTGGGAGCTGGAGGACCTGTCCTTCCGCTACCTGGAGCCACAGCAGTACAAGCAGATCGCCACGCTGCTGCACGAGCGCCGGCTGGATCGCGAGCAGTACATCGCCGACGTCATGCGCCAGCTGCGCGACGAGCTCACCGCCACCGGCATCAAGTCCGATCTCAGCGGCCGGGCCAAGCACATCTATTCCATCTGGCGGAAGATGCAGCGCAAGGGACTGGAATTCAGCCAGATCTACGATGTGCGGGCGGTGCGGGTGCTGGTACCCGAAGTACGCGACTGCTACACCGCGCTGGGTATCGTGCATACCCTCTGGCGGCACATTCCCCGCGAGTTCGACGATTATATCGCCAATCCCAAGGAGAATGGCTACCGGTCCCTGCACACGGCGGTGATCGGCCCGGAGGGCAAGGTGCTGGAGGTACAGATCCGCACCCACGCCATGCACGAGGAGGCCGAGCTGGGCGTCTGCGCCCACTGGCGCTACAAGGGCACCGACGTCAAGTCGGCGTCCAATCACTACGAAGAGAAGATTTCCTGGCTGCGCCAGGTGCTGGAGTGGCACGAGGAGCTGGGCGACATCGGCGGTCTCGCCGATCAGTTGCGGGTCGACATCGAGCCGGATCGGGTCTACGTCTTCACCCCCGACGGCCACGCCATCGACCTGCCGAAGGGCGCGACCCCGCTGGACTTCGCCTACCGGGTGCACACCGAGATCGGCCACAACTGCCGCGGCGCCAAGATCAACGGCCGTATCGTGCCCTTGAACTACCAGCTGCAGACCGGCGAGCAGGTGGAGATCATCACCGGCAAGCAGGGCTCGCCCAGCCGCGACTGGCTCAATCCGAACCTCGGCTACGTCAACACCTCGCGGGCGCGGGCCAAGATCGTCCACTGGTTCAAGTTCCAGGCCCGCGACCAGAACGTCGCCGCCGGCAAGGCCATGGTCGAGCGCGAGCTGTCGCGCCTGGCGTTGCCGCCGGTGGATTTCGACAAGCTCGCCGAGAAGGTCAACTACAAGGGCGCCGAGGACATGCTCGCGGCCCTGGGGGCGGGCGACCTGCGCCTGGCCCACGTGATGCACGCCGCCCAGCAGCTGGTGGAGCCGGACAAGGGCAGCGATACCCTCGACCTCATCCCGCGTAAGCCGACCAACAAGCCGGGCAAGCGTGGCGATGTGCAGATCCAGGGGGTCGGCAACCTGCTCACCCAGATCGCCGGTTGCTGCCAGCCGGTGCCGGGCGACGCCATCGTCGGCTACATCACCCTCGGTCGCGGCGTGACCATCCACCGGCAGGATTGCGCCAACGCCCTGCAGCTGGCCAGCCGCGAGCCGGAGCGGACCATCCAGGTGAGCTGGGGTCCGGTGCCGGTGCAGACCTATCCGGTCGACATCCTCATCAAGGCCTTCGACCGGTCCGGCCTGCTGCGCGACGTCTCGCAGATCCTGCTCAACGAGCGGATCAACGTGCTGGCGGTGAATACCCGCTCCAATCGCGAGGAAAACACCGCCAACATGCTGCTGACCATCGAGATCCCCGGTCTGGACGCCCTGGGGCGGCTGCTCGGGCGCATCTCCCAGCTGCCCAACATCATCGAAGCCCGGCGTAACCGCGCTGCCTGAGTGGCGTGACGACGACCTCCACGAGGCGCCTCTGGCGCCTCGTGCCTTTTTCCGTGACAGGATTCATCCATGTACCAGCTTGACGACCTGCTGCACCTCATGGCCCGGCTGCGCGATCCCCAGCACGGCTGCCCCTGGGACCTGCGCCAGGACTACGCCAGCATTGTGCCGCACACCCTCGAAGAGGCCTACGAGGTGGCCGACGCCATCGCCAAGCGGGATTTTCCGCAGCTGCGCGACGAACTGGGCGATCTGCTGTTCCAGGTGGTGTACTACAGCCAGCTGGGCCGCGAGGAGGGGCGCTTCGATTTCGCCCAGGTAGTGGACGCCATCACCCGCAAGCTGGTGCGGCGCCATCCCCATGTCTTTCCCGATGGCGATCTGCACGGGCCGCTGGACCTGCCGCGGCTCGACGAGGCGACCATCAAGCGGCGCTGGGAAGAGATCAAGGCCGAGGAGCGCGCGGAAAAGTCGGCGGCGCCCGAGCAGCTGTCGTTGCTGGATGACGTACCGGCCGCGCTGCCGGCGCTGAGTCGTGCGGCCAAGCTGCAGAAGCGTGCCGCCACGGTCGGTTTCGACTGGGCCGATGCCACGCCGGTGGTGGCCAAGATCCAGGAGGAACTGGACGAGGTGCGCGAGGCCATGGCCAACGGCCAGGCCGCCCAGGTAGCGGAAGAGGTGGGTGATCTGCTGTTCGTGATGGTCAACCTGGCGCGCCACCTGCACGTCGATGCCGAAGATGCCCTGCGCCAGGCCAACGCCAAGTTCGAGCGGCGCTTCCGCTATATCGAGGAAGCCTTGAGCGCTCAGGGACGAACGCCCCAGGACGCCAGCCTGGAAGAGCTGGATGCCCTCTGGGACGCCGCCAAGGTGGAAGAGAAGGGCGCCGTCGGGCATTCGTTGCAGCGGGGGTAAGGCAGGTTTTGCGGTTTTATCGCGGCCATGGCGGTCCGCCGATGTGGCCGCTCCTACAGGGCGCCATGTACCCGTAGGAGCGGCCCATGGCCGCGATTAGATTAGGAACGGTCGCCTACGGCATCCTTTCCCAACCCGGCGAATGATCCGGCTGGTCGGCCAGGTGCGCCGGGCATTTGCCCTTCAGGTGCCAGGCGAAGGCGATGATTTCCGCCAGGGTGCGATAGAGCGCCTCGGGAATCTCCGAGCCCAGCTCCAGGCGCGCCAGGATACGCACCAGGTCGGCGTTCTCGTAGATGGGTACCTCGTGCTCGCGCGCCGTGGCCAGGATGAGTTCGGCCAGTTCGGCATCGCCCTTGGCGGAGAGGATGGGGGCGCTGCTGCCGTCATAGGACAGGGCGATGGCCTGGCGAGGGGCGGGCGTGCTCATGCGGTGTCGTCGATCCAGCGTTGTTCGAGGGAAGTTCGGGGGTGGCGCGCGGGGCGGCCCTGGCGGCTGCTGAGGTCGCCGACCACGAAGCCGGCGGCCAGCAGGCGCTCGCGCAGATGGGGCAGCTCGGTGTCGATCAGCAGCGCGGTGGCGCCTTTTTCCGCCCAGAATTCGCTGGAGAGGCGGCCGCTGGCTAGCTTGGCACGCACCTGCAACGGGCCGAGCGGCGCCAGGTCGAAGGCCAGTTCCACCTTCCACAGGCTGTCGCGGGCTTCGCCCTGGGGATCCGGCGGCGGACGCTCTTCCTGGAAGCGAACCTGCACGGCGCCCAGCCGCTCGCCATCGCGCCAGGGGATCTCGGTCTGCCAGGTCGAGAGGTAGTAGCCATCCGGCAAGACCTGGGTCTGGGCCAGGCTGGCGAGCTGATGGGTCTGCAGCCGGGCGATGACCCCGGTGGCCAGCTGCAGCAATTCGTCGAGTTCGGCATTGGTCGCGCTGAGGCCGCGCCCGTCGCGTTCTCCCAGCGGGAAATCCAGGGCGGTGGGCTGGCGACCAGGGTTGGCGGCGCCGCCCAGGGCGCGCCGCAGGGCATCGGGCAGGTTCTGCTGGGCGGCTTGGGCCGCCACCTGGGGATTGCGTAGCGCATCGTCCGGGAGGCTGGCCAGCAGGCGATCGACCAGGCGCAGCAGATTGGCCTTGAAGTCTTCCTGGAGGTCGGGTGCGTTGCGCTCCAGCAGTTGCTGCTCCAGTTGCAGTCCGCTGCGGGCGAGGGCGCGGGTCCAGCCCTCCGGGGTAGTGAGCGCCTCGCTATCCGCCAGGTTGCCCAGCAGCGCCTTGAGCGCGGTGCTCACCGCAGGTGGTAGTTCCTGTTCGGGCAGGGCCTCCTGCAGCCATTGCAGCAGGGCGTTCATCGACAGCTGCCGCTGCCCCTGGCCTTGCAGCTGGCGGTCGATATCGAGCTGGTCGAGGCGCTGCGCCATGGGCAGCACCGTGACCTCCTGGCTGTCCTTGATCACCACGGTGAGCAGGCTGCCCACCGGCACCGGGCGCAGCGACTCCAGCTGCAGTTGCCGGCCTTCGAGGCTCGAGGTCAGGGCCTTGGCGATCACCGCGTAGGTGGGGGCGGTCCCGCCCTGCTGCAGCTGGTTGCTCACCACCCGCAGTTGCAGGGTGGTGCCTACCGGCAGCTGGCGCAGGTCCAGTTGCTGCAACGGCGGGGGCGCCGCCTCGCCGTCCAGGCTCTGCAACAGCACGGCCAACTGGGTGGAGCCCAGGGTACTCACCAGCAGCTGGCTGCCCACCGGCAGACTATTGGTCGGGCTCTGGGTGGTGAGCAGCACGCTGCCGCCCTGGGCGAGCTGCAGTTGCAGCAGGAACTGGAAGCTCTGGCCGGCCGTCCGGGTGGCGAGCACCTCGGCGGTGGCCGTGGTGCCGGGTGGAATGAGGTCGTCGAGGGACTGCAGGGCCTGCAGGATCTGCGCGCCGGCATCCGCGGCCGCCGCCGCCGCCCGCACGGGGAGGGTGGGCGTGACGCCGGGGCTGGGTTGGATCGCGGAGATGGAGGTCATCGAGCAGGTCCGGGAGAGTCGCCTGTGTATAATGACGCGCCTCTAGAGGCGTGTGCCGGGTTAACGGCCATTGCCGGATCGACTTTAGTGCCCGTGGAACCTCATGTCTTGAAACAGCCCCTGCTCGACGCCGTCGCGCTCCGTTGCGAACGGGGCGGCCGCCTGCTGTTCGATGGTCTGGGCCTGAGCGTGCAGGCGGGTGAGCTGCTGCAGATCGGCGGGTTCAACGGCAGCGGCAAGACCAGCCTACTGCGGATCCTGGCGGGACTGCTGCCAGCCGACGCCGGTGAGGTTCGCCGGCCGGCGGCGAGCGAGCTGCTCTGGCTCGGGCACACCCCGGGCATCAGCGATGGGCTGACCGCCCGGGAGAACCTCCATACCCTGGCCAGCCTGGGGCGGCCGGCGACGGCCGCGGCCTGTGCCGAGGCCCTGGCCGCGGTCGGCCTGGCCGAGTGGGCGGAAGAACGCTGCGCCCAGCTTTCCGCCGGGCAGCGCCGCCGGGTCGCGCTGGCGCGCCTCTATCTGGCGGACGCGCCGCGGCTCTGGCTGTTGGATGAACCCTTCACTGCCCTCGATGCGGTGAGCTGCCAGCATCTGGAGCAGCGGCTGCAGGCGCATTGCGCCCAAGGCGGCGCCGTGGTGCTGACCAGCCATCGCGAGTTGGAGCGTGCACCCGAGCGGCATCGCTGGCTGCAACTGGATGGCGGCCGATGAGCGCGGCCTGCCTGGCCATCCTGGGCCGCGAATGGCGGCTGGCCTGCCGGCGGCCGGCGCAGTGGCTGACGCCGCTGGCCTTCCACGCCCTGGTGGTCACCCTGTTTCCCCTGGCCCTGGGCGCGGACAGTCGCCAGCTGGCGACCTTGGCCCCGGGCCTGCTGTGGATCGCGCTGCTGCTGGCCCTGCTGCTGGGCCAGGAGGGGCTGTTCCGCAGCGACTGGCAGGATGGCTCCCTCGAGCACTGGCTGCTGGCGCCCCAGCCGCTGGCGCTGCTGGTACTGCTCAAGCTGCTGGTGCACTGGTGCTTCGCCGGCCTGGCGCTGGTGGCCCTGACGCCCGTGCTGGCGCTCATGCTCGGGCTGCCCGCCGCGGCATTGCCGGCCATGCTGGTGGCGCTGGTGCTGGGCAGCCTGGCGCTGACCCTGCTCGGGGCCATAGGCGCCGCCCTCACCGTAGGACTCGCCCGCGGCGGCCTGCTGCTGGCGCTGCTCAACCTGCCGTTGCAGATCCCCATCCTCATCCTCGGTACCCGCGCCGTGGACGCGGCCAGCCAGGGCTTGCCGGTGGCGGGGCTGCTGCTCTGGCTCGGCTGCCTGGCGTTGCTGGCCCTGACCCTGGCGCCCCTGGCGGTAGCCGCCGGCCTGCGCATCGGGGCCGCCCAATGACGAGAACGACATGAACTGGACCTGGCTGCATCGCCTGGGCTCGCCCGCCATCTTCTATCGCCTGGCCGGGCGCCTGCAGCGCCCTTGCCTGGCGCTGGGCGGGCTGCTGCTCGCCGTCGGCCTGGCCTGGGGGCTGTTCCTGGCGCCGCCGGACTACCAGCAGGGCGACAGCTTCCGCATCCTCTATGTGCATGTGCCGGCCGCCTTCCTGGCGCAGTCCTGCTATCTGCTGCTGGCGGTCGCGGGCGCCATCGGCCTGGTCTGGCGGCTCAAGCTGGCCGACGTGGCCCTGCGCGCGGCCGCACCGCTCGGTGCCTGGATGACGGTGATCGCCCTGGTGACCGGCTCGCTGTGGGGCATACCCACCTGGGGCACCTGGTGGATCTGGGATGCGCGGCTCACCTCGATGCTGGTCCTGCTGTTCCTTTATCTGGGCGTCATCGCCCTGGGCCAGGCCATCGTCCAGCCGGCCAGCGCGGGCCGTGCCTGCGCCCTGCTGGCACTGGTCGGGTCGGTGAACCTGCCGATCATCAAGTATTCCGTGGAGTGGTGGAGCACCCTGCACCAGCCGGCCACCTTCAGCCTGGTGGCACGGCCGCCGATGCCGCCGGCCATGTGGCTGCCGCTGCTGGTCATGGTGCTGGGCTTCTATCTGTTCTTCGCCGCGCTGTTGCTGCAGCGGATGCGCCTGGAACTGCTGCGCCGCGAGTGGCGCAGCCGCTGGGTGCGGGCGGAATTGGGCGAGGAGCGGCCATGAGCGGGATGGACTGGACCCAGGCCCTGAGCATGGGGCGCTACGGGCTCTATGTCTGGCCGGCCTTCGGCCTGACCCTGGCGATCCTGGTCGGCCTGCTGCTGCACGGCCGGCTGGCACGGCGCCGCCTGGAGCGCGAGCTGCGCCAGCGCTGGCGGCGGGAGCGCCGGCCATGAATCCGGTCCGGCGCCGTCGGTTGCTGTGGATACTGCTGCTGCTGCTCGGGGTTGGCGGGGCCGCCGCGCTGGCCCTCAGCGCCTTGCAGCAGAACATCAACCTCTTCTACACCCCGAGCCAGATCGCCCAGGGGGAGGCGCCGCGGGATACCCGCATCCGGGCCGGAGGCATGGTGGAAAGGGGCAGCCTGGTACGCGCCGCGGATTCGCTCGCCGTGAGCTTCGTCATCACCGACTTCCAGCGGGAGGTGCGGGTCAGCTACGCCGGCATCCTGCCGGACCTGTTCCGCGAGGGGCAGGGGGTGGTGGCGCTGGGCCGCCTGGACGGCCAGGGCCGGCTGGTGGCCGACCAGATCCTCGCCAAGCATGACGAGAAATACATGCCGCCCGAGGTGAGCCAGGCGCTGCGCCAGGCGGGGCGGCCCCTGGACGGCGCGAGGCCGGCGCCATGATTGCCGAACTGGGGCAGCTCTGCCTGCTGCTGGCGCTGGTTATGGCCCTGGTCCAGGGCACGGTGCCCTTGCTCGGTGCCTGGCGCGGCCAGGCCGATTGGATGCGCGTGGCGCGACCGGCCGCCCTGGGCCAGTTCCTGTTCCTGGTGCTGGCCTTCGCGGCCCTGGTCTGGGCCTTCCTGCAGGACGACTTCTCGGTGGCCTACGTGGCGGCCAATTCCAACAGCCGCCTGCCCTGGTACTACAAGGTCAGCGCCACCTGGGGCGCCCACGAGGGTTCGCTGCTGCTCTGGGCCTTGACGCTCTCCGCCTGGAGCCTGGCGGTGGCGGTCCGTTCCCGCCAACTGCCCCAGGCGCTGCTCGCCCGGGTGCTGGGCATCCTCGGGCTGGTGGCCCTGGGTTTCCTCACCTTCCTGGTCGCCACCTCCAATCCCTTCGCCCGCCTGCTGCCGCAATTCCCGCGCGAAGGCAACGATCTCAATCCCTTGCTGCAGGATCCGGGGTTGATCCTCCATCCGCCCATGCTCTACATGGGCTATGTCGGCTTCTCGGTGGCCTTCGCCTTCGCCCTGGCGGCGCTGCTGGAAGGGCGCCTGGACGCCGCCTGGGCGCGCTGGGCGCGGCCCTGGACGCTGCTGGCCTGGGCCTTTCTCGGCTGCGGCATCGTGCTGGGCTCCTGGTGGGCCTATTACGAACTGGGCTGGGGCGGCTGGTGGTTCTGGGACCCGGTGGAGAACGCCTCCTTCATGCCTTGGCTAGTAGGCACGGCGCTGCTGCACTCCCTGGCGGTGACCGAGAAGCGCGGCCTGTTCAAGGGCTGGACGGTGCTGCTGGCCATCGCCGCCTTCTCCCTCAGCCTGCTGGGTACCTTCCTGGTGCGCTCGGGCGTGCTGACCTCGGTGCATGCCTTCGCCAGCGATCCGACCCGCGGGGTGTTCATCCTGGCCTTCCTGCTGCTGGTGGTGGGGGGCTCCCTGGCGCTGTTCGCCTGGCGCGCGCCGGCCCTGGGTGGAGCGGCGTCCTTTGGCCTGGCCTCGCGCGAGGCACTGCTGCTGATCAACAACCTGATCCTGGTGACCGCCGCCGCCACGGTGCTGCTCGGTACCCTCTATCCCCTGATCATCGATAGCCTCACCGGCGCCAAGCTGTCGGTCGGCCCGCCGTATTTCGACCTGCTGTTCGTGCCGCTGATGGCGCTGCTGATGCTGGCGCTTGGGGTCGGGGTGCTGGTGCGGTGGAAGACCAGCCCGGGTCGCTGGCTGGCTCGGCTGCTGGCGCCGCTCCTGCTGGCCTGCGCGGCCCTGGCCGGACTCGCCGCGTTCTGGCTGGACCAGCCCAAGGCGACGATCCTGGCGGTGCTGGCACTGGCGGCCTGGGTCGTGCTGACCGCCTTGCGCGATGTGCTGGGCAAGGTCGCGGCGCTGGGCTGGCGCCGTGGTCTGCGTGGCCAGCCGCGCAGCTACTGGGGCATGCAGCTGGCGCATCTGGGCCTGGCGGTACTGGCCCTGGGCGTGGTGCTGGCCAGCCAACTGGACGTGCAGCGCGACCTGCGCCTGGCCCCGGGCGAACAGGTCGAACTCGCTGGCTATCGCTTCGGTTTCGCCGGCACCCAGCACTACGAGGGGCCGAACTTCACCGCCGAGCGCGCCCTGCTGCAGGTGGAGCGTGCGGGCCGGGTGGTCGCCTTGCTGACGCCGGAAAAGCGCCGCTATCTGGCCGGTGGCGCGGTGATGACCGAGGCCGCCATCGACGCCGGCCTGACCCGCGATCTCTATGTCGCCCTGGGCGAACCCCTGGACGCGGGGGCCTGGGCGGTGCGGGTGCAGATCAAGCCGTTCGTCCGGCTGATCTGGCTCGGCGGCCTGCTCACCGCCCTGGGCGGGCTGCTGGCGCTGGCCGATCCGCGGTATCGCCAACGCCGGCGGGCGTCGCTCTCCTCATCCACGGAGTCGCTCTAGATGCGCCGTCGCCTGTTGCTCTGCCTGCCGTTGCTGGCCTTCCTCCTGCTGGCCGGCGTGCTCTATCGCGGCCTCCATCGCGATCCCCAGGTGTTGCCCTCCGCGCTGGTGGGGCAACCCTTTCCCACCTTTTCCCTGCCGGGCGTCGTGGACGAGCGACGGATCACCCGCCAGGACCTGCTCGGCCGGCCGGCGCTGGTCAATGTCTGGGGCACCTGGTGCGTGGCCTGCCGCGAAGAGCATCCGGTGCTGAATCGGCTCAAGGCGCAGGGTGTGTTGATCCATGGGATCAACTACAAGGACGACAACGCCAGCGCCCGCCGCTGGCTGGCGGAATTCCACGATCCCTACCAGCTCGATATCCGCGATGAGGAAGGCCGGCTGGGCTTGGATCTCGGCGTCTACGGGGCGCCGGAGACCTTCCTGATCGATGCCCAGGGCGTGGTGCGCTACCGCCACGTGGGCGTGGTCGACCAGCGCGTCTGGGATGACGAGCTCGGGCCGCGCTACCGTGCCCTGGGGATCGCGCCATGAAGGCCCGGTGGCTCGCCATCGCCCTGTTGATGTGGTCGGCTCTGGCCGGTGCGGCCATCGACATCCAAGGCTTTCGCGACGACGCCGAGCGGGCCCGCTTCCAGGCCCTGACCCGCGAGCTGCGCTGTCCCAAATGCCAGAACCAGGACCTGGCCGACTCCAATGCGCCCATCGCCGGCGATCTGCGCCGGGAGATCCAGCGGCAACTGGCAGCCGGGCAAAGCGATGAACAGATCATCGCCTACCTGGAGCAGCGCTATGGCGAGTTCATTCGCTATCGCCCGCCCTTTGAGGCGCGCACCCTGTTGCTCTGGCTGCTGCCGGGCGTGGGCCTGCTGGGCGGCGCCGGGGTGCTGGTGGCCCTGACCCGTCGGCGCCGCCCGGAACAGGGCCTGAGCGAAGCCGAACGGGCGCGGCTGGCCGCGCTGCAGGCGGAGGAGGAGCCCTGATGCTGACGTTCTGGGGGCTGGCCGGGCTGCTGCTGATCCTGGCGGCGCTGATCCTGCTGGTGCCCTTGCTGCGTGGAGGACGGACCGCGGCTGATCAGCGCGCGGTACTCAATCGCGCGGGCTATCGGGAGCGCCTGGCCGATGCTCGCGGACGTGCCGAGCGGGGCGAGCTGGACGCGTCCGCCCTGGCGTTGGCCGAGGCCGAAGCGGCGCGCAGCCTGCTTGCCGACAGCCAGCCTGGTGCCGAGCTGCCCTCGCGGCGGGGCCTCCGGCTGGGGATCGGGGTCGCACTGGCCGCGCCCCTGCTGGCGCTGGGGCTCTACCTGGCCCTCGGCGCCGGGCCGGCGTTGCAGCTTAGTCAGCGTCTCGCCGCGCCGCCGTCCTCACCCCAGGCGCTGCTGGCCGATCTGCAAGCGGCGGTGCGCCTGCAGCCCCAGGCGACCGACAACTGGTACCTGCTGGCCCGCGCCTATGCCGGGCTGGGGCGCTACCAGGACGCGGTGGCGGCCTTCGAGCAGGTGATCCAGCGCGACGGGCGGCGACCGGAGGTGCTGGGCCAGCTGGCCCAGGCGCGCTTCTTCGCCGCGGGCCGCCGGCTGGATGCCGGGACCCAGGCCCTGGCCGACGAGGCGCTCGCCGCCAACCCTGGCGAGCCGACCACCCTGGGCCTGGTCGGCATGGCTGCCTACGAGCAGGGGCGCTATGCGGCGGCAGCCGGCTATTGGCAACGGCTGGTGGCGGTCCTGCCACCCGCGGATCCGCTGCGCCAGGCACTCGCCGAGGGCGTGGCGCGGGCCACGGCGGCCGCGCGGGCAGCCGGCCAGGCGGTGGTCGGACCGGGGCTGGAAGTGGAGGTCAGCCTGGCGCCGGCCGTGGCCCAGCGCGTACGGCCCGCGGACAGCGTCTTCGTCCTGGCACTGGCAGCGGATCACGCCGGTCCGCCGCTGGCGGTACGCCGCCTGAGCGTCGCCGACCTGCCGCAGCGCGTACGGCTGGACGACAGCGACGCCATGCTGCCCCAGCACCGGCTGTCGGACCAGCGTCGGGTGCGCCCGGTGGTGGTCATCGCCCGTAGTGGCGACCCGCTCAAGGGCGAGTGGCGCCATGAGGGGCGGCCGCTCGACCTGCCATCTGCCACGCTCAGCCCGTTGCGCGTGGAAGTGGATGATGCCATTGCGCCATGATGGCGCGTTTCAGCGATAGCAAGGGCAGGGAAGTCATGTACACCTACGAAGAGGCGGTCGCCGATACCCAGGCGCTCTGCGCCCGGATCGAAGCCTATCCCGCGCAGCGGCGCGCGGTGCGCGAGGCCTTCTACCAGCGCTTCGGGGATACCGACAACGACGGCCTCAGCTACGGCGATTCGGAGCTGGCCTTCCTCGACTGGGAGATCCGCGCCGGGGTGCTGGATCCGCAGCGCGGCAGCCCCTGGTGGCGCAACGTCAACCTGCACTTCATCTATCTGGCCGAATTGGCCGGGTGCCTGGCGCGCCACGGCCTGTCGGGTGAGCAGGCGCCCTATCCGACGCGCTGCTGGCTGACCTTCATTGCCGACCCCTCACCGCGCCACTGGTACCGGGCGCACAACGCCTCCATCCTGGCCGGTTTCGCCCGGCACGAGCAGGACGCCCGCGACGAGAATGCGGTAGGCCAGCTGTTTCTCAACATCACCCTATACCGGCTGATGTTCGCCCAGGCGCTGGTGGAAGAGGCGACGCTGTTCGCCGAGCTCGGCGCGCTGCTGGCCGATCCGCGCGGCTTCTCGGTCAAGCTGCTGGTCAGCCTGGCCGACTTCTATCCGCCCCACTATCCGCTCGGCGAAGCGGATCGCGCGGTGATCGAAGGTCATGGGCTGGGTATCGAAGAATTGGGCGTGCGGCTCATGGACGGCTGGATCCGGCTCGAATTGCCCAGGCTGTATGCCGAGGCCGCCGCCTGGAACCAGGCGCCCGAGCTGCTGGAGTATCTGGCCGGCGACGAGCCGGCCTATCCGCCCGCCGGGGAGCGCCGCGCCGAACGCGCAGCGGCCCAGGCGGTGGCCTCACTGGAACGCGTCCTCGCCGGGCAGGACCTCGTCGTGGCCGAGGATGGCGCGAGCGGTCTGCAGGCCGGATAGGGTCGCCGACTCCACGCAGCCCATGTTGAACCCATTGTTGATCCAGTCGCCGGTGAGATAGAGGTTGCGACAGAGCGTGCCGTCGGTGGGCAGGCGATGACGGCTGCTGCCGGCCACGCTCTGCACGTAGCGCTCGCTGGGATCGACGTTGGCGCGCCAGTACTGGTGGTCGAAACGCGCCGGACCCTGGACCTCGGCGGGCGCCGCCAGGTAGTCCCAGCGATAGCCCTGGTCGTCCAGCGCTTCCGGCCAATAGTAGCGCAGCGTGCCGTTCATGAAGGCGAGGAAGTCGGTCCTCACCCGCGCCGCCTGTACCTGGGGATAGTTGTCCCGGTGGCCGACGGGGGGCGCGGCGGGTGCATCGAGCACGCCACAGAAGTAGCTGATGTCCCGCGGCGGCGTCCCGCTGGACCAGTCCTCGCGGTCCACCAGGTAGCTGACGTCGGCCCAGGAATCCATGGCCTGGGCGGCGAAGCCCAGCAGCTCCGGTGCCTGGCCGCCCGGGGGTGAGCCGGTCCAGCCCAGTTGCCAGACGTCACGGTCCTGCCAGAGCTGCACCGCCTGGGTGGCCACGGTGGCAACCGCCTGGGTCATGCGGGCGAACGCCGGGTCCAGGGCGCACAGACTGGGGGAGAGCGCGGCCAGGCCGGCCACGGAGATCCCCAGGACCACCTCGTCGAAGTCACGGTCGACCTGCAGCTCCAGCTGCTCCACGCCCTGCCAGCCGCTCCAGCTGGACTCCAGGTTGATGTCGCCGTCCTGCAGGTCCCTGGCGATCTGGTCGTTGATCTGCTCGTACAGCGGCGCCGATGGCCAGCAGGGCAGGCCCCCGACGTCCACCAGCGGTTGGTAGGACGCTCCCTTGAGCGGCACCTGGCGCTGGATCTGCAGGCGCGTCACCCGCGGGCCCTGGCCGTCGTCGGCGGCTTCGATGCCGGTGACCTGGTGGAAGAAGCGGAAATCCACGCCGCGGCGGGCGAGTACCTCGTAGTAGGGCGCGAAGACCACGTCGCCCATGCCAGCCTGCATGCGCCAGATGAAGGAGCCCTTGGCCGTGGTCAGGGCCAGCAGGGCGGCGCGCAGCACCGTGCCGGCTTCGACGTCCGGTTGGGCCAGGTCGCCGTCGCGGTAGGCGAAGATCCCGCCGTGCAGGGACTTGACCACCGCGCCGTCGAGGGTCGCGGCGCTGGCGCCATGGCGCGTCAGCCAGGCCAGGAAGGTTTCCGCGTTGAGGGCTTCGAAGCCCTTGGCGTAGACCTCGTCGGCGAGCAGGCCGATCAGCACTGTGAGACCGAAGTCCATCAGCAACCAGAGCCGATGGGCGGCAAGGCTGCTCTGGCTGCGGCCCTGCAGCACCTTGGCCAGCAGCTCGCGAGCCTCGCGCAGCAGCCACAACAGCACGGGATGATCGACGCCATCGGGCAGGGCGCCGCGGGCTTGTCGCAGATGGTGCTCCGCCTGGTCGAGGGCCAGTTCCTGCAGTTCTTCGCGGCAGTGCGCGCGCAGCCGGGCGAACAGTCCATCGGGTGCGGTCGCGGGCGGGTTGGCGTCCACTTCACCCAGGCGCAGCAGCCATTCCAGCAGATCGCCGAGGGCGGTCATGAAGGGTTTGGGATTCCAGCCTTCGCCGGGCTTGCCGGGCAGCGCCAGGGTATCGATGGGCCAGGTGGTCCACTGGCCCTGGAAGTCGTCGGCGAAGGCGGTATGGGAATGGGGGAAGAAGGCTTCGTCGAGGGTCGCCAGCGGTGCGCCTGCGGGGCGGCCCAGCTCTTCGTAGCACTGTCGCAGGCTATGGAAGGCGTTGTAGTAGAAGCCGAACCAGACGTGGATGCCATGTTCCTCGATGCGCTGGTGGTCGGCGGCATTGCGGCCGCTGGCGCCCTTGCCGCCCAGGCGCCAGCCCTGCTGGTAGAGGGTGATCTGGTAGCGCTCCCGCCAGGCAGGCTAGCTGGTCAGACGAAAGGCGGCGGTGATGGCGGACACGCCGCCGCCCAGGATGGCGATCTTGCGGACAGGAGGTACAGCTTCCATGCCTAAAGCTCCGAAGTGTGCAAATTCTTGCGCGAGTGGACGAATGCCAAGTGATGGCTAAGGTAATATCACTTTATCGAAAAGTTCCCTTGAGACTTTAGCAAGGCAACCTAAATAGTTGAGGTGCTGGTCCGGCGTGCCCGGTCAGCCGAGGATCGAGGCGAGCGCGGTGTTGAGGATTCCTGGCTACAGCAGCAAGACGCAGGTGAGCGAAAGCCGCCATGCCTTGATCTATCGCGGAACGCGCCTGGCGGATGGCCAGCCGGTGATCCTCAAGCTGCTGGCCGCCGACTATCCCACGCCCCAGGCCCTGGCCGGCCTGCGCCAGGAATTCGAACTGACCCGCCGCGCCAGTGCCAGCGGGGCGGTGAGCGCCGCGCTGGACCTGGTCGAGCACCAGGGGCGGCAGGTGCTGGTACTGGAGGATATCGGCGGCACCGACCTGGGCGAATTGCTCGCCGCCGGTCCCCTGGCACTGGACGCCTTCTTCGACTGGGCCCCGGCCATCGTGCGCGCCCTGGCACGGCTGCACCGGTTGCGCATCGCCCACAACGATCTCAATCCGCGCAACATCGTCTGCAACTGCACCACCGGCAGCCTGCGACTCACCGACCTGGGGATCGCCACCGTCTTCGGTGACATCAATGGCGGCGAGGCGCGCCTCGAAGGCTCGCTCACCTACCTGGCGCCCGAGCAGAGCGGTCGCACGGGTCGCCACCAGGATTATCGCAGCGACTTCTATGCCCTGGGCGTGACCTTCTACGAGATGCTCTGTGGCGAGCCGCCCTTCAGCGCCCAGGATCCGCTCGAGCTGATGCACGCGCATCTGGCGATGCGCCCGCCGTCCCTGGTCGAGCGCGTGCCGGCCGTACCGTCGATGCTGGCGGCGCTGGTGGACAAACTCATGGCCAAGGCCGCCGAAGAGCGCTACCAGGGCTGCTTCGGCATCCTGCGCGATCTCCAGCGCTGCCAGGCGGCCTACCAGGCCGGGGATTCGACGCCCTTCGTCCTGGGCGAGCAGGACCCCCCGGCACGCCTGATGCCGGTGCGTACCCTGCAGGGCCGGGGCAGTGCCTTGCGCCTGCTCGAAGAGGCGCTGGCCCGGGCCACCCTCGGCCGGATCGAGGCCGTCTTCGTCCGGGGCAGCTCTGGGGTGGGCAAGTCGGCGCTGGTCCAGGCCTTCGTCCGCCGGCAGGGCGAGCGGGTGATCATGGCCCACGGCAAGTTCGAGACCCTCGGCAGCGGCGTACCCTATGGCGCGCTGCGCCAGGCGATGCGCGAGCTGGTCGAGGTCGGCCAGACCCTGGGCGAGGCCTTCGTCGAACGGGTGATCGGCGCGCTGGACGGCAACGCCGGGGTCCTGACCGACGTCTCGCCGGAACTCGCCAGCTGGCTCGGGCCGCAGCCGCCGGTGGCCGAGTTGCCGCCGCTACAGGCCGAGCAGCGCTTCGACGAAGCCATGATCGCGCTGTTGCTTGCCTTCGCCGCGGACAGCCGGCCGCTGCTGCTCTGGCTGGACGACCTGCAGTGGGCCGACGCCGCTTCGCTGCGCTTGATCGAGCGTCTGCTGGGTCGTGTCGAACAGGCCCCCGTGCTGCTGGTGGCGACGCACCGCGAAGAACAGCTGGCCGGCAGCGGCCTGGATCGCTTGCTCGGCGCCGCGCTGGTGCGCACCCTGGCGTTGGGGCCGCTGTCGCGGGCCGAGATCGAGCGGCTGATCGCCGAACTGCTGCCGGCGCCCGCCGCCGACCAGGCGGCCCTGGCCGGGCTGTGCCTGGACAAGACCCTCGGCAACCCCTTCTTCATCGAACAGCTGCTGCGCAGCCTGCAGCAGGAAGGCCTGCTGGAGTTCGACGGCGAGAGCGGCCAGTGGCACTGGGAGCTGGCGCGCATCCAGGCGCTGGACGTCTATGACAACGTCGTCGACTTCATGGTCGACAAGCTGCAGGACCTGCCGGCACCGACCTCGCAGCTGCTGCAATGGGCGGCCTGCCTGGGCACCCGCTTCTCCAGCGACCGCCTCGCCGAGCTGATGGCGGACTCACCCGCCGACGTGCGGCGGCGCTGCCAGGCGCTGGTCCAGGAAGGCCTGCTCACCGAGCCGGAGGGCGAGCAGGCGGGCGAGGCCACGCCCACCCGCTACCGCTTCCTGCACGACCAGGTGCGCCACGCCGCCCATTCGCTGCTGGCACCGGCCGAACGCGAGCGGGTCCACCTGCGGGCCGGCCAGCTGTATCTGGCCGAAGGCAGCGGTGCACGGCTGGAGGCGGTGAATCATCTCAATCTGGCGCTGAATCTGCTCGAGACGCCCGCCGAACGCCTGCAGCTGCTGGAGCTCAACCTGGAGGCCGCGCGCAAGGCACGCCAGGCCAATGCCTATCCGGCGGCGCTGGACTTTCTGCGCACCGCCGTGGGCCTGATCGACGAGGCGGCCTGGGACGGGCGCCACGTGCTGCTGTTCCAGCTGTACCGAGAGTGGGCCGAAGTGGCCCATCTCTGTGGCGATGCCAGCGAGGCCCTGCGGATCTGCGAGCTGCTGCTGCCGCGGGCCCGTACCACCTTCGAGGAAGCTGGCGTCCGCGCCCTGCAGATCGACCTCTACAGCGGCCTCGGCCGCTTCACCGAGGCGCTCGCGGTGGCCAAGGCCGGCATCCAGGTGCTGGGCGAGCCCTGGCCGGAGGCGCCGGAAGACATCAACCAGGCGATCGGCGCCGATAGCCTGGAGGTCGAGGCCTGGCTCGCCGGGCGGACTCCGGCGGCGCTGCTCGACCTGCCGCGCATGGAGGATCCGCGCGCGCAACTGCTGATCCGCCTGCTCGGCCTGCTCTGGGGCCCGGCGATCAACGTCGACCTGCCCATGAGCCTGCTGGCGGTGATGCGCATCGTCAAACTGTCGATCCAGTACGGCAACGGCGATCTCTCGCCCTTCGGCTACGCCAACTATGGCTCGCTGCTCTCGGCCTTCCACGGCCGCTACGAACTGGGCTACCAGGTCGGGCGCCTGGCCGTCGACCTGGTCGACCGCACCGGCAATCTGCCGCTCAAGTGCAAGGTCTACACCATGTTCGCGGTGACCAACAGCCCCTGGTCGAGCCCCATCGCCGACAACGTCACCCTGCTGCGCGAGGCCCTGGCGGCAGGCCAGCGCACTGGCGAGATCATCTTCACCGCCTACAGCGCCTTTCACATCCTCAAGCACCTGCAGCACGCCGGGGCGTCGCTGGACGACATCCTCGCCGAGACCGGCGAGATCGAGCGCATCCTGCTGGGCATCGGCGATCCCAACACCCTGGAGATCTTCACCATCCTGCGCCAGTCGCTGCGCCTGTTGCAGGGCCTCACGCCGAGCCAGGAGACCTGGGACGAGGAGGGCCAGGACGAAGCGGCCCTGGTGCGGCAGATGCGGGACAGCGGCCATGTCCTCTGTCTGAACTACTACGACTTCAACAAGATGCAGGCGGCCCTGCTGTTCCGCCGGCTGCCCCAGGCCCGGCAACACGCCGAGGCCATGGAAGCGTCGCTGGCCGCGACCTTCGGCTGGTTCAGCATCGCCGAACATGCCTTCTACCAGGCGCTGATCCTACTCGCCGAGGGCGAACTGACCGGCGAGCCGCTGGCCAAGGTGCAGACCGCCCGCGAGCGCCTGGCCGGCTGGGCCGCGCAGTGCCCGGAGAACTTCGCCCACAAGCGCGACCTGGTGGATGCCGAACTGGCCCGCCGCGAGGGTCGCGTCGCGGCCGCCATGGATCTCTACGAGCAGGCCCTGGGGTCGGCGCGGCAGCATGGCTTCCGCCAGGGCGCGGCCCTGGCGGAAGAACTCTATGGCCGATTCTGGCTGGAGCAGGAGCGCCCGCGGATCGCCCGTACCTATCTGCAGGACGCCCAGCGCAGCTACCTGCACTGGGGCGCGACGGCCAAGGCCCAGGCCCTGGAAAACGAATTCCCGCACTGGCTGCGCGTGGCCGAGACCAGCGCCCTGACGGTGCAGCGCACCCAGGGCCAGTCCACCAGCGAGATGATGCGGCTGGATTGGCTGTCGGTGCTCAAGTCGCTGCAGACCATTTCCAACGAACTGGCGCTGGATCAGCTGCTGGTGCGGATGATGCGCATCATCCTGGAGGAGGGCGGTGCCCAGCATGGCCTGTTGCTGCTGCCGGAAGGCGGTCGCTGGCTGGTGCAGGCCTCGGTCTCCAGCGGCGCGGTCGAGCCCCAGGTATTGCAGGGCCTGCCGCTGGCCATGAACGAGCAGGAGGCCGGCGAAGGCCTGGTGCCCCTGACCCTGGTAGCCCATGTCATCCGCCACCGTGAAGCGGTGATTCTCGACGACGCCGCCCGCGCCGGCCGCTTCGTCCGCGATGCCTACATCCGGGCACGGCGTCCGCGCTCCGTGTGCTGCCTGCCGGTGCTACGGCAGGGGCGCCTGATCGGCATCCTCTATCTGGAGAACAACCTGCTGGCCCAGGCCTTCACCCCGGGGCGGCTGCAGGTGCTGAACATCCTGGCCACCCAGGCGGCCATTTCCCTGGAGCACGCGCAGATCTACGAAACCCTGGAGCAGCGCGTCGGTGAACGCACCCGCGAGCTGGACCAGGCGCGCATTCGCGCCGAGGAAGCGGCAGCGGCCAAGTCGCTGTTCCTGGCGACCATGAGCCACGAGATCCGCACGCCGCTCAATGCCGTGATCGGCCTCAGCCGCCTGACCCTGGGCACCCGGCTGTCCGGCGAACAGCGCGGCCATGTCGGCAAGATCCTCGATTCCGGCGAGACCTTGCTGGGCGTGATCAACGACGTCCTCGACTATTCGCGCAACGAAGCCGGCGGGACCCAGCTCGAACGCCTCGGCTTCAACCTGGCCAAGGTCCTCGAACGCACCCTCAACCTCTGCGCCCTCAAGGCCCATGAGAAGGGGGTCGAACTGGTGCTGGATTGCGGACCGGATATCCCCCTGGCCCTGGAAGGCGATCCGCTGCGCCTGCAGCAGGTGCTGGTCAATCTGCTGAGCAACGCCGTCAAGTTCACCGAGCGGGGCCATGTGCTGATCCGCGTCGGGGCGGTCTGCGAGGGTGGCCTGGCGCAGTTCAGCCTGGCGGTCGAAGACACCGGCATCGGCCTGACCGAGGCGCAGCAGGCGCAACTCTTCCAGCCCTTCACCCAGGCGGACGGCTCGATCAGCCGTCGCTATGGCGGCACCGGGCTGGGGCTGGCGATCTCGCGCCAGCTCACCGAACTCATGGGCGGCACCCTGGACGTGCACAGCGAGGCGGGCCGCGGCTCCTGCTTCACCCTGCGGCTGACGTTGCCGGTGGTGGGCGAGGCGGAACGGCCGCCCAGCCAGACGCCGCGGCAGGTGCTGCTGGTGGACGACCATGGCCTGGCCCGGCGGA
Source organism: Pseudomonas sp. No.117 (assembly GCF_054558395.1). Lineage (NCBI taxonomy): Bacteria > Pseudomonadati > Pseudomonadota > Gammaproteobacteria > Pseudomonadales > Pseudomonadaceae > Pseudomonas > Pseudomonas sp. No.117. The sequence goes on from NZ_BAAJNP010000008.1 coordinate 91,144, forward strand.
CCCTGGGCCAGCGCCTGCGCGAACTGGGCATGCAGGTGGTGGAGGCGGAATCCACCGGGCAGGCGCTGGCGGCCATGGCCACGGCCACGGAGGCCTTCGAACTGGCCATCGTCGACTGGCGCCTGGGTGCCGAGGATGGCCTGGCGTTGGCGCGCAGTCTGCGCGAGCGCGAGCCCGAACTGGCGCTGACGCTGCTGGCCTCGCCCTACGAAGCGGAAGAAGTCCGCAGCCTGGGCGAGGATCTCGGCGCGCTGGAACTCCTGGAGAAGCCGGTCACCGGTCCCGCGTTGCAGCGGCTGCTGGCCGGCCTCGGCCTGGCGCCCGAGGTAACGCCGACCGTGGGTCAGAGTGTGGTGGACCTGCAGGGCATTCGCCTGCTGCTGGTGGACGACAATGCCATCAACCGGCAGGTGGTCATCGGCTTCCTGCAGGGCAGCGGCGTGCTCATCGACGTGGCCGAGGACGGCCGGGCGGCCCTGGATCAGCTCGAACGCGAGCGCTACGACCTGGTGCTGATGGACGTGCACATGCCACGCCTGGACGGCCTGACGGCCACTCGCGAATTGCGTACCCGGCCGGAGCTGGCCCAGCTGCCGGTGATCGCCATGACCGCCAACGGTCTGCCGGGCGATCGCGAGCGTTGCCTGGATGCCGGCATGAACGACCATCTGGTGAAGCCGCTCGATCCTGCCGAGCTGTTCCGCATCATCGCGGCCTGGGCCAATATCGAGCAACTGCAGCGCGCCGAGCGCAAGGCGGTGGAGGAGGTCCCGGAGGTCAGGGACATTGGGGTGCTGGCGCGGGCGCGCGCCAGCGCCGTGCTGGAGCCCGAGGCGGCGCTGCGCCTGCTGCGCGGCAGCGCCGAGCTCTATGAGCAACTGATGCGGGATTTCCGTGTGCAGCAGGCCGAGTTGCCAGGGCGGATCACCGCCTGGCGCGCCGCCGACGATGTCACCGCGCTGTTCGAATGCGCCCATGGCCTGCAGGCCACCGCGGCCTACGTCGGCGCCATCGGCCTGCAGGAGGCCGCCCAGCGATTGACCACCCGCATCCGTCTGGCGCAGCCCATCGGCGATGAGGTCCGGCGGTTGCACGCCGAGGCGGAACGCTGCCTGGCGACCCTCGATGAGATCCTGGCCGACGGGGCTGGTGGCGAGGAGACCTCGGTGGAAGAACTGGAGGCCCTGCTCGAACGCCTGGTCGCACTGCTGCAGACGTCGGATTTCGCCGCCGAGGAGGTGCTCGACACCCTGCTGCGTGCCTGCGTCAGCACCCCCCACAGCGCCGACGTGGTGCGGATCAGGGAGTGGGTGAACGACGTCGAGTTCGAGCATGCCGCCGATGCCACCGCCGATTTGTTGCGGCGGGTACGGCAGGCTGGAACGCGGTCGGGATAGTTGCCGATGGAGGGGCGCCGTCCCGACCTGCCGTTGATCCTCATCGTCGATGATCAGAAGAGCAACCTGCGGGTGCTCGCCGATCTGTTGCGCGACGAGGCACGCATCATGCTGGCCAAGAGCGGCGTGCAGGCGTTGACCAAGGCCGCCCGCGAGCACCCCGATCTCATCCTGCTGGACGTGGTGATGCCCGGCATCGACGGCCTGCAGCTGATCCAGTTGTTCAAGCGTCGCGCCGAAACCAGTGCCATTCCGGTGATCTTCATCACCGCGGCCAACGACCTGCACCGCGAGGTCGAATGCTTCGAGCTGGGCGCCAGCGACTTCATCCAGAAGCCCTTCAATCCGCTCGCGGTGCTGGCACGGGTGCGGTTGCACCTGCAACTGGCCCGGCAGCGGCGCCTCCTCGAAGAATTGGCGCACATGGATCCGCTGACCGCAGTGGGCAATCGCCGGCGTTTTGACGAGCAACTGGCCATCGAGTGGCAGCTGGCGGTGACCCGGCGCGGCCCCCTCGCTATCGCCATGCTGGATATCGACTATTTCAAGCAGTACAACGATACCCATGGCCACGGCGCGGGCGACCAGGCCCTGGCGCGGGTGGCCCAGGTGCTGGAACAGCGCATCCGCGAGCGGGACTGTCTGGCACGTTATGGCGGCGAGGAGTTCGTGCTGCTGCTGCCGGGGGCCTCGCGGGTCGCGGCGGAAGCGGTGCTGGAGCGCTGCCGGCAGGGCATCGCCGAGCTACGCATCGCCCACCCCCTGGCGGAGGATCGCCTCTGGCTCACCATGAGCATGGGCCTGGCCTGCTGCCAGCCGACGCCCGAGCAGACCGCGGAAGGCCTGCTCAAGGCCGCTGATCAGTTGCTCTACCAGGCCAAGGCAGAAGGTCGTAACCGGCTGGTCAGCCGCAGCTTCTAGCCGCGCCGGCCGCTGGCTCAGGCGCCCTTGATGCCGCCCACCAGCAGGTGGACCCGGTTGCGGCCCTCGGCCTTGGCGCGATACAGCGCCTGGTCGGTGGATTCGATGAAGGCCTCATGGTCGTCGTTGCTCTGCGGCTGGATGCTGCCGACGCCGATGGAAATGGTGACGAAGCCCAGGTCACTGCCGGAATGGGCCACCTGCAGTCGCTCGACGCCGGCGCGGCAGGCTTCGGCGACCTTGAGTGCGCCCTCGGCATCGGTTTCCGGCAACACCATGGCGAACTCCTCGCCGCCATAGCGGGCCACCAAGTCCGCCGGGCGCTTGAGTTGCTCGGTCAGGACCGCGGCGACCTTCTTCAGGCAGAGATCGCCACTGAGGTGGCCATAGGTGTCGTTGTAGCGCTTGAAGTGGTCGACGTCGCACAGCAGCAACGCCAGGGGCTGGCGATTGCGCCGGGCCCGCAGCCATTCGCCTTCGTAGGTCTGGTCGAAATGCCGGCGGTTGTTGATGCCGGTCAGGCTGTCGATGGCCACCAGCTTCTGCAGCTGGATGTTGGCCTCGGCGAGCTGTCGCTGGCTTTCGCGCAGGAAGCGGAAGGCCTCGTCGCGCTGGGCACGCAGGACATAGGCCTCGGAGTGATAGCGCACCCGCGCCAGCAGCTCCAGCTTGTCGGGGAGCTTGACCAGGTAGTCGTTGGCGCCGGTGGCGAAGCTCTGCGCCTTGACCTGGGGGTCTTCCTTGGAGGAGAGCACCACGATGGGGACGTCGCGCAGGGTCGGCTCTGCCCGGAAGCGGCGCACCGTCTCCAGGCCGTCGATCTCGGGCATGATCAGGTCCTGCAACACCACGGTCGGCTTGAGTTGCTGGGCCATGGTGACCGCCTGGTGGGCATCCAGGCAGTAATGCAGCTCGATGTCGGGCTGGTCCGCGATCATCCGCCGCAAGGCTTCGATGATGATCAGCTGATCGTCCACCAGCAGCAGGCGCACCTTGGGTGCGGTCAGGCTGTCCAGGGCGCTGCCCTCGTTCGTGGCCATTACTGCGAGTCCTTGTGCCGGCGGGAGTCGGGCGTCCCGCGTCTCAAATTGGCGGATCCCTGCCGCTGCATCGTCCAACGCTCCTGTTGGCGACCTGTCATGTCGAGCTCCGCGCGCCATTGCCGAAGCGCCTCTGGAGCCAGGCACCGATCTGCGCGGGGCTGAGTACGCGTTCCGCGGCGCCCATTCTAACCGCAGCGGCGGGCATGCCATATACCGCACAACTGGCCTCGTCCTGGGCCAGGGTCGGGCAGCCACTCTGGCGCAGGGCGAGCAGGCCATTGGCGCCGTCGCGGCCCATGCCGGTGAGCAGGATGCCAAGTGCATTGCCTGCCCGTTGCGGATTACCGGCGAGGCTGGAGAAGAAAACATCCACCGAGGGACGATAGGGGTAATCGACCGGATCGGCGGTATAGGCGAAGCGCCCGCGTCCGTCGAGCTGCAGGTGATCGTCGCCCAGGGCGACGCTGACCTGGCCAGGCGCCGGCTGGGCACCGGCCAGGGCCGCCGTGACCGGCCAGGCGATCTGGGTGCCCAGCCAGCCGATGAAACTGGGGGCGAAGCGCCGGTCGATGTGCTGGACCAGCACCACGCTGGCCTGGGGGGTCGGTGTCCAGCCGTCGAAGAGACTCACCAGCGCCGCCGGGCCACCGGTAGACGCGCCGATGGCCACCAGGGCTTCCTTGGTCGCGCGGGTGTCGTCGGTGGGCATCGTCGGCGTGGGCAAGGGCGCGCGGGCGGCGCGTTCGGGCAGGCGGACCAACGGCTCGATGCGCGCGATCTTGCGCAGCAGGGCGCCGCCGTCGGCGCCCCCGCTCAGTGCCGGGGTCGCGGTGACGTCCAGGGCGCCGGCCCCCATGGCGCGGAACACGCCGTCACAGTCGTCGGGGGTGGCGGTCACCATGAGGATGGCGCAGGGTGACTGCGCCATGATGCGCCGGGTCGCCTCGATGCCGTCCAGGCGGGGCATCTGCAGGTCCATGAGGATCAGGTCGGGGCGGTCCTCGGCGCAGCGGGCCACCGCTTCCTCGCCGTCGTGGGCGATCCAGGCGACGCTATGCTGTCCGTCGCTGGCCAGCAGGCGGCGCAGGGCCTCGGTGGCCAGCAGCAGGTCGTTGACGATGGCGATTCTCATGGCGCTCCAATGAGGTCCTGCACGGCGGTGATGAGGGCGTCGTCGTGGAAGCTGCCCTTGGTCAGATAATAGTCGGCGCCGGCCTGCATGCCCTTGAGCCGATCTTCCGGGCGGTCCTTGTAGGAAACGATCATCACCGGCAGGGCATGCAGCCGGGGATCGCGGCGGACCAGTTCCACCAGCTCGATGCCGTTCATGCGCGGCATGTCGATGTCCGACAGCAGCATGTCGAACTCGCCGGCGCGCACGGCGTTCCAGCCGTCCATGCCATCCACCGCGACGTCCACCTGGTAGCCCTGGCCTTCCAGCAGCTTGCGCTCCATCTCGCGCACGGTAAGGGAGTCGTCCACCACCAGGATGCGCTTGGCCCGGCGGGTATCGGCCACCTGGCCGCTTTGCACCTGGCGCAGGCGCCCCTCGCCGAGCAGGCGCTCGATGCCGGTGAGCAGGTCGGCGACGTCCAGCAGCAGGACCGGACTGCCATCGTCGAGCAGGGCGCCGGCGGTGACCGAGCGCAGCTTGCCGAAGATCTCGTCCAGCGGCTTGAGCGCCAGGCCCTGTTCCCCGCGCAACCGGTCCACCACCAGGCCATAGCGGCGCTCCCCGCCGCCGATCACCAGCACGGCCAGGTCGCCGCTGGGCGGAGCGCCCTCCAGTTCCAGCAGTTGATGGGCGGCGACCAGGCCCAGGCGATCCTCGCCGAGGACGAAGAAGGCCTTGCCTTCGAGGGAATGGACCTCGCTCGCCTCGAGGCGCAGCACCCGTTCGATGCGGGTGACCGGCAGGGCATAGGCCTCATCGGCGATGTCGACGATCAGGGCGCGCACGATGGAGCGGCTGACCGGAACCAGCAGGTGAGTACTGAAGCCCTCGCCGGGCCGGGTTTCCAGACGGACTTCGCCATCCAGGGCGCGGATGGCATCGGCCACTACGTCGAGGCCCACGCCGCGACCGGACAGCTCGGTCACCGCTTCCTTGAGGCTGAAGCCGGGCAGCAGCAGGAATTCCAGCAATTCTTCAGGACTGAGGTTGGCGGCGACCGGCGCGGGACTCAGACGACGGGCGATGACCGCGGTGCGAATCCGCTCTAGGTCCAATCCCCGGCCATCGTCATGCAGGCTCACCTGCAGACGCCCGGCGACGTGGCGGGCTTCGAGGCGGATCTGGCCTGACTCGGGCTTGCCCAGCGCCCGGCGTTCGGCGGGGGTTTCCAGGCCGTGGTCCACAGCATTGCGCAACAGGTGGTTGAGCGGGCTTTCCAGGCGGGCGAGCACCTCGCGGTCGATCAGGGTATCGGCACCCTCCACCTGCAGGATGGCGTCCTTGTCCAGACCCCGCGCCAGATCACGCACCAGGCGGGGAAAGCCCTGGACGGCATCGCGCAGCGGCCGCATGCGTACGCCGAGCACCTCGTCCAGCAGGCCCTGGCACACCCCGAGCAGCCGGCGTTCGTAGGCTTCCAGGGCTTGCAGCCGTTGCTGGTAGCGGTCGAGCAGGCTCTCCTGGCGCTGGCGCAACTCGCTACTGGCGGCGGGCGTCTGGCCGAACAGCCCCTGTAGCTCCGCGCGATAGCCCTGGAAGCCTTGGACCAGCCCGTGCAGCCCCAGGCCCATGACTCGCGCCTCGCTGGTCAGGGCGAGGATCTGGTTGAAGCGGCCGCTGTCGACGCGCAGGGGATCGCGGCTGCGCTCGGCGTCGGCGGGAGGCTCCTCCACGGCGGGAGGTGCCGCCGGGATAGTGGGCGAGGGTGCGGTCGGCGCGGTCGCTGGCTGGGCGGCTTCGCCCAGGCTCAGCGCCTGGGCCAGGGCGCGCTGGGCATCGCGCTGCTCGGCTTGCCAGCGCTGGCCGGCGGCCTCGTCCAGGCGACTGACCTCGCCGAGGAAGTCGACGCAGCGGAACAGCCGGTCGAGATCCTGGGCGCCGAGCTGCCGGCGGCCGGCCTGTACCGCGACCAGACAGTCCTCCATGGCATGCGCCAGTTCCACCAGGCCGTCCAGATCGACGATCCGTGCGGCCCCCTTGATGGAGTGGGCCGCTCGCATCATGGGCTCGATCACCCCGACATCGGCGGGATCGCGCTCCAGTCGCAGCAGGCCGGCGTCGAGGGCCTGCAGATGGCTCTGCACCTCGCTGGCGAAGAGATCATAGAGGGACATCTCGCGCACATCGCGCGGTGGCTGGCTCATCGCAGGGCCTCTTCCAGGGCGCGCTCCAGCCGCGCCAGATCGAGCAGGCCGACCTGGTGCGGGCCTTCCTGGTAGACGCCGCCCAGGTAGCTGAGCAGCGCGCCGCCCAGGGTCGCCGGCGGGGGCTGTACTTCGCCCGGGGCGTAGCGTTGCAGGCCCAGCACCTCGTCGACCTGCACCGCCCAGTCGCGACGGCCGATGCGCAACAGCAGCTGGCGTGGAAAGCCGCGGGTCTGGCTGGCCGGCGCCACCGCCAGCAGCAGGTCGAGGGCGATGCAGGGGTGAAGCTGGCCGCGGACCGGCACGATGCCGCGCAGCAGCGGCGAACGGCGATGGGGTACCCGGTGGGCGGTGGTGGGTTCGCTGGCCGTGACCAGGCAACTGCCTGGCAGGCCCAGCCATTCGGCGCCCAGGCGAAAGACCAGGGCACTGGCCGAGCGGGCCTGGAGGTCGTCCAGGGGTTGGGCGTAGCGTTCTGCCCAGGCGGCCCGCTCCAGGCCGTCGAGGTCGCGGGTCAGGCTCATGCGTCGGCACCGCCGCGGGTCTGGATGCGCGCGGCGCGTTCACGCAGGCGGCCGGCTTCGTCGAGTCGCCCGGCTCTTTCGCAGATCAGCGCCAGGCGACAGAGCGCCGGGTAGTGCCCCGGCTCCAGGTAGAGCGCCTGGCGCAGCGCCCGCTCGGCCTCGGCGGCGCGATCGTCGGGCAGGATCAGGGCGAGCAGGAAGTGGGCGCCCGCCTGGCTACGGTCCTGTTCGAGCAGCAGGCGCAGCAGCGCCTCGGCCTCGGCGCCGCGCCCGGCATCGGCCAGGCGCTGGGCTTCCGCCAGGGGTGGGCGGTCGGGCGTGGCTGGCGTGACAGGGACGGGCGTTGGCGGCGTGCGGGCGCGCAACCGGGTCGGCAACGGCGTGACGGTGGCGGGCGGGCGCGCGGCGGTCTTGCGCCGCGGCGGAGCCGGCGTACGGGCGATGTCGGCCGAGCCGGCCTGGCGCTTGATCAGCGCCGAGGCCTGGGCGATACCCAGGCTGGCGAAACCGTGGCGCATGGCGCTCACCATCTCCGAGCTGCCGACGCAGAGCAGGCCGTCGTCGTGCATCAGCGCGGCCAGGTGGCTCAGGGCCCGGCCCTGGGTCTGGTCATCGAAGTAGATCAGCAGGTTGCGGCAGAGCACCACGTCGAAGGGGGCACCGTCGCGCAGGCTGCCGAGCTGCAGGATATTGCCCTGGCGAAAGCGCACCTGGTTGCGCACCGATTCGGCCAGGCGATGCCGGTCGCCGTCAGCGGCGAAGTAGCGCTCGCGAAAGCCCAGGTCGCGGGCGCGGAAGGAATTGCGCCCATAGAGGCCGCGTCGCGCGCGCTCCAGGGAAGGGGGATTGATGTCGACCGCAGTGACCTGGAAGGCCTGGGCTGGCAACCCGGTATCGAACAGCGCCATGGCCAGGGTGTAGGGCTCCTCGCCGGTGGAGCAGGGCAGGCTCAGCAGGCGCACCGGAAAACCGGTCCGCGCGTGGCGTTCCTGGGCGAAGCGGGCCGCATGGGCGATCGCCTGGGGATCGCGAAAGAACCAGGTTTCGGGAATGACCAGCAGGTCCAGCAGGTCGGCGAATTCCTCCTCGTCGTCGAGGATGCGTGCCATGTAGGCCTCGGCATCGCTTTCCTGGCGTTCGCGCAGCCGTTGGCGAATGGCCCGGCCGAGCATGTCGTCGGCGATGGCCAGTCCGGTACGCGAGCGCACCAGCGGGCCCAGGCGCGGATCGAGCTTCACGCGGCCTCCTGGAACAGCACGGCGGCCAGCGTGGGAGAGAGCAGGTCGCGGGGTTCCAGCCAGAGCCAGAGGCCTTCGGGCGACTCCAGCACCGCCCCGAGCCAGGGATAGCCGGGCAAGCGGACACCGGCCGGACGCGGCGTACTGGCGCTCACCCGGCGCACTTCGGCGACGCCTTCCACCACCAGCCCGAGCGCGCGGCTCGCGCCGCCGGGCAAGGGATAGTCCAGCAGCAGGATGCGGGTGTCCTGCCGCGCCTGGGCGCCCGGTCCACCGCTCATGGCGGTGACATCGATCACCGGGATGGCCACCCCATGCAGGTTCATCAGCCCGGCCACCCCGGGAGGCGCCGCCGGAAAGCGGGTGAGTTCGAGATAGGGCAGCACCTGGCGGATCGCTGCCGTCGGCAGGGCCGCGGCCTGACCGGCCAGGTGAAAGACCAGGATCTGCATCGTCAACGATTGACCGCGAAGGTAGCGACGCTGCTTTGCAGGTCCTGGGCCGCCTGTTGCAGGTACTGGACCGCCTCGCTGGTGGCCTTCAGCGCCTCGGTGGTCTGCTGGGTACTGTCGTTGAGCTGGGTGATGGTCTCGGCGATCTGGACGGCGCCCACGGCCTGGGATTGCATGCCCTCCAGGACGATGTCGAAACGCGCCGGGAGCTTCTGCACGTCTTCGATCACCCCGGCCAGCTGGTCGCTGACGCTGCCCACCTCCTGCACGCTGCGGCGGATCTCCTCGGAGAACTTGTCCATGCCCATCACGCTGGCGGACACCGCGGAGTTCATGTCCTTGAGCATCTGCTCGATGTCGTCGGTGGCGGCGGTGGTCTGGTCGGACAGCCGGCGGATCTCGGTGGCCACCACCGAGAAGCCGCGACCGGCTTCGCCGGCCTTTTCCGCCTCGATGGCGGCATTGAGCGACAGCAGATTGGTCTGGTCCGCCACCTTGGTGATGGTGGTCAGCACCTTGTTGATGTGGCTGGACTTCTCCGACAGGGCGGCGAGCTTGGCGTTGATGGAGTCGGTGGCTGCCACCATGCGCTGCATGGTGCCGTCCATGCTCGCCAGGCTGGTGCGCGCCTGCACCGCGCCGTGGGTGGTCTCGTCCGCCACCTGCACGGCTTCTTCCATGGTCTTGAGCAGGGCATTGGCGTTGGCCGCGATTTCCCGGGTGGTGCTCAGGACCTCGACGCTGGTCTGCGCCTGCTCGATGCTGGTGGCTTCCTGCTGCCGGGAAGAGGCGGCGATTTCCGTGGTGGAGGAGGTGACCTGTATCCCGGCGCGCTGGACCTTGGTGATCATGCCGCGCAGGTCCTCGATCATCTTGCTCAGGCCGCGGGCCAGTTGGCCGATGGCGTCATCGCCGCCGACCGCCGTGCGTCCGGTGAGATCGCCGGCGGCGGCCTTGTTGACCACCCCGAGCAGGTCGTCGACGTCGTCGCGCAGGCGCTGCATCAGCGCCTGTTCGCGGGCGTGGTCGTCCTGGATCTGCTGGGCCATCTGATTGAAGGCCACGCCGACCTGGCCCAGTTCGTCACGGCCGCGCACCTGCACCCGCGCGCCCGCCTCGCCAGCGGAAATCCGCGCGACGGTGTCGGTCAGGCCATTGATGGAACGCAGCAGGGTACGGGACAGCACCCAGGCGATCAGGGCCGCGAGCAGCACGCAGAGGGTACCACCGGCCAGCAGTGTCCAGGTCAGCTGGCTGCGGACGACGTCGGTATGCCCTGCCCGTTGCGCGGCCAGCTGGCGCTCTTCGTCGCCAATCGCCTGGATCTGCTGGCGCAGCCCGTCGACCTGGGCGGACATCGTGCTCAGCAGCGGCTCGTTGGCCAACTGCGCCGGGCTCAGCGAGGTCGTCTCGCGCAGCTTGAGCAGGGGGTCGAAGGCGTTCTGCCGCCATTCCGCCAGGCTCGCCTGCAGGCGGGCGAAACGCTGCTGCTGGACCGCGTTATCGGCGGTCAGCTGCAAGGGCACCCTCAGCGATGCCTCGAGATCAGGCCAGGCCTGATGGACCGCCTGGAGGTTGGCCGGGGTGTTGAAGAGCCAGTAGTTGCGCAGCTTGGCGCGGGTCTCGAGGACATCGTTGTCCAATTCGCTCACCGACAGCAGCACCTCGGCGGTGTGCCTGTCCCAGCGATTGGCATCGACCAGGCTCTGCAAGGCGCCGTAGGTCAGCCAGAGCAGCACGACGACCAGGGCGATGATGGCGGCGAAGCCGGCGAAGAGTTTGTTCTGGATGCGGATGTTATCGAGCATGGGCACCGGCGCAGGCGGACGAGGGCGGGGGAGTGAGCCCCGGGGGCCACTCTGGCTGTCCAATAAAAGTAGCACGGTCATGCATTTGTGTGAGTCACGACTCACTGGGGAGAGCGGAACGGCGCCGAAGGTTGGCTGAACGGTGCGGCTGGCGAGGGAGGGGCAGCCTGCCGAGGATCGCTTAGCTCGGAAGGCTGCTTGGAGAGAGCAGTGCGCTTCAGGTCGTCGCAGCGTCGTTCGCCGCTTCGGATCGGCGCGTACCATGACTGTTCTGGCCACCCTTGCGGCCGGCTTCGGAGGCGCGGGTTGGATTGTTGGCGAAATTCCCACCGCTGGCGCGGCCGCCCTTGCGTCCCGCTTCTGCCGCCCGCTCGCGGTTGTTGGCGAAGTTACCGGGATTGCTGCTCTTGTTAGCCATAAGACCTCTCCACTCTCTTCACTAAAGGGTTGAACGCGCTGCGCCCCCTAAAGGCTAAGCCATTCAACAAGTAAGAGTCAGGCTTGATAAAACCAGTTCTGGGCATGCGATGGAGGGAAGTTTAATTGGACGAGGTCAAACTTCGATATAACTTCGCGCGGAAGTGAGGTGGGCGCCAGAGCGGTCGGAAGAAAGGTTGTACAGGGTCTGTAAAGGAATTCGAGCAATAAATATAAGATTGTCTAAGAAACAAAACCAAAAAATCTGAAATCTTTTGAAATATTTTGCTTAACCCGCGCCTGGCGTGGGTTTCTGGGATAAGGATTCAGACGCTAATTGCACCTTGGCGTTCGCCTGAATCTACCAAAATAATCGGTGGTCGGACCCGTGGTTGAACCGGTCGGACAGGAGCCGCCAGGAGAGATAATTATCCATGCATTATTCAGGGTCTTTGCCCGAATATTGCTGCTTAAGATAATAGTTGTTTGCTGGCTCAACGGAGGCGTAGGTTAATGGTTGTTTCAATAAGGTTTGTGGTGATAGCCATTAAACATAAAGTTAATAGTGAAAGACCACGTCCGGCCATCATTCTTTTCGATACCCATGCGTCTCTCTTCTCAGGAGCTAGGCCAGGTTCTTGACGCCCGAGTCTATTCTAGGCTTGCCTCGAATTCTCAAATGTGGGAGAAAATATCATTTTTGGGAGGCTACCATGCTCGATACCCAGTTGGCCCTCAGGCTCAAGGCGCTACGGCTGGAACAGGCGTGGTCCCTGGAGCAGTTGGCGACGCGCAGCGGCGTCAGTCGCGCCACCCTGTCGCGCCTGGAGAATGCCGAGGTCAGCCCGACCACCGCCGTGCTGGGTCAACTCTGTTCGGCCTATGGCCTGACCCTCACCCGCTTGCTGCACAGCGTCGAGAGCAGCTTTCCGGCGCAACTGGAGCGCACGGTGCAGCAGGTCTGGCGTGATCCTGCCCAGGCGTTTTCCCGGCGCTCGGTTTCGCCGCCGTCGCGGGCGCTGGCGGGAGAGGTGATCGAGAGCGAATTGGGCCCGGGCGTCGACCTCCGCTACGAGGCTTCGCCCCGACCCGGCCTCGAGCATCACCTGGTGCTGCTCGAAGGAGCGCTCCAGCTTTGGGTCGAGGAACAGGCTTACCAGCTGGTCGCCGGTGATTGCCTGCGCTATCGACTCTGGGGCAGCAGTCGTTTCCTGAGCGGCCCTGCGGGCGCTCGTTATCTCCTGTTCATGATCTGAGGACTGGCCATGGTCTCCACCCCTTGTATCGAACGGCTCGACGCCGCAGGTCTCATCGCGCACCTGGACGATTTCCAGGAGTTGCTTGGCGCCTGCGTGGGCCAGGGAGCCAGCATCGGCTTCATCCTGCCGCTGACCGAAGCGGCCAGTCGCCGCTTCTGGACGGACAGCGTGGCAGCGGGCGTGGCCCGGGGTGCGCGGCTACTGTTCGTGGCCAGGGTGGCCGGGCGGGTGGTCGGCAGCGTGCAACTGGTCCTCGACACCCCGGCCAACCAGCCCCATCGAGCGGAAGTGGCCAAGCTGCTGGTGCATCCCGCGCAGCGTCGCCTGGGCCTCGCTCGCGCCCTGATGCAGGCGCTGGAAGACGCCGCGCGAGCCCTTGGGCGAGAACTCCTGACCCTCGACACCCGCAGCGACGACCATGCCGAGCCGCTCTATCTGTCCCTGGGCTACGCGGTGGCGGGGCGGATTCCCGGTTATGCCCTGGATGCCCTGCAGCCCACCCGGCGTGACAGCACCACCCTGATGTACAAGACGTTGCCCGCTGCGCCCGTTAAGCTGCACGACCCTCTCGTTCAGGAAACCTGTTAGCCATGGCCGCTCGCTCCGCACCCGAACTCTGGCAACTCCTGCGCGCCCAGGCCGAAGCCGGGCAGCGGGAGGCACCGGCGCTGGCCGCCGGTCTGGCGCGGGCGCTGCTGCAGCCGAACGACCTGGCCAGCGCCCTGGCCAGACGCTGCGCCGATGCGCTGGCGGAAGACCCGCACCAGGCCGAGCAACTGGCCTGGCGCTTCGCGGCGCTGCATGCCGAGTTGCCGGCCCTGGTGATGGCCGCCTGCGCGGACCTGGAGGCGGTGCTGGCGCGCGATCCCGCCTATGCCAGCCTGCTGGAGATCTTCCTCTTCTCCAAGGGCTTCCTCGCCTTGCAAGCCCATCGCCTGGGGCATGCCCTCTGGCGCAACGACGAACGCCTGCTGGCGCTGCACCTGCAGGCACGCTGCAACCGGCTGCTGGCCATCGACATCCATCCCGCCGCGCGACTGGGTCGCGGCATCATGCTCGACCATGGCACCGGTATCGTCATCGGTGAGACGGCGGTGGTGGAAGACGAGGTGTCCATCCTGCAGCAGGTGACCCTCGGGGGTACCGGCAAGGAGCAGGGCGATCGCCATCCCAAGGTGCGCCGCGGCGTGATGATCGGCGCCGGGGTGAAGATCCTCGGCAACCTGGAGATCGGCGAGGGCGCCAAGATCGGCGCCAACAGTGTGGTGCTGCATCCCGTCGCCCCCCACACCACGGTGGTGGGCATCCCCGCTCGGCCGGTCGGTCGGCCCCGGGACGCCCACCCGGCCGAGAGCATGGATCAGTCCTTCGACGCCTGAAAGCCTGTTCGACCAGGCGCAAGCCAGCGACAAGCCAGGCCCAGGCGGCTCCGCGAAAATGGCTGAGGAAGCGGATCGGATCGGCGCTCGGGTTTAGAGAGCGCAAAGGAGCATGGCGACGGAGCCGCCCAGGCGGGCTGGCGACCTGGACCATTTCCAACGCCATTTGGCCGACGCGCAGCAGCCTTTGAACGGGCTCTAAGCGAGAAAGACCTCGGCCTTGGGATAACGCTCGCTGTTGAGGGTGCTGGGGACCAGGCCTTCGCTCCGGGCCAGGCTGCGCACCAGTTCGCGATTGAAGGCACTGTTGCCGTCGTCCGCCAGATAGTCGGGCAGTGCCAGCCAGCGGGCGTCCTCGATCTCCTCGGGGTCCTGGATGGCGATCTCCGCACTCAACGGATCGAGCCGGCAGACCACATAGAGATTGGACTTGCCGAAGCGATAGGGGTGGGTGGTCACCATGCCGACGATGGCGCGAAAGGCGCTGCGGACGCCGGTTTCCTCCCAGACCTCACGAATCACCGCGGGCGCCAGGTCCTCGCCCAGCTCGACGTGGCCGCCCGGCAGCTTGTAGCCCTGGCTGCCGCGCTCGCGGATCGCCAGCAGTTCGCCCCGTTCGTTGAGCACCAGACCGCCCACGCCCAGGCTGTGGGTCGGGACGAAGGGCGCGAAGGCCGTGGGCGTGCCGCGCCAGACCAGGGTCAATTCCTGTTCGAGGCAGTTGTGGAAGACGAAGCCGGCGGCAGTGGCGACGCCGACCAGCTCGCCGAGGGCCAGGGGCAGGGTCAGCCAGATCAGGTTGCGGCCCTCACGGCGAGCCTGGTCGAGCAGCTCCGCCAGGGCGGGCGCGAAGGCGTCGCGCGAGGAGGGCAGCGAGGCGGCGTCGATGATCAGGCCATTGAAGGCATCTTGGCGATACTGCACGGCGATTACTCCGCGGGGCGTGGCTGGATGGGCGCGGACGGTACCACACCGGTCTCGCTCGGCACCAAGAGGCTGGCGCGCGGATTGGCGATCTCGATGCCGCGTTCGCGGAAGCGCTCGAGGATGCGGCGATTGAGTTCGCGCTGGACGCCCCAGCGGCCCTTGTCGATGCACCTCATCTGGCCGGCCAGGGTGACCATGGAGCCGTCCACCGCATCCACTCCCCAGATCTCCAGGTCGGCGAGGATGAGGTCCTTGAAGGCCTCGTCGGCCCGCATGCCGGCCCCGATGTCCTTGAGTTCGGCGATGGCGCGTTCGATGTCTTCGCCGAAGCCCACGCTGATGCGCAGGGCGGCGTTGCCGATCCCGCGGTTGATGTTGTTGACCGCCGATACCGAGCTGAAGGGCACGATGTGCAGGGAGCCGTCGCCGGCGCGCAGCCGGACGGTGCGGATCGACAGGTATTCCACGGTGCCGGAGACCCCGGCCACGGTGACCCAGTCCCCCACCTGCATGGCGTTCTCCAGCAGCAGGAAGATGCCGGTGATGAAGTCCTGCACCAGCTTCTGCGAACCGAAACCCAGGGCTACGCCGATGATGCTGGCACTGGCCAGCAGTGGCGTGGTGTTGATGCCCAGCTCGCTCAGGGCGGTGAGGCCGACGATCAGGGCGACGAGGATGAACAGCCCGGTGCGCAGCATTGGCAACAGGGTGCGCAGGCGGGCGGCGCGGACGGTGTCGCCGCGTTCGGTCCAGCGGGTCAGGCGGCCGTTCACTGCGACGTTGGCACCTTCCCAGATGGCGACGGCGATGATTGCGGCGACCAGGATGGTGAGGAAGGCGGACAGCAGGCTGCGCCCGATGCTGCCGGTGGCGAACCAGTCGAGCACGTCCCAGCCCCAGGACTGGAACAGCGCCAGCGCGGTAACCAGGGTGACGATCACCCCCACCAGCCAGCGTGCCAGGGGGTAGTAGCGCTGCAGGTGCAGGTCGGGGGCCGGGGCGCCCTCGCGGGCTACCGGCTGGAACAGCCGACCCAGCAGGCCGAGCAGGAACACCGCGGCGAGTCGCCCGAGGATGACGATGCCGGCGGAGAGGGCGACGAAGTTCATCAGCCGCGGCAGGCCGTTCTCGATGTCCAGCGCCCACATGGTCCAGCCGCCCATGACGAAGACCGCGGCGAACACCGCCCACACCTGACCCAGCCAGGCGCGCAGCACGGCCAGGGCACCACTGCCGTCCTGGCGGCCGGCGATGCGTGCGGCGACCGGTCGCCGCACATGGAAGATCAGGCCGACCACCAGCAGGTGGGCGAGCAGCGAGACCAGCTTGACGATGGCCTCGCGGCCGGCTTCGTTGGCGCCGAGGATGTCCGCGGCCTGGGCCAGTGCCAGGCCGAAGGTGATCAGGGCGACGAAGGCGTGCAGCCAGCGCAGCAGGGTATTGGCGAGCGACGCCTTGACCTTGAGCAGGCGGATACCATGGGCCGCGGGATCGATCAGCAGGCGGATCACGATCAGCGCGAGGCGGGTGGTGAGGTAGGCGCCGAGGAAGCCGCCGACCAGCTCGCGCTGGTTGGCATTCGATCCCACCAGGTAGTGGATGGTCAGCGCCGCGGTGGCCCAGAAGGCCAGCAGCGGTAGCAGCTCCAGGAGTAGCAGTCCCAGGGCGAAGGGCAGGTGTCTCAGGGTGGTCCAGTGCTCCTCGGCGCTCGGTCTGCTGCGCTCGGCAGATGCCGGCGCGGGCGTGGTCGCCGCGGGCGCCGGTTCGCTCGGTGGGGGCGCGGCGCTGTCGGATGGGGCGATGGGCACCTCTTCCAGGCGATCGACGCCGTCGCGCTGGGTCTGGACCAGGGCCACCGCGGGCTCCGCCGGGCGCGTGGCGGCGGCACTGTCGTCGACGACCTCGGAGGGCACCGAGGACTGTCGCGCCGCCGTCCGCTGCGCCTCGCGCCGCGCCAGGCTGTCGGCGTGATCGGCATGCCGCTGCAGCGTCTGCCGCGGACGCCCGAGCAGGCGGTGTACCAGCCATTCGACCAGCAGGCCGGCGGTGAACAGCACGGCCAGGGTGAGGAAGGCCTCCAGCAGGGCGTGACGACCCTCGGCCGAGGTGAAACTGGCACGGGACCAGTCCGGCAGGCTGGTGACCGCCCGCTGGACCTGGACCAGCTCGCCGCCCAGGTTGTCGGCCCAGCGCCCGACGCGGTTGAGCGTCTGGGCGATGAGACCGTTGGCCTCCAGCGGCACCAGCGTCTTTTCCTCGGTAGCGGCCGGTGCCGGGGTCGCTGCCGGCGCAGCGGTGGTCGCGGTGGCCGGGGCCGCGGCCTTCGCGCTCGGCGTCTGGTTGGCGATGGCCTCAAGCGTCAGGATCAGTTCCTGGCGGCGTTGCGGATCCTGGAGCAGGGCCGCGACCTGGCGAGCCTGTTGGGGGTCGAGGCCGGCGGGCGCGCCATTGGCGGTTTCCGCGGCGCGCAGGGGCAGGGCGAAGAGCAGCAGCAGGCAAAACAGGAGTTTCGGCATGGGCAGGTATCGGTCATGACGAGGGATCAGCCAGTTAGGACCCGGGATCGGCGCCGACGCTCCCTTTAGCCGGCGATCGTCTGCCGCTGCAGGCGCCGCCAATCGCCCGGGGTCTGCTCGGTCCAGCGCTTGAAGGCGCGCTGGAAGGCGGCGGGCGAGGCGAAGCCCAGCAGGTAGGCGATCTCGCCGAAGCTGGCCTCGGTGTCGCGGATATAGGCCAGGGCCAGGTCGCGGCGGGTCAGGTTGAGCAGCGCCCGGTACTGGGTGCCTTCTTCCGCCAGCTTGCGCCTGAGCGTCCAGGGCGGCAGGCGCAGCCGGGCGGCGATCTGCTCCAGGGTCGGCTCGCCGTGGCGCAACAGCGGCCCCATGACCTCGACCACCCGCTCGGTGAGTCCGCGGGTACGGGTCAGGCGGGCGTGCTCGGCATCGCTCAGGGCCAGCAACTGGCGCCAGGTGGCCGGGCAATGCTCGGCGCCGGGCAGGCTGAGGGTGCTGGCATCGAGCAGCAGGGCATTCTCGCTGGCGGCGAATTCCACCGGGCAGCCGAAGACGGTCTCGTAAGGGGCCGGGTTGGCTGGCGCCGGGTATTCGATGAGCACACGACGAGGTCGCAGCGGTTGCCCGGCCACGGCGCCCAAGAGCGCCAGCCAGGCGCTGAGCACCACGTCCACCACGAACCTGTTGTAGCCGTTGTAGGGGCTGATGCTATAGAAGTGCAGCCAGGCATCGCGTCCCTGGGCGACGTAGCGCGACTGGCCACGGTAGTTGCGACCATAGAGCGGCTCCAGCCTGAGCAGCGTCTCGGCGGCGTGCCGCACGTCCGCCGCCTGGGCGACGGTGACGCCCGCCAGGCCGAGAAAGGCCGGGCGCATCGCCTGGCCCATGGCCAGGCCCAGGGCGGCATCGCCGGTCAGCTCCAGGGCGGCATGCCCGAGGCGCATGTAGTGAGGAATCGACAGCCGTCCACCGGGCTCGGCCAGGCGCGCCGCCGTCAGCCCGAAGCGGTCGAGCAGGCCCTGGGCATCCGCCCCTCGCGTCGCGACGGCAGCGGCCAGTGCCAGCACGAAGCCGGTGGACAGGTCGCCCAGGCGCAGCGCCGGCGCCCTCATAGGCGCAGATTGATCAGCTGGGTGCCGGCCCGGGCGGGATCGGTGGCCGAGGCCGCGTCCGGGGTGAAGGCCTGGCTGGCTCCGCTGGCCTGCCATTCCCACAGCCGTCCGCGCAGGTGGACCTCCAGTGCCGCCCGGATCCCAGCGGCGCGCAGCCGTTGCGGATCGAAGGGCGCGGGTGCGGGATTGGCGCCGGAGACGAGGGCGGGGATCGCCAGCAGGTCCACCTGCGGATCGTCCAGTACCCCGGCCCGGCTGGAGTCGCTGCCCTGGATCACACCCAGGCGGCCGAGTGGCGTCTGCAGACGCAGCAAAGGCGGGGTCAGGTCGTCGCCGCGCTCGTCGTTCGCCAGCGGCCGGATGAGCGGTCGACCTAGGGGTTGGCCGTCGGGGCCGAAGACGAGGGTGACATTGCGCAAGGGGCCGCTGCCTACCGTCAACTCGCCGTCGACCAGCGCCGGGCCGGGCAGGACGATGGAGCCGGCGACCAGGGTGACGTGGTAGCGGCGGGCGAGACCGGCGCAGAGTTGCTGGTAGGCGCTGGCCATGTCCCAGGCCTTCATGCGCAGCAGGCTGTCGCCCAGTCGCGGGTTACCCTCGGCCTGGAACCAGGCCCGGGCGACGCGCAGGGGATTACCCAGCACCAGCCATCGAATGGCCTCCGCGGAACGGGCGGCGGCATAGACCTCGGGCTTCTCGCCCATCAGCGCCAGCGGCGTACCCAGGTGTTCTGGGAGCACCACGATGGTCTGGCTGCCGAGCAGGCCGAGGCGGCGGGCATTATCCAGGGCGGCATCGAGCTTGAGCCGCAGGCGCTCGGGATTGCCGTAGTCCAGGGCGACCAAGTCGGGCTCGATGCCCAGCAGGTTGCCGGTGGTGGCCGCGGCGGGAGTGGTGGTCAGGTCCACCGCCAGGCTGCTGCGCAGATCCGACAGGTAATGGAAGGCTGGCCGCTGGGCCACCCAGCCCGCCAGCACGGCGAACAGGGCGATCAGCACCAGGAACACGAGCTTGCGCATCAGCACTCCAGAGCGGTCCCGGCCCCCTCGGCCGGGCGGGATAAAGGTGCCCAGGGTAGGAGACCGCAGGGCCACTGCCAAGTAGCGGCTGTGCATTTGGGTAAAGAGGTTGTCATTTTTGGTGATTGAGACCCGAGCGGGCTGCTCCTATCGTGGCACCAGGCCTTCCCAGAAAGGCCAGCCACCGGAGACCGCCATGATCGAGCTTGCCCCCAGCAATACCACCCCTGATAAAGCCTATCCGCATTTGCTCGAACCCCTGCGTGTAGGTGCGATCACCTTGCGCAACCGGGTGGTGATGGGGTCCATGCACACCGGCCTAGAAGAGCGGCCGGGGGGCTTCGCGCGCATGGCGGTGTTCTTCGCCGAACGGGCCCGCGGCGGCGTGGGCCTGATCGTCACCGGTGGGATCGCGCCCAACGCAGAGGGCGCCGTCTACCAGGGCGCCGCCAAGCTGACCACGGCCGAGGAGGCCGAGCAGCACCGCGCCATCACCGCCGCGGTGCATGCCGAGGGCGGCCGCATCTGCCTGCAGATCCTCCATGCCGGTCGCTACGCCTACAACCCGAAGTTGGTGGCGCCCTCGGCGTTGCAGGCGCCGATCAACCCCTTCACCCCCCGTGAACTTGAGGAGGCCGAGGTGGAGACGCAGATCGAGGCCTTCGTCCGCTGTGCGCAGCTGGCGCAGCAGGCCGGCTACGATGGCGTCGAGGTGATGGGCTCGGAAGGCTATTTCATCAACCAGTTCATCGCGGCCCGCACCAACCACCGGACGGACCGCTGGGGTGGCGATTTCGCCAGCCGCTGCCATCTGCCCCTGGCCATCGTCGAGCGCATTCGCGCGGCCACCGGGCGGGATTTCCTCATCGTCTTCCGCCTTTCGCTGCTGGATCTGGTAGAGCAGGGCAGCTCGCCCGAGGAGTGCCTGCAGCTGGCACTCTGGCTGGAAGCGGCCGGGGTGAGTCTGATCAACACCGGCATCGGCTGGCACGAGGCACGGATTCCCACCATCGCCACCCTGGTCCCCCGCGGTGCCTTCGCCGCGGTCACCGCGCAGCTCAAGGGGCGGGTCGGGGTGCCGCTGATCGCCACCAACCGCATCAATACCCCCGAGGTGGCCGAAGCCATCCTCGCCGCCGGCCAGGCCGATCTGGTGTCCATGGCGCGACCGCTGCTGGCCGATCCCGACTTCGTCGCCAAGGCCGCGGCCGGGCGCGCCGACGAGATCAACACCTGCATCGCCTGCAACCAGGCCTGCCTGGACCATACCTTCGCCGGCAAGCTGACCAGTTGCCTGGTCAATCCGCGGGCCTGCCACGAGACCGAGCTGCAGATCCTGCCCGCCGTCCAGCCGCGGACCTTCGCCGTGGTCGGCGCCGGGCCGGCCGGGCTGGCGGCCGCCTGCACCCTGGCGGAGCGCGGCCATCGCGTGGTGCTGTTCGAGGCCAGCGCCCGTATCGGCGGCCAATTCAACGTCGCCAAGCGCATCCCCGGCAAGGAGGAGTTCGGCGAGACCCTGAGGTACTTCGGGCGCCGCCTGGAGCGCCTGGGCGTAGAGGTGCGCCTCAACCAGCGCGTGAGCGCCGCCGAGCTGCAGGCCGCGGGCTTCGCATCGGTGATCCTGGCGACCGGGGTCACCCCGCGTGTTCCTCCCATTCCCGGCGTCGATCACCCCAAGGTGCTGGGCTATCTGGACGTCCTGCTGGAACGCAAGGCCGTGGGCCAGCGGGTCGCCCTGATCGGCGCCGGCGGCATCGGCTTCGATGTGGCGGATTTCCTCACCCATCCCCATCGCGAAGCGGAGCCGCTGGCGGCCTTCTACGCCGAATGGGGGATAGATCCAAGCTTCGGTACCCGGGGCGGACTGGCCCCGGTGGCTGCGCCGGCGCCCACGCGCGATGTCTGGCTGTTGCAGCGCAAGCCGGGCAAGCCGGGCAAGGGCCTGGGCAAGACCACCGGCTGGATTCATCGCGCGCGGTTGCAGCAGCGCGGCGTCAAGGCGATCGGCGGAGTGGAATACCTGCGCATCGACGACGCCGGGCTGCACCTGCGCCTGCCCGATGGCGTCGAGCAGGTGCTGGCGGTCGACAACGTGGTGCTCTGCGCCGGCCAGGAATCCCTGCGCGAGCTGGAAAACGAACTGATCGCCGTGGGCATCGCGGTGCACCGGGTTGGCGGAGCGGATGTCGCCGCCGAACTGGATGCCAAGCGGGCCATCGACCAGGCCACCCGCCTTGCCGCCCAACTGTAACTCTTCGTTGCAAAGCGGATGGATTTCTGTGATCCGCTCCGCATAACATTCCTTCGAGACCGACCCCTGTCCCAATGTCCGGTCTCTCTTCCAATCACCCGGGCAGGATTGGCTAAGCTGCCGTCCTGACGCGGCGGCGGAGCTAGCTCCCTGACGGCGCGCGGTCCGCCGCTGCAGGAAGATTGCCTGGTGGTCCGCGGGTAGGGGTAGGATGCACGTCCGGTCGCCTCGCCCCGCCGGCGTCTGAGCCAGTCGCGGGGTCGCGGCGCTGGCCTCGGTATTCATGTGGGATCGACAGAGCACGCGGCACAGATGGCAGAAACGTTGAACGAAGAGGCGGTACTGACCCCGGTGGTCCTGGGGTTTGGCGACCAGGGCGTGAATCGTGCCTTGCTCTATCCCGATTTCCAGGCGCTCTGGCAGGGCGAGCAGGTGCTGCTCGACTGCGCCGGGCGTCGCCATCGCTTCGTCTATCTGCTGCTGGACGAGCACCGGCGGGTCAAGGCCGCGGTGTTCTTCCTGCTGGCCTTCGATACCCAGGGCGGGCCTCTTCCGGAGTGGAACCTGCCGCTGGGCGAGCTGGCCGAGCGCGGCGACGTCGGGCCCGACCTAGGCGCCGGACCGATCCGCCTGGCGAGCCGCAGCCATTGCCCGCTGTCCTGGCACCAGGGCGACCTGTGGGACCCGCGCAGCGATGCCGAGCACGATGACTGGCAGGCCATCCGCGACTGCCTCGGCCTGGTCGCCCCGCGCGCCGGCGAGGTGGAGCTGGCCGGGGAATACCACCCCAGCGCCGCGGACGGCATCGACGTCGAGGCCCGCCTGGAACGGGTGAGGCGCATCCTCGCCCAGGAGCATCAGGAGGCGCTGGACAAGCTGATCGCCGGCCAGCGCACCCGCCTGCTGACCCTGACCCGCCAGCACCAGGAGGACCTGGCGCGGCTGCAGCGCGACGCGGACGAAGTGCGCACCGCCAAGGCCGAACTGGAGGTGCGCTACGCCGCCCTGGCGCAGCATCTCGAGCAACAGAACGACCTGGCGCGCCAGCAGCGGGAAGAACTCAACGAACAGATGCGCACCCTGGAGCGCAACGCCCTCTACAAGATCGAGGCGCTGCGCATCCAGGCCGAGGCCGAGAGCGAGGCCCGGGTGGCCGCTGCGGTGGGCGAGCTGAAGAACCAGCTGACCATTCGCGAGGTGGAGCTCAAGTATCGCGACGAGCTGGATGGCCAACTCCAGGAGGACATCCGTCAGTTGCGCGAGCGTTGCGCCCAACTGGTCGGCGACAGCAACGAGGGTCAGCTGGAGCGCCTGGCGCGGCAGGGCATCCTCTTCGTCACCTTCCAGCCGGGTGCCGGTCACCTCATCCTCGGCCGCCAGGACGTGCCACGCTTCAGCACCGATCCCCTGGGCTTCGTCGCCGAGCACTGCAAGGTCAGCCGCGAGCAGTACCAGCGCTGGCTGGAGCATCACCAGCAGCCGGTCTGCCAGGCCGAGGTGGACGGCGAGCGTTGCGGTCGGCCGGTGGTGCGGGTGGAACATCCCGCCCAGTTCGATCCGCTGCGCTCGACCCGCTGCGCCGAGCACCGTGGCGACGACAGCGATGGTGACGTTGCCAATCTCTGATCGCGCATCCTCGGGTCCCATGACGGTCTTCCCACCCGCCGCGCTCCAGGAGGTGCAGCTGCCTCTGCTGGCGGACCGCGACCTGCGCCTGGCGGTGCTGCGCCTGGACCAACGCCCACCCGGCCAGAATGGCAACAAGGGCTACAAGTTGCTGCCCTGGCGTGAACGCCTGGATCGCGGCGAAGGCCGGGGCCTGATCAGCCTCGGCGGGGCTCATTCCAACCACCTGCATGCCCTGGCGGCCGCCGGACAGGAGGCGGGCTTCGCCACGGTCGGCCTGCTGCGCGGCGAGCCCTCTACGACGCCCACGGTGGAGGACCTGCAGGCCTGCGGCATGACCCTGCACTGGCTGGGCTACGGCGGTTATCGCCGGCGCCATGACGCGGATTTCTGGGAGCCCTGGCAGGTGCGCTATCCCGATTTGTTGCCCATTCCCGAAGGCGGCTGCGATGAGCGGGCGGCCCAGGCCTGCGCCGGAATCGTCGCGGAGCTGCGCCAAGGCCTCGCCCGCCTGGACTGGCCAGACTGCCAGCAGCTGTGGCTCGCCGCCGGTACCGGCACCACCCTGGCCGGGGTGATCCGCGCTGCCGCGCCGGGCTGGCAGGTGGTGGGCGGTCTGGCGGTGCCGCCGGGTCACGGCGTCGAGGCTACGCTGCAGGCCCTGCTAGCCGATGACTCCCACCCAAACTGGCGCCTGGCGGACGCGGCGCGCGGCGGCTTCGGCCGTGTCGATGCGCAATTGGCGCGGGCCATGGCGGACTTCGAGCGCGAGACCGGCATTGCCCTCGATCCCCTCTATACGGGCAAGCTGTGGCTGGCCCTGCAGGAGGAGATCGCGCGGGGCGCCGTGGCGCCAGGCAGCCGCCTGGTGTTGATCCATAGCGGCGGCCTCCAGGGTCGCCGGGTCCTGGCGACTCAGCTGGCGGCGCTGGCCGGCGGCTGAGCGGGCCAGCCGGCGGGCACCAGAAACAGCCGGGCGCTTTCATCCCCTTGTCCGTTACGCTGCACCAGCAGCTGCGGCCAGACCGGTGCCTCGCGGGGTAGCGGCAGGCAAGGGGTGCTCGCCACCGCCGGGGCCAGCCAGTGGCCCTTGGGCAACACCTCCCACTGGCCGGACGGCAGTTGCGGCCGCTCGCACCACCACTGGGGTTGGCGCGGCGCCAGGGCGTCCTCCGGCCAGGGCAGGGGGGCGGCGACCGGCTGGAACAGATAGCCGCCCACCCAAAGCGCGGCCCGAGGTGGCGCTATGTCGAGCGCCGCCAGATGGCTCCGGGCCAGGGCCGTGGCCGACAGCGGTAATTGGCGCTCGCGCAGATGAGCCAGCTTGAGTGCCAGTTGGTCCTCACCCCCTGGGCCCAACCAGCGGGGCGCCCCGGGCGAGCCCTCGCCCAGGTAGAACTTCACTGCCAGCTCCAGGTGATGGACGCCTTCGGCATCTTCCACCAGCAGGTCCAGCTCGCCCAGGGTACGCTCGCCCTCGCGCAGCGGCAGGTTGGCGGCCCGCAGCCGCACGCCAGGTGCCTGCTCCAGGGCGAATTGCCAGAGTCTTTCGTATTGCCGGCCCAGCCGGCGATCGCTGCCCTGGGCCAGCCAGGCAGCCAGCTCCGCAGGAGCCGCGTCCTGTTGCCGCAGCCAGTCGGCGAGCCTTCCGGGCTGGCTCGCCCAGTCGCTGGCGGCCAGTGGATGACGGGTATCGGCGGCGACCAGCAGGGGCGGGGCGACCAGGGTCCAGGCGAGATCCCGCACCTGGGGCTGGCTCAGGCGACGGGGCAGGGCGTGCAGCTCGGCGAAGGGCGTCATGGTGCCAGCATAGGCCAAGCGCGCCCCGCGGATCACTCGCGGCGACCCGTGGTCGGATGGAGGCGGTTTGCCGCTGCCACGGGCTTTCGCCCATACTTTCCGCCCATTCCAGCCAACGGGGCCGCCGGCGCGTCATGGACTCCTTTCGTAACATCGGCATCATCGGTCGACTCGGCAGCACCCAGGTGCTGGACACCATCCGCCGACTCAAGACCTTTCTGCTGAGCCGCGGACGCAATGTGATCCTGGAAAACACCATCGCCGAGGTGTTGCCCGGGCATGGCCTGCAGACGGTGTCGCGCAAGCTCATGGGCGAGATCTGCGACCTGGTGATCGTGGTCGGCGGCGACGGCAGCCTGCTCGGCGCCGCCCGCGCCCTGGTGCGGCCGCGGGTGCCGGTGCTGGGCATCAACCGCGGCAAGCTGGGCTTTCTCACCGACATCCGCCCCGACGAGCTGGAAACCAAGGTGGCCGAGGTGCTCGACGGCCAGTACCTGATGGAGACGCGCTTCCTGCTCGACGCCTTCGTCGAGCGCGGCGGCGAGATGATCGGCCAGGGCGATGCGCTCAACGACGTGGTGCTGCATCCCGGCAAGTCGACGCGGATGATCGAATTCGAGCTGTACATCGATGGCCAGTTCGTCTGCAGCCAGCGCGCCGACGGCCTGATCGTCGCCACGCCCACCGGCTCCACCGCCTATTCGCTGTCGGCCGGTGGCCCGATCATGCATCCCAAGCTGGATGCCATCGTGGTGGTGCCCATGTACCCCCACACCCTGTCCAGCCGGCCCATCGTGGTGTCCGGCGACAGCACCCTGTCGATCCTGGTGTCGCCGAACATGACGATCTATCCGCAGGTCTCATGTGATGGCCAGAATCACTTCACCTGCGCACCCGGCGATACCGTGACCATTCAGAAGAAGCCCCACAAGCTCAGGCTGATCCATCCGCTGGATCACAACTACTACGAGATCTGCCGGACCAAGCTCGGCTGGGGCAGCCGGCTGGGAGACGATTGATGCCCCGGGGCTACGATCTCATCGGCGATCTCCACGGCTGCGCCCATACCCTGGACCTGCTGCTGGAGCGGCTCGACTACCGTCTGGTGGACGGCGTCTGGCAGCACGCCGAGCGCCAGGCGATCTTCCTCGGCGACCTGGTCGATCGCGGACCGCGCATCCGCGGCGCCCTGCGCCGGGTGCGGGCCATGGTCGAGGCGGGCCACGCCCACTGCATCCTCGGCAACCACGAACTCAATGCCCTGGCCTGGCACACGCCGGCCGCGCCCGGCAGCGGCCAGACCTGGGTGCGTGAACACACGCCGCGGCACCGCCAGCTGATCCAGGAAACCCTGAGCGCCTTCGCCGACCACCCGCAGGAATGGCAGGACCATCTGCGCTGGCTCTACACCCTGCCGCTGTGCAAGGACTTCGGCCATTTCCGCATCGTCCATGCCTGCTGGGATCAGGGGCTGATCGAGGAATTCCTGCACCATTACCCCGACGCCTGCATCGACGAGGATTTCGTCCGCCAGTCCATCATCGGCGGCAGCCTGGCCAGCCGGGTCGCCTCGCGCCTGCTCAACGGCGTCTCGCTGCCCTTGCCCCATGGACTGCGCCTGACCGGCAGCGATGGCTATGTCCGGGCGCGGTTTCGCACCAAGTTCTGGGAGAGCGATCCCCAGACCTATGGCGACGTGGTCTTCCAGCCCGATGCCCTGCCGGCCGAGATCGCCTGCGAGCGCCTGAGCGACGAGGAGAAGGCCGGGCTGCTCTGCTACGGCGAGGACGAGCCGCTGCTGTTCGTCGGCCATTACTGGCGCGACGGCCATCCCGAGCCGCTGCGGCCCAACCTGGCCTGCCTGGACTACAGCGCGGTCAAGTACGGCAAGCTGGTGGCCTATCGGTTGGACGCCGAGCGCGAGATCGATCCGGCGAAGTTCGTCTGGATCGACGTGCAGCGCGAGGAGGGCCGATGAACCAGCCGCAACCCGTGCTGCGCGTGCCCCTCGGGCGTGACCTGCTGGCCTTCACCCGCCTGCTGCGCCGGCTGCAGATCCGCCACCGGGTGGTGGAAGAGGGCGATAGCCAGGTGCTCTGGGTACTGGACCCGGCGCGGGTCGATGAGACCCGCAGCCTCTATGAGCGCTATCCCGATGGCGATCCGCGTGGCGAGGTCCAGGCCGCCCGCGGACCCCGCGGCTTCGGCCTGTTGGCGCAACTCAAGGCCAGTCCGGTCAGCGCCGTCTTTCTCGCCATCACCCTGCTGCTGGGCCTGGCCACCGAACTGGGCGATAACCTGGCGCTGATCCACTACCTGACGCTGCAGGAATTCCGCCTGATCGACGCCGAGCACATCGCCTTTCTCGATCTCGACGCCAGCCTGGCCCGCGGCGAATGGTGGCGGCTGGTCACGCCGATCTTCCTGCACTTCGGTCTGCTGCACCTGGCGATGAACGCCCTTTGGTACTGGGAGCTGGGTCGGCGCATCGAATTCCGCCAGGGCGGCCTGATGCTGCTGCTGCTGACCCTGGTCTTCGCCGCCGGCTCCAACTTGCTGCAGTACGCCTGGACCGGCCCGGCCCTGTTCGGCGGCCTGTCCGGGGTGCTCTATGGCCTGCTCGGCCATTGCTGGCTGTTCCAGTGGCTGGCGCCCAATCCGGCCTATCGCATGCCGCGCGGCGTCGTGGCCATGATGCTGATCTGGCTGGTGATCTGCCTGACCGGCGTCTTCGACCTGCTCGGCTTCGGTTCCATCGCTAATGGCGCCCATGTCGGCGGCCTGGTGCTGGGTTGCCTCACCGGCCTGCTGGGCGGTGGCCTGGCGCGCCTGCGGCAGCGCTAGCTAGCGCCGCCGCTTGAGTGCGGGGGAAAGGCTCAGGGCATTGCGATAGCGCGAGCGCCGCCGGCTGCGGCTGCGCAACCAGAGCCCGACGAGCAACAGTAGCGCGCCGCCGCCCAGGAAGCCCTGGGCTGTCCCACGGGTCATGGTCAGATAGGGCGCCAACTGCGGCAGCTGCAAGAGAGCGGCACCGCCCGCCAGCAACGCGGCCAGGCCGGCCAGCAGGGACAGCAGGCCGAGGCCGGCGCTGAGAGAAGTCAGAAAGGGCCGCCGCAGGCGCAGCGGGGGCGGATCGAAACGGTCTTGCTCGGGCAACTGCATGCTCATACCCCAGGCTTTTCGTGAGGCCGCCGAGGTTATACGCCTCGACAGTCCTTGGCGAGCCTGAAGGTGCGGGCTAGCGCAGCAGCTGCCGCGCCCCCTGCTTGAGCATGTCCCAGCGGTTCGCATCGCCACTGGCGATGGCGCCGAGGAAGGCGCGTGCCTGTTCGAAGCTGATGTGCGGCGGTAGGGGCGGCACGCTGGGGTCGGTGACAAATTCCAGCACCACCGGCCGATCCGCTTCGAAGGCCTGCTGCCAGGCATCGGCCACCTCGTCCGGGCGATGGATGCGCAGGCCCTTGAAGCCGAGCAGTTCGCCATAGCGGGCGTAGGGGAAGTCGAGCACGTCCTGGGCCGGGGCGAACTTGGGGTCGCCGGCCAGGGCCCGCTGCTCCCAGGTCACCTGGTTGAGATCGCCGTTGTTGAGCACCATGACGATGAAGGTCGGATTGCTGAATCTCTTCCAGTACTGCTGCAGGGTGACCAGTTCGGCATTGCCGTTCATCTGCATGGCGCCGTCACCCACCAGGGCAATCACCGGGCGGTCCGGGTGGGCAAACTTGGCGGCGATGGCATAGGGAATGCCACACCCCATGGTCGCCAGCTTGCCCGACAGCGAACCCAGCATCTGGCCGCTCATACGGATGTCGCGGGCATACCAGTTGGTGTGGGAGCCGCTGTCGCCACAGAGGATGGCATCACGCGGCAGTTGCTGGGACAGCTCATGGAACACCCGCTGCGGATTGATCGGGTCAGCGGGTGCCATGGCGCGCTGCTCGATGGAGTGCCAGGAGTCGGCCACGCTCTTCTCGATGCGCGCGCGCCATTTGTCGTGGGGCTTGCTCTGCAGCAGCGGCAGCAGGCGCCTCAGGGTCTCGGCGGCATCGCCCAGCAGCGGCTGCTCGATGGGATACCTCATGCTGATGTTGCGCGCGTGCAGGTCGATCTGCACCGCCCGCGCCTGGCCCTCCTTGGGCAGGAATTCGGTGTAGGGAAAGGTCGAGCCGACGATCAACAGGGTGTCGCATTCCTTCATCAGCAGATCGCTGGCCTCGGTGCCGAGCAGGCCGATGGAGCCGGTGACATAGGGTAGCTCGTCCGAAAGCACGCCCTTGCCCAGCAGCGCCTTGGCCACCCCGGCGCTGAGCTTCTCGGCCACTGCCATCACCTCGCTGCGCGCCTGCAGGGCACCGGCACCCACCAGCAGGGCGACCTTCTTGCCAGCGTTGAGTATGTCGGCGGCGGCCTGCAGGTCATCCTCCTGGGCATAGGGCCGCGGCGGGATGGCGCCCGCCCCGGAGAGGACGTTGGCGTGCTGGTGCGGCGGACTTTCCACTGCCGGCAGTTGCTGGATGTCGTTGGGGATGATCACCGTGGCCACCTGGCGTTCGGCGATGGCCACGCGGAAGGCGCGGTCGAGGACATGGCGCAATTGCGCCGGGTGCACCACCGTCTCCACATAGGCGGAGACGTCCTTGAACAGGGTGTGCAGGTCGACTTCCTGCTGGTAGTCGCTGCCGAGCGACGAGGCCGCCTGCTGGCCGACCAGGGCCACCACCGGCATGTGGTCCATCTTGGCGTCGTACAGGCCATTGAGCAGGTGGATGGCGCCGGGTCCGGAGGTGGCCAGGCAGACGCCCACCTCGCCGGTGAACTTGGCATGGGCACAGGCCATGAAGGCGGCCATCTCCTCATGGCGCACCCGCACATAGTCGAATTGGTCGGCCACCCGTCCCAGGGCGCCCATGATGCCGTTGATGCCATCGCCCGGATAACCGAAGACGCGTTCGACGTTCCACTGGCCGAGACGCTCCCAGAGATGGTCGGCTACGGTCTTGCTCATGACGTTCTCCTCACTTGGCTTCTAGGGTTAGGAAGAAGGCCTCCGACGTTAAGTTCCTGCAGCCGGACCGGGCGCGGGTTAGAATGCGCGGCTGAACATCCGGAGCCTTCCATGAGCGAATCCCGCCTGCGCACCCTGCGCGACCACATCCGCTGGGCCGTCAGCCGCTTCCACGCCGAAGAGCTGTTCTTCGGCCATGGCCACGACAACGCCTGGGACGAGGCCCGCGCCCTGGTGCTGGGCGCGGTGCACCTGCCCTGGGACACCGCCGACCGCTACCTGGATTGCGCCCTGGAAGACGACGAGCGCTATGAACTCGGCGTGCTGCTGCACAGGCGCATCCAGGAACGCGTGCCCACCGCCTATCTGCTCGGCGAGGCCTGGTTCTGCGGACTACCCTTCGCCGTCGACGAGCGGGTGCTGGTGCCCCGTTCGCCCATCGGCGAACTGATCGATGGGCGTTTCGAACCCTGGCTGCCGGCTACCCCGGCGCGCATCCTCGATCTCTGCACCGGTTCCGGCTGCATCGGCATCGCCTGCGCCTATGCCTTCCCCGAGGCCGAGGTGGCCCTGGGCGATCTCTCCTACGATGCCCTGGAAGTGGCCTGGCAGAACATCGAGCGGCATGGCCTGGAGGATCGCGTCTATACCGTGCAGGGCGACGGCTTCGCCGGCCTGCCGGGGCAGCGCTTCGATCTGATCGTCAGCAATCCGCCCTATGTGGACGCCGAAGACTTCGCCGACATGCCCGCCGAGTACCAGCACGAACCCGCGCTGGGTCTGGCCTGTGGCGACGATGGCCTGGATCTGGTGCGGCGCATGCTGGCCGAGGCCGCCGATCATCTGACCGAACAGGGCCTGCTGATCGTGGAGGTGGGCAACAGCCAGGTTCACGTCGAGGCGCTCTATCCGGAAGTCGATTTCACCTGGCTCGACTTCGAACGTGGCGGCCATGGCGTCTTCCTGCTCGCCGCCGCCCAGTGCCGCGAGCACCAGGCGCTGTTCCGTAGCCGTCTGCTTCCCTGATCACCCGTGGTCGCCCGCGGCGGCCGCCTTTTTCTCCGAGGTCTATCCGTGTTTACCGAACTCGCTCTGCACGAGCGCCTGCTCAAGGCCCTCGACACCCTGGGCTTCAAGACGCCCACCCCGGTCCAGGCCGCTGCCGTGGGCCCGGCCCTGGCAGGCCATGACCTGCGCGTCACCGCCCGTACCGGCAGCGGCAAGACGGCGGCCTTCCTGCTGCCGCTGCTGGATCGCCTGCTCAAGGACCCCAAGCCCAAGTCCGGCGCCCGGGCCCTGATCCTGCTGCCGACCCGCGAGCTGGCCCAGCAGACCGCCAAGGAAATCGAACGCTTCGGCCAGTTTACCTTCCTCAAGGCCGGCCTGGTGATCGGCGGCGAGGACTTCCGCGTCCAGGCCGCCGGCCTGCGCAAGAATCCCGAGATCCTGGTGGCCACTCCGGGGCGGCTGCTGGAGCAGCGTAACGCTGGCAACGTCGACCTGAAGGATATCGAGCTGCTGGTGCTGGACGAAGCCGACCGCATGCTCGACATGGGCTTTTCCGAGGACGTCCTGCAGATCGCCGCCAGCTGCGAGCGCGAAGGCCGCCAGACCCTGCTGTTCTCTGCCACCGGTGGCGGCAACGCCCTGCGCCAGGTGGTCGAGCAGGTCCTGCGCGAGCCCCAGAATCTGCTGCTCGACCGTACCGGCGAGCTGAACGAGGCGGTGGTGCAGCAGGTGATCCTGGCCGACGAGCCGCCCCACAAGGAGCGGCTGCTGCAGTGGCTGCTGGCCAACGAGACCTACCGCAAGGCCATCGTCTTCACCAACACCAAGGTGCAGGCCGACCGTCTCACCGGGCGCCTGATCGCCGAGGGCCTCAAGGTCTTCGTGCTGCATGGCGACAAGGACACCAAGGACCGCAAGCTGGCCGTGGAGCGGCTGCAGAGCGGCGCGGTCAAGGTGCTGATCGCCACCGACGTGGCCGCCCGCGGCCTGGATGTCGAAGGCCTGGACCTGGTCATCAACTACGACCTGCCGCGCAGTGGCGACGAATACGTGCACCGCATCGGCCGTACCGGCCGGGCAGGCGAGGCGGGCCTGGCGATCTCCTTCGTCACCCATGGCGACTGGAATCTGATGTCCAGCATCGAGCGCTATCTCAAGCTCAGGTTCGAGCGCCGTCAGCTGCCGGGCCTGAAGGCCAGCTACAGCGGTCCGAAGAAGCTCAAGGCTTCGGGCAAGGCTGCGGGCGTCAAGAAGAAAAAGACCGAGGGCAAGAAGGACGGCAAGGCCAAGGCGAAAGCCAAGCCGGAGCGACGTCCGGGTGCCCTGGTACCGACCTCGGCCGACGGCTTCGCCCCGCCGCGCAAGCGTACCTCGGAGTAAGCTCGCGGCGGACGTGAGCGGCGCAGCGCCTGCTGCGCCGCTGAGCGTCAGTGCTTGGCGGTGTGGTCGAACAGCTGGAAGACCGTCGCCCGGCGGGTCGGGCGTTGCAGGTCGGGCTGCTGGACCAGCAGCCAGGCCTGCAGCTCCGGCTCGGCCATCGGCTTGCCGATCCAGAAGCCCTGACCTTCATCACAGCCCATGGCCAGCAGGCTGGCCAGGGCCTCGGCGGTCTCGATGCCCTCGGCGGTGATGCGAAAGCCTAGTTGATGGGACAGCTCGATCAGGGAACTGACGATCAGCCGGTCCTTGGTGCGGTGGGTGAGGTCGCGCACGAAGCTGCGGTCGATCTTGATGGTGTCGGCCGGCAATTCGCGCAGGTGCGAGAGGTTGTTGTAACCCGTACCGAAATCGTCGATGGCGATGCCTATTCCCAGCTCGCGCAAGGCGGCCAGCTGGCGATGGATGAGGGTCGCATCGCCCAGCAGGGCGTTTTCGGTGACCTCCAGCTCCAGGCGCCGGGGATTGACCGGATAACGCCGCAGCAGGTCGGTGGTGTGGTCGGTGAAGTCCGGATCGTTGAGGTCGTGGGCGGAAATGTTGATGGCCACCCCCAACCCGCGACCTTCGCGCTGCCAGTGGTAGGCCTGGCGAATGGCGTTGCGCATCACCCAGCGACTCAGGGCGGTGATCAGCGCGGTCTTTTCCGCCAGGGGAATGAATTCCGCCGGACTGATAGGTCCCAGGTGCGGATGCTGCCAGCGCAGCAGTGCTTCGACGCTATGGCAGCGGCCGGTGGCGAGGTCGATGCGCGGCTGGTAGACCAGGCTCAGCTGGTCGTCGGCGCGCAGGGCCTGGGGCAGGGCGCTGAGCAGGGCGAAGGCGCGGCGGTAGGCGGCATCGTGCTGCGGATCGAAGTGGCGGCAGCCACGCATCTCGGCGCGGGCATCGTCGGCGGTGGCGATCAGGGCGCGCAGCCAATCGGTCGGATGATCGTCGGTCAGCGACATGACCCCCAGGCCGAGCCGGGTCTGGATGGGGATGCCGTTGTAGTCGAGTACACCGGTCAGCTCCTGTTGCAGGGCATCGAGCAAGGCCTGCTGCGCGGTCTCGTCGGTGTCCTGGAGCAGGAAGCCGAAGCGGGCGGCGCCCAGGCGGTACAGCGGCTGGTCGGCTGGTAGCAGGCGGCGCAGGTGCTGCTTGATGGCGCGCTGCAAACCGTCGAAGTGCGCCTGGCCCATGGCCTTGACGAAGTCGTTGAGATAGCTCTGGGCGAACAGGTCGGCGGCCACGGCGACGACACGGCGGCCTTCGCGGGTCAGCGCCTCGGCATCCTCGCTGAAACGCTGGCCGTTGGGCAGTTGGGTGACCGGGTCCCAGAAGGCTTCCGTGCGCAACCGTTCGATGTGTTGGCCAACCAAGTTGGCCAACTGCTGGAGCACCAGCAGGCACTCCTCGGGCAGGGCCGCGCGCGGGGCCACGTCGAACATGCACAGGCTGCCCAGTATCATGCCCTCGGCGGTGCACAGCGGCGCGCCGAGGTAGTAGCGGACCTTTGGCGCGCCCTTGACCGCCGCCAGGGCGGCGAAGCGTGCATCGTCGCGAGCGTCTTCCACCTGCAGAATTTCATTGCTCCCCTGTAGGTACTGGCAGAAGGACTCTTCGCGCGGCACGCTGAAGGGCTCGCAACCGACCGTGGCCTGGCAATGCACCTGCTGCCCATCGAGGAAGCAGATCATCGCGAAGGGCATGTCGAACAGCCGGGCACAGAGCTCGGTGATATCACAGAAGGCCCGGTCGGCCGGCCGGTCGATCAAGGCGAGGTCGCGCAGCAGCGCGAGACGCTGGCGTTCTTTGGCTGCAGTGAATGGCGCAGGCTCCATGGCAACGTCTCGATACGCTGTAGTAGCAGATTGCTACTTAGAGCGTGATCGGGTCGAGAGTTCCCTTGTCGTGCGCCTCACAACCGCCGCGGAGCCCGAGCCTCAGGCGGCGAAGTAGAAGACCGCGAACAGTCTGGCCGGATCGGTCCACACCCGGACCTGTCTAAATCCGGCATCCTCGGCCAGCGCACGAAAGCTTTCCAGACTGTATTTGTAGGAGTTTTCCGTGTGCAGCCGCTCGCCTTCGCGGAAGGTGAAGCGCTGGCCTTCCAGACGTACGGTCTGGTCGCGGGTACTGACCAGGTGCATCTCGATCCGCGCGTTCTGGGCATTGAAGAACGCCAGATGGCGAAAACGGCTGGGATCCAGGTCGGTGTCCAGCTCGCGGCGGATGCGGTGCAGCAGATTCAGGTTGAAGTCGGCGGTCACCCCGGCGGCATCGTTGTAGGCGGCGTCCAGCCGAGCCTGGTCCTTGATGAGGTCCACCCCGATCAGCAGGCCGCCGGTAGCCGGCAACATCCGCTGCAGGTTGCGTAGGAAGACGCCGGCCTCTTCCGGGGTGAAGTTGCCGATGCTCGAGCCGGGGAAGAAGGCGATGGGGCGCAAACCTTCCAGGCTGGCGGGCAGGGCCATGGGACGGCTGAAGTCGGCACAGGCGGCGCTGACATCCAGCCAGGGATAATCCGCCGCCAGCCGCTGGGTGCTGCTGAGCAGGAAATCCCGGGAAATGTCGATGCCCAGGTAGCCTGCGGGTCGCATGGCTTCCAGCAGCAGGCGTACCTTGCGGCTGGCGCCGCTGCCCAATTCGACCAGCGCCGCGTCCCGCCCGGCCAACTGGGCGATCTCGCCGGCGGCCTTGGCCAGGATGGCTTCCTCGGTGCGGGTGGGGTAGTACTCCGGTTGCTGGGTGATGGCTTCGAACAGCTCGGAACCGCGCTGATCGTAGAAGTACTTGGGCGACAGCGCCTTGGGTGTCTGGCCGAAGCCCTGGAGTACATCGCTGCGCAGTGAGCTGTCGGCGACCTTCGCCGTTTGCTGATCGAAGAAGCGTACGGCGAGGGCCATGGGTCATACCTCTCGGGCCAGGCGCAGGCCGGAGAACTGCCAGCGCATGGTGGGATAGAAGAAGTTGCGATAGGAGGCGCGCACATGGTCCTGGGGTGTGGCGCAACAGCCACCGCGCAGCACCATCTGGCCGGACATGAACTTGCCGTTGTACTCGCCCAGGCTGCCCGGGAGAGGCTTGAACCCGGGGTAGGGGCGGAAGGCACTGCCGGTCCATTCCCAGACGTCGCCGAACAGCTGGCGCATGCCGCTGCCAGCCGCCGCCACCGGTTGCAGCCGGTCCTGCTCGACGAAGTTGCCGGCGATCGGTTGGCGCGCTGCCACGGTTTCCCATTCCGCTTCGGTGGGCAGGCGGGCACCGGCCCAGCTGGCATAGGCGTCGGCCTCGTAGAAGCTCAGGTGGCAGACCGGTGCGTCCAGGTCGAGAGGGGTCAGGCCACCCAGGGTGAAGTGATGCCAGACCCCGTCGAGCTTCTCCCAGTACAGCGGCGCCTGCCAGCCCAGGGTGCGGATCGCGGCGGCGCCGTCGGAGAGCCAGAGCTCGCTGCGGCCGTAGCCGCGGTCCTCGATGAAGGCCAGGTACTCGGCGTTGGTGACGAGGCGGTCGGCCAGCTGGAAGTCATCGACGAACTGGCGATGGACCGGCGTCTCACAATCGAAGGCGAAGCCCTCGCCCGCGTGGCCGACATGGCGTACGCCGCCGGGGTGGCTTTCCCAGCCCAGCGGCGCTACCGGGCTCGCGCTGGCCTTGGCCAGGTCGGCGCGATAGACCGGATGCAGCGGGTTCTGCGCCAGGATGTGCTTGATGTCCATCAGCAGCAGTTCCTGGTGCTGCTGTTCGTGGTGCAGCCCCAGCTCCAGCCGCCGCTCGATCTCGGCGGCATGTTCCGCGGGCAGGGCGCCGAGGAGTTCGGCCATGGCCGCATCGACCGCCGCGCGGAAGCGATAGACGTCCTCCACCCCCGGGCGCGACAGGTGACCCCTGGCGGTCCGCGGAAAGGGCTTGCCGTGGGTTTCGTAGTAGGAGTTGAACAGGTAGTCGTAGGCGGGATTGGGCGTCTGGTAACCCTTGAGGAAGGGTTTGAGGATGAAGGCCTCGAAGAACCAGGTGACATGCGCCAGGTGCCATTTCGGCGGACTGACGTCGGGCATGCTCTGGATGACGTAATCCTCGACGGTAAGCGGGGCACAGAGGGCTTCGCTGGCCCGGCGTACCTGACGATAGCGTTCCAACGGGGTTGCGGCGGTAACGCTCGCTGCGGGCAGTTCGCGGGCGAGAGGATTCATGGGGAGCTCCCGGGTCGGTCTTCCTGTGGTCAGGAAACCGACCGGGCGGCATAAGCAAAGTTCGACAAGTTATGACGGGCGGTCTCGCTTGTGCGAGTGGTCTACCACCAAGTTTCCAGCTGGACGCCGAAGTTGTTGCCGTGCCGGGCGTCGCCGAAGGCGCCGGTATCGGACAGGGCGGTGCCGGCTGCAGCAGCGTCCTGGGCCCCCTGGTTCCAACTGGCGTAGGTCCAGTAGAGACGGATTTCCGGCCGGTCCATCAGGCCCATGCCGCCCAGCGCCAGGGTCGGGGCCACCGTCACCTTGTTCAGCGTGCGGGTGGCACCGCTGTCCGGATGGATCTGGTCGTGGCCGAACTCCACCTGCAGCTTGAACAGCCGGGTGAAGGCATAGCTGGGGCGGACGCCGAAGGAATACCAGGTCTGGCCGGCGTCGCCCGGCGCCCGGTCGCGCTGGTACAGCGCCAGCAGCTGGCCACCGAAGCGCGGGGTGATCTGCCAGCGGGGTGACTCGAGGACGCGCAGGCTTTCGTAGTCCTGGTCGGCGGTCGGGCTGCCGGTGGCGCCCAGTCCGGTACCCGGCCCACGGCCGTATTGCACGGTGAAGACATTGACCCCACCGAAGAAGGCGCTCTGCTTGTGCTCGGCGGTGGCCGACCAGCCGCTATGGGCTCCCTGTACCTGGCCGGCCCGCTGGATGTAGGACAGGCCCAGTTCGATCTCGCCACCGGGATTGGTCTTGATGCCGCCCAGGTTAAGATCATGGCGGTTAGCCTTGTCCGGCTGGTCGATGTTGTCCTCGCGGCTGAAGGCGTAGCTCAGGCGCAGGCCGCTGTCGCCCAGGCCGTAGTCCTCGATGCCGGCACCGGTGCCGCTCGGATTCCAGTAATAGAAGTCGTTGATATGGATGTCGTGGCGCTTGTAGTAGCGCCGGCCGGCCCAGAGGCCGCCGCCGTTGAGCGCGGGCAGCTTGAGGCTGGTCCAGATCTGCGGCAGGCGGACGCTGCCGTTGTCGCCGCTGAAGGTCGGCGTCTGGTCGTAGACGTTATAGAGGCTGGCCATCCCGTGCACCTTGAGTTCGGTGCCATCGGCGCCCTTGTACAACGTCTGGTGCAGCTCGAGTTCCCAGTAGGTCTCGCATTCGTTACCCAGCCGGTACTTGGCCGGCGCCCCGGGCAGCTGGAAGCAACTCTGCTTGCCGCCCGCGGCGGCGCCCCCGACACCGACCCGGCCATAGCCGTCGAATTCCAGCGCCGAGGCAGTGAAGGGCAGGCTGCTGGCGAAGAGGGCGAAACAGGAAGCGGTACCGGCCTGGCGGAGAACTCTACTCATCCAAAAAATCCCTGTGCGATTGGCAAACGCCGATCGGACCCGCTCCGGCACTGCCAAGTTGCGTGAAACTGCTGGCCCATCAAGGGCTTGGCGGACACTTTCAGCAGTCACGAAGCCGAGCGAAACCGGCGGCCTCAAGAGAATGGTTGACGAGACCGACCCCTGCTGGCGACGCTTGGGTTTTTCGCCAGGGAAAGTATTACAAAATGAAACCGACACTCTTGATGGCTCCGCGCTTGCCCCAGGCACTGGTGACCCAGCTCGAATCCCGCTACCGGGTGCTGGGCCCCTTTTCCCCGGCCGACCTTAGCGCTCTGCCAGCCGGTGCCGAAG
This sequence comes from Pseudomonas sp. No.117, assembly GCF_054558395.1. Taxonomy (NCBI): domain Bacteria; kingdom Pseudomonadati; phylum Pseudomonadota; class Gammaproteobacteria; order Pseudomonadales; family Pseudomonadaceae; genus Pseudomonas; species Pseudomonas sp. No.117. The sequence goes on from NZ_BAAJNP010000008.1 coordinate 129,437, forward strand.
ACGCGGTGGCCTTGCTGACCATTGGCGGCCTGCCTACCCGTGCGGCCTTGCTGGAGGCCCTGCCGGCCCTGCGCCTGGTGGCCTGCTATGGCACCGGTTACGAAGGCGTGGATCTGGCGGCCTGTCGCGAGCGGGGCATCGCGGTGACCACCGCCGGTGACGCCAATGCCACGGCCGTGGCCGAATTCGCCTTCGGTCTGATCCTGGCCAGCGCCCGGCGTCTGTTGCAGGGCGATGCCTTCGTCCGCAGTGGTGCCTGGCAGGGCAACGCCATCGAACGCATGCCCCAGGTGCCAGGGCTGGCGGGTCGGCGACTGGGTATCTATGGCCTGGGCGAGATCGGTCGGCGCATCGCCCGGCGGGGCGAGGCCTTCGACATGGAGATCGGCTACTTCAACCGCTCGCCGCGCGCGGACCTGGACTATGTCTACCAGCCCAGTCTGATGGAGCTGGCGTGCTGGAGCGACGTGCTGGTGGTGGCGGTACGGGCCAGTGCCGAGACCGTCGGCGCGGTGGACGCCGAGGTCCTCGCCGCGCTGGGCGGGGAGGGGCACCTGGTCAACATCTCCCGCGGCAGCGTGGTCGACGAAGAGGCCCTGGCCGCTGCCCTGGAGGCCGGGGTGATCGCCGGTGCCGGACTGGACGTCTTCGCCCGGGAACCCGAGGTCCCCGAGCGGCTGCGCAGCCAGGCCAACCTGGTGCTCAGCCCCCATGTGGCGGCCAACGCCGCCTCGGCCCAGGCTGCCCAGCAGCAGGTGATGCTGGCCAACATCGCCGCGCTGCTAGAGGGCGGCGAATTGCGCAATCGCATCGCCTGAGGCGCCATCGGTCGGTCTGGGTTGTGGCCGCTGCGGTCCGCTCCCATATTGGCCGCATGACCTCGATCTCGCCTGCTGCCGCTGTCCTGGCGGAGTTTCACGACGCGCCCCGGAGCTGGTTCGCCGGGCGCTTTCCCACGCCGACGGCGGCCCAGTGCCAGGCCTGGCCGGCCATCCGGGCCGGTGAGTCGGTGCTGGTGGCGGCGCCCACCGGGTCGGGCAAGACGCTGACCGCCTTCTTCGCCGTGCTCGATGGGCTGGTGCAGGAGGCGCTGCGTGACGGCGGACTGCCCGAGGCCTGCCTCTGGCTCTATGTGTCGCCCCTCAAGGCGCTGTCCAACGACATCCGCCTCAACCTCGAAGAGCCCCTGGCCGGTATCGCCGCGGCCCTCGACGCCCGTGGGCTGCCGCCCCTGCAGTTGCGCACCGCGGTGCGCACCGGCGATACCCCGCAGAAGGAGCGGGCGGCCATGCGGCGGCGACCGCCGCACCTGCTGGTCACCACGCCCGAGTCGCTCTATGTGCTGCTCGGTTCGGATTCCGGCCGGCGGATGCTGGCGAGCGTGCGGGGCGTCATCGTCGACGAGATCCATGCCATCGCCGATGGCAAGCGCGGCAGTCACCTGACCCTGAGCCTGACGCGACTGGAGGCCCTGACGGGGCACCCCCTGCAACGCATCGGCCTGTCCGCCACCCAGAAGCCGCTGGCCGCGGTCGCCGCCTTCCTGGTCGGGCGCGATGTAGAAGGGCAGCCGCGACCCTGTACGGTGGTCGACATCGGTCACCAGCGCGCCCGCGACCTGGCCCTAGAAGTGCCGCCCACCCCGTTGGAGGCGATCCTGTCCACCCAGGCCTGGGAGCTGGTCTACGACCGTCTCGCCGAACTGGCCGAGGCGCACCGCACCACCCTGGTGTTCGTCAATACCCGCCGCCTGGCCGAGCGCATGGCGCGGCAGCTCTCGGATCGCCTCGGCAGCGACCAGGTCGCCGCTCACCACGGCAGCCTGGCCAAGGAACAGCGTCTGGACGCCGAACAGCGACTCAAGCGGGGCGAATTACGCCTGTTGCTGGCGACCGCCTCCCTGGAGCTGGGCATCGATATCGGCGACGTCGACCTGGTCTGCCAGATCGGCTCGCCAGGCTCCATCGCCGCCTTCCTGCAGCGCGTCGGGCGAGCCAATCACCAGGTCGGCGGCCTGCCCAAGGGGCGGCTGTTTCCCACCTCGCGGGACGACCTGGTGGAATGCGTGGCGCTGCTCGACTGCGTGCGCCGCGGTGAGCTGGATACCCTGGCTATCCCCCGGGCGCCGCTGGATGTGCTGGCCCAGCAACTGGTGGCCGAGGTGGCCTGCCAGGAATGGTCGGAGGCGGCGCTGCTGGCGGTGCTGCGCCAGGCCGAGCCCTATGCCAAGCTGAGCGAGGCGGACTACCGGTCCGTGGTGGAGATGCTCAGCCAGGGCTACAGCGACCGCCGTGGCCCGCGGGCGGCCTATGTGCACCGCGATGCGGTCAACGGCCTGCTGCGCGGTCGTCGCGGCGGCAAGGCCACCGCGGTGATGAGCGGCGGCACCATCCCGGAAAGCGGTGACTTCAGCGTGCTGCTCGAACCCCAGGGCCACACCGTGGGCAGCGTCAACGAGGATTTCGCCTTCGAAAGCCTGGTGGGCGATGTCTTCCAGCTGGGCAACACCGCCTACCGCATCGTCAAGATCGAAGGCAGCAAGGTGCGGGTCGAGGATGCGAGGGGGCAGCCACCCAACATTCCCTTCTGGCATGGGGAGGCGCCAGGACGCAGCGACGAGTTGTCGGCAGGTCTGGCGCGGCTGCGGGCGGAGCTCGAACCGCTCTTGCCTGCGGCCGACGAGGCGCCCGAGACGGCCATCGCCCGGGTTGGCACCGCCTACGGGCTGGAGGAGGGCGCCGCGCGCCAGCTGGTGGACTACCTCGGGCGGGCCCGCCTGGCCCTGGGCGCCTTGCCGACCCAGCGGACGCTGGTCATGGAGCGCTTCTTCGATCAGGCCGGCGGTATGCAGCTGATCATCCATGCGCCCTTCGGCAGCCGCATCAATCGCGCCTGGGGCCTGGCCCTGCGCAAGAGATTCTGTCGCAACTTCAATGTCGAGCTGCAGGCGGCGGCCACCGAGAACGCCTTGATCCTGTCGCTGGCCACCAGCCACAGCTTCGTGCTCGACGAGGTCTGGCGCTACCTGCACCCGGCCACCGCTGAGCAGGTGCTCATCCAGGCGCTGCTCGATGCACCGCTGTTCGCCGTGCGCTGGCGCTGGAACGCCACCACGGCGCTGGCCCTGCCGCGCTTCAGCGGCGGGCGCAAGGTGGCCACCCAGGTGCAGCGCATGCGCAGCGAAGACCTGCTGGCCACGGTCTTTCCCGATCAGGTCGCCTGCCTGGAGAACCTCGCCGGTGAGCGCCAGGTGCCGGAGCATCCGCTGGTGCGCCAGACCCTGGATGACTGCCTGCACGAATCCCTAGACAGCAGCGGCTGGCTGGCCTTGCTGGAACGTATCACCCAGGGGCGACTGACCCTGCTGACCCGCGACCTGCCGGGGCCCTCGCCGCTGGCCGCCGAGGTGCTCACCGCCAAGCCCTATGCCTACCTGGACGACGCCCCGGTCGAGGAGCGGCGGACCCTGGCGGTGCAGAATCGGCGCTTCGGCGGCGCCGATCCCGATGAGCTGGGCGCCCTGGATCCCGCCGCCATCGCCCTGGTCCGGGAAGAGGCCTGGCCGCGGCTGGAGACGGCCGATGAGCTGCACGAAGCCCTGCTGGGCGTCGGCTTTCTCACCGACGCCGAACTGGTGGCCCACCAGGCCCAGGCCCGGCAACTAGCCGACAGCGGGCGTGCAGGGCGCCTGCGCTTGCCCGAGGCGACGCTGTGGCTCGCCGCGGAGCGCCTGCCGCTGTTCCAGCGGCTGTTCCCCGGGGCCGTCAGTGAGCCGCCACTGACCGCGCCCCCCGGGTTCCAGGCGCCGGCGGATGCCGAGGCGGCCCTGGTCGAGCTGTTGCGCGCGCGGCTGACCGCCCTGGGGCCGGTGGCCCAGACCGACGTGGCCGCGAGCCTCGGCCTGCCCGCGGCGCGTCTGACCCCGGCATTGCAGGTGCTGCAGGGCGAAGGCTATGTGCTGCAGGGGCGCTTCACCGCCGCGAGCCCGGCAGTCGAATGGTGCGAACGCCACCTGCTGGCTCGCATCCACCGCTATACCCTGGGCCGGCTGCGCAAGGCCATCGAGCCCGTGGCCCTGGCCGACTACCTGAGGTTCCTGCTGGAGCACCATCACCTGGCCGGTCCGGCCACGCCGAGGGGCGCAGAGGGCCTGGAGCAGATCATAGGGCTGCTGGAGGGCTTCGAGGTCGCCGCGGCGGGCTGGGAAGGCGAGATCCTGCCCAGCCGACTGCCGGGTTACCTGTTCAATGGGCTCGATGACCTCTGTCGCGCGGGGCGAGTGGTCTGGCTGCGCCTGCCGTACCCGGGCCGCAGCGGCGGCGGACCGGTGAAGAGTTCACCCATCGTCCTGCTGCCTCGGCGGCACCTGGCCGACTGGAACAGCCTCACCGTTCCATCGCCGGCAGACGCCCTGTCGCCCAAGGCGCAGCGTGTCCTGGAGGTGCTAACGCGGCGCGGTGCGTCCTTCTTCGATGAACTGCAGGGGGAGGCGCGCCTGCTGCGCAGCGAACTGGAGGCGGCGCTGGGCGAACTGGTGGGTGCCGGGGCGGTGAATGCGGACAGCTTCGCCGGCTTGCGGGCGCTGCTGATGCCAGCCGCCCAGCGCGGTAGCCGCAGCGGCGCGCGCCGCGGGCGGATGGTGCTCTATGGCGGCATGGACGATGCGGGCCGCTGGGCGGCCCTGCGCCCGGCTGACAGCCCGGCCGCCGAGCGCCTGCCGGATGCCCTGCTGGAGCGGCTGGTCTGGGTGCTGCTGCGTCGCTATGGGGTCCTGTGTTGGCAGCTGCTGCAGCGGGAAAGCGCGGTACTGCCGCCGTGGCGCGATCTGCTCCGTGCCTGCCATCGCCTGGAGGCCCGCGGCGAGATCCGCGGTGGCCGGTTCATCGCCGGGCTGTCGGGCGAGCAATTCGCCGATCCCGCGGCCATCGCCCCGCTACGAGAATGGCGTCAACGTCCGGCGGACGATCTCTGGGTAAGCGTATCGGCGCTGGATCCGCTCAATCTGGTCGGCACCCTGCTGCCCGGCGCCAAGGTGCCCGCGGTGGCCGGCAACCGCCTGCTCTATCGTGATGGGGTGCCCATTGCTGCCCGCGTCGGCGCCAAGGTCACCTGGCTGGTCGACTTGTCCGGCGCCGATCAGGCCCGGGCGCGGCAGGCCTTGCAGCAGCTGGGGCGCGAGCGCCCGCAGGTGGGGCTCGGGCGCAGCCTGTTGCGTCAGTAGCGCTAGAAGAAGGGGTGCGACGCCTTGAGCATCAGGGCGTTGTCGCAATAGGTGTTGTGCCCGGAATACACCGAGCAGTCAGCGCCTCTGAGGCTGGTGCCGCTATAGGTGAGGTTGAACAGGGTGTTCACCCACTTGCGACTGAGATTCACCGACCAGTCGTTGAAGCTGCGCACCATGCCACCACCATCCAGGGTCGACGGCGTGTCGAGCACATAGTTGGTGTACTTGAGGGAGACCCCCGTCTTCACCAGGGGCAGGGTGCCCAGATCGGCGTAGAGCGAGGCATTGTGCCGCCCCGGGTCATTGGCGAAGGCCGCGCCCAGGCGCTTGCCGAACATCGTCATCCCGGAATACAGCTCGCGGCTGGGCTCGACGTTCTGGATCAGGTTGCTGTAGTTGATCACGCCCAGTTCGTAGCCGTAGCCAGGCGCGAAACGATGCTTGTAGCCGGCGTAGGTATCCATTTCCAGCAGCGGCGCATCGGCGGACGAGGCATTGTTGGTCGTCCACTGGCCGAAGTAGAGACCGCTATCATGGGTCAGGTCGAAGCCACCACCCATGCCCGCCGAGGTAGGGGCGACCAGGCCTTGCGCCATGCTGCGGGAGGGCGCGGTGCCCATCTTCAGATCGAAATCCCCGACCTCGCGCTGCATCCCCCAGCTGGCCGCCAGTGCCGGACTGCCGAGCAAACCCAGCACGATGAGTAGAGGTAAGGATCTGGTCATGAGAGCACTCCCGCCGTGCCGGTCACGCGACTGAAAGAAATGTGATGGGGATAACAACAAGCAGGGAAAACATCAAAGTGCGAACACCCTGATGACATCGTTGTTATTGGAGGGAGAAATCGCGGCTGACCCGTTATCTACCCAGGATAATAACCAACGAAAGCCGGGTTTTTTCACCATTCGTCAGTTCGTGGCTTGCTGGTTGAACTCCCTTGGAAAGACCAGACCGGCATATTTGATATGGGTTCCGATAACAATCTGCTGGAGGCCCTGAGGGCGCCCCGGCTCCATGGCAGAGCGGCTACAGGGTCCGGCGACATATTTTTTGACAAAGGGTGGGCTGCTTGCGACGAACAACCGCAGCCCTATGGATTGAATCGGCCGAGCAAGACTCAATATTGTGTGGGAGGGCAGCAGGCGCTGCCCCGAAGTGGCTGTCCCGATTGAGCGCTGGCTCGAGGAGTTTCCATGAACGACCGTATACAAGCCCTGGTGCTGGACCTGCTCGCGCGACTCGGTGTGGTAAAGGCGATCCCGATCCCCAGCCGCGAGCGCGAAGCCCTGGCCGCCCAGCGTCGCCGCGCACAGCAGCGCCGCTGAACGATCGGTAGCGATAGCAGGCGCGCCTGAGCGGCCTTGCGCCCTCAGGTTCGCCGCGGATGCCCCGGGCGGGGCACTCCCTTACTTGAGATTGCCGCTGAGGAATTGCCGCAGGCGATCACTACGCGGATTGGCCAGGACCTCGCTCGGCGGGCCTTCTTCCTCCACCACGCCCTGATGGAGGAATAGCACCTGGGATGACACCTCGCGGGCGAAGGCCATCTCGTGGGTCACCATGAACATGGTGCGACCCTCTTCCGCCAGCGCGCGGATCACCTTCAGCACCTCGCCGACCAATTCCGGGTCGAGCGCCGAGGTCGGTTCGTCGAACAGCATGATTTCCGGCTCCATCGCCAGGGCACGGGCGATGGCCACCCGCTGCTGCTGGCCGCCGGACAGGAACGCCGGATACTGGTCGGCTACCCGCGCCGCCAGGCCCACCTTCTCCAGGTACTTGCGAGCACGCTCTTCGGCTTCCGCCTTGCCGATGCCCAGCGCCTTGCGGGGCGCCAGGGTGATGTTGTCCAGCACGCTCAGGTGGCTCCAGAGGTTGAAGTGCTGGAAGACCATCGCCAGGCGGGTGCGCAGATTCTGCAGCTGGGCGGCATCGGCTACCCGAACCGCGCCGCGGTCTTCGGCCATGCGGATGGTTTCGCCATCCAGGGTCATGGTCACGGCGTTGGGTTGCTCGAGGAAGTTGATGCAGCGCAGGAAGGTACTCTTGCCCGAGCCACTGGCGCCGATCAGGCTGACCACGTCGCCGGTCTTGGCCTTGAGCGACACGCCCTTGAGCACCTCATGGTCGCCGTAACGCTTGTGCAGGCCTTCGACGGTCAGTTTGTACATGGATAGGGATTCCACAGCTGAAAAGGGGTAGGGATCACGGCGAGAGCAGGTAGCCGCTGCGATAGGCCTCGGTGCCCGCCACGTGGGCGACCACCATGCCGGCCGTGGCCATGCGGCGATTGGAGCGGGCATAGAGGATACCGGCCACCGCGCTGCGGACCTCTTCCACCTGGTCGCCGATGGGATCTATGACCAGGGCCAGCAGCTGGCCGACCTCGATGCGCTCGCCCACCTGGGCCTTGAGCACCAGCACGCCGCCCTGGCGGGTCGCCACGGGCTCCACGGCGGCCAGTGGCGTCGCCGGTTGCAGCAGCGGCGGCAGGGGCGCAGGGGTACCGCTCAGGAAGCCCTGGTGACGCAGGTAGTGGATGATGGCATCCGCATCCGGGCCGGCGAGCTCGTCACGCACGTCCAGCTGGCCGCGCAATTCGAGGGTGACCGACAGGCTGCCCATCGGCAGGCGTTCGCCGAAGCGCTGGTGCAGGTTCCACCAGAGCAGGGTGAAGCACTCGTCGAAGGACTGGCCACCCGAGTCGGTGGCGAGCAGGCTGGCTTCCGAACCGAAGTAGCGCGCCAGGGGCTCCACCTGCGGCCAGGCTTCCGGCGTGGTGTAGAGGTGGGCCACGGCGTCGAAATCGCAGTGCAGGTCGAGCACCACCTCGGCGTCGCAGGCCAGGCGTTGCAGGGTCAGGCGCTGGCTGTCGAGTTGGCCGCTGGCGGTTTCCGCGGCCAGGGCGCTACGGAAGGCCTCGCGGACCAGGGCCTGGTTGGCGGCCGGGTCGTCGCCGAGGCGCTCGGCGATGGCGGCTTCCACCTGGGTGGTCATGTCGCGGAACCGCCGGTTGAAATTCTGCCCGGTCTCCAGCTCGTAGCGACCGAGGTGGACATCGGCGACCTGCTGGTCCTGGCCGATGGGGTTGGCCACCGGCACCAGCACCACTTCCGCCAGCAGTTCGCCGGCGCTTTCCAGCGCCTGGAGGCGCTGCTTGAGGTGCCAGGCGGTGAGCATGCCGGGCAATTCGTCGGCGTGCAGCGAGGCCTGGATGTAGACCTTGCGGCCGCTGTCGGCGGGGCCGAAGTGGAAGCTGTGGATGCAGCGCTCGGTGCCCGGGACCGGGGCGACCAGCGGATGGGTGAGATGGCGCATGACAACTCCGGGGCCGCGCCGGGCGCGGCCGCTTGGGTCAGTGGGTCGGGCCGAGGAAGGCCAGCCAGCGGCGCTCCGCCAGGCGGAACAGGCCGATCAGGATGAAGGACACCGCCAGGTAGAGCAACGCGGCCAGGCCGAAGGCCTGGAAGGTCAGGAAGGTCGCGGTGTTGGCGTCGCGGGCGATCTTGAGCAGGTCCGGCACCGTGGCGGTGAAGGCCAGGGTGGTGGAGTGCAGCATCATGATGACTTCGTTGCTGTAGAAGGGCAGCGAGCGGCGCAGCGCCGACGGCAGGATCACGTGCACGTACAGTCGCCAGCCGTCCAGGCCGTAGGCCTTGGCCGCCTCCACCTCGCCGTGGGGGGTATTGCGGATGGCCCCGGCAAAGATCTCGGTGGTGTAGGCGCAGGTATTCAGCGCGAAGGCCAGGATGGTGCAGTTCAGGCCGTCGCGGAAGAAGCTGCCGAGCAGGGGCTGGTCACGTACGAAACTCAGGCTGTAGATGCCGGTGTAGCAGATCAGCAGCTGCAGGTAGAGCGGGGTGCCGCGGAACACGTAGGTGTAGAAGCCGATCGGCCAGCGCAGCCAGCGGCGCTCGGAGACCCGGGCCACCGACAGTGGCACCGAGACGATGAAGCCGATTACCACCGAGGCCACCAGCAGCCAGAGCGTCATGGCCAGGCCGGTGATGTGGTAGCCATCGGTCCATAGCAGGGGTTTCCAGTATTGCTGCAGGAGTTCGATCATCGCTTGGCCTCCCGCACGCCGACGTGATACCGCCGTTCCAGGGCGCCGAGGATGGCGTTGGTGAGGGCGGTGATGAGCAGGTAGATGACGCCGGCGACGATCAGGAAGTAGAACAGCTTGAAGGTGCCCTTGCCGGCCTCCTGGGAGGCGCGCACCAGATCGGCCAGGCCGATGATGGAGACCAGCGCGGTGGCCTTGAGCAGCACCTGCCAATTGTTGCCGATACCGGGCAGGGCGAATCTCATCATCTGTGGAAAGGTGATCAGGGTGAAGGTCTGCCAGCGGGTCAGGCCGTAGGCCATGGCCGCTTCGCCCTGGCCGCGCGGCACGGCGAGGATGGCGCCGCGGAAGGTCTCGGTGAAGTAGGCGCCATAGATGAAGCCGAGGGTGGCGATACCGGCGGCCATGGGATCGATGTCGATGTAGTCCCAGCCCATGTAGTCGGTGAGGGCGCCCAGCCAGTTCTGCAGGCTGTAGAAGATCAGCAGCATCAGCACCAGGTCGGGTACGCCGCGAATGAGGGTGGTGTAGCTCTGCGCGATGAAGCGCAGCGGAGCGAGCCGTGACAGCTTGGCGGAGGCGCCGAGCAGGCCGAGGATGACGGCCACCACCAGCGCGAAGCCGGCGAGCTTGAGGGTCGTCAGGGTGCCTTCCAGGATCAGCGGGCCGTAGCCGTGGAGGCTGAGCGTGCCCAGTCCGATGGACTGCAAGAAGGTATCGAAGGAATTCTGCTGCATGCGTCTTGGGGGAATCGCCTGGTGAGAACGCGGGCGCGGCGAGCGCCGGCGATCATACGTAAAACGCCCCCGGCGGCACCGGGGGCGTCTGCCGAGCGAACCTTACTTGGGATCGTAGAGGTTCAGGTCGCCGAAGTACTTCTTCTGGATCTTGTCGTAGGTGCCGTCGGCGTGGATGGCCGCGATGCCCTTGTTGACGAAGGTCTTGAACTCGTCGTTGCCTTTGCGGATACCGATGGCGGTATCGGCCGGCAGCAGCTCGTCGTGGATGGCGGTGTTGACGTAGCCCTTGCCCTGGGGCGACTTCATGAAGCCACCTTCGGCCTGCAGCATGTCCTGCATGGCGACGTCGATACGGCCCGACACCAGGTCGGCGTAGACCTGGTCCTGGTTCTGGTAGCTCTGGACGTTCACGCCGTTGGGTGCCAGCTTCTGCTTGGCGAAGGTTTCCTGGATGGTGCCCTGCTGGACGCCCACGGTCTTGCCCTTCAGGCTTTCCGGAGTGGCCTGCAGGTTGGCGCCTTCCTTGGTGACCATGGAGGAGGGGCCCGACCACAGCAGGTCGGAGAAGTCGATCTGCTCGGCACGTGCCGGGGTCTTGGTCAGCGAGGACAGGATGCCGTCGAACTTGCGCGCGCGCAGGCCGGGGATCAGGCCGTCGAAGTCACTCACCACCCACTTGCACTTCACGTCCAGCTTCTGGCAGATGGCCTCGCCCAGCTCGATGTCGAACCCGGTGAAGCTACCGTCGGCAGCCTGGGATTCGAAAGGTGGGTAGGTGGTATCCACACCGAAGCGGATCTCTTTCCATTCCTTGGCCATCGCCGAACCGGCGGCCAGACACAGGGCGAGCGCAGAGAGAGTCAGCCAGCTTTTTTTCATGTCGGATCCTAGTACGAATGTGGATGAAATCATGGGGCCATTACGACGCCCGTGCCCTCGCGGGAGCAATAAGCTTACCAGTCGGCGAAGATCGTCCCAAATCTGTACGCGGTTGCCGCGTTGGTTACATCCTGTAGCAGCGCGCCTCTTCGAGCGGCGCGCATTATGCTCCGGAACGGCGCGGCTTTCCTGCATGGTGCGGAAGGGCGCACTGCTTTGGGTCGGAAAAGCGCCGAATGCGCCAAAGGTGGGCAGAAAGGTAGCAGCCAAGCCAGCCAGGCCAGCGCTCCGGACAGCGGCGGTAGCACGTCAGGCCGGGCCTGGGTGCAAAGGAAACGGGAGCGACGCCAGATGAGCGAGGGCACGAGAGCGGGGGGCCTGGCCGAGGTCCAGGTGGCGACGGCCGCCCAGGCCGCAGCGGTATCCCGGGGATTCCAGGCCTTTGTCAGGGCCCAGCAACCACAATTGGCTGACGAATCCGCGGACATCCCCCTGCAGTGGGTCATCTGTGATGGGGGGACCGTCATCGCCGGCGTGCTGGGCCGGTTGTTCTGGCAGGGCCTGGAGATCGAGGTGCTGTGGGTGGCCGAGGCCTATCGCGGGACCGGGCTGGGCCGGCGATTGCTACTCCAGGCGGAGGACGAGGCGCGCGCCCGGGGTGCCCAGGTGGCCTACCTGCGTACGGCCCAGGCCGCGGCCTTCTATGAGCGCTGTGGTTACCGCCACTGCGGCTATCTGCCGCGACCCCTGGGTACCGGGCTGCACAGCTTCTACAAGGAGCTGAACTAGGTGGCTGGACCGGGCTGGCTCCGCCCACTGGCAGGATTGACGGCGCTGGTGGCCCTGGCCGCCCTCTATGGTGCACTGCACGATCAGCTGAGCTATGGCCTGGGGCCGGAATACTTCACCTGCCTCAAATTCCCGCAATTCGGTCTGCTAGATGCGCACCTGGCGCCGCGCTGGCGGGCGGCCCAGGTTGGTCTGCTCGCCGGTGGTACGGCAGGCGTGCCGCTTGGCCTGGTACTGCTCTGGCTGACGCGCAGGCAGCGACAGGCCTGCGTGCCGTGGCACGGCGCCCTGGCGGTGCTGCTCGGCGCGGTGAGCTTCGCCCTGCTGGGGTTGGGTGTGGGCTGGCTGGCCCTGGAGCTGGGCGGTTTGCCGCGGGTGCCGGCTTGCGTGCAGGACGCCCGGGGTTTCCTGCTGGCGGCCTGGATGCATGACGGCAGCTACCTTGGCGCCCTGGTGGGACTGGTGGCCTTCGCCTGGCGCCGCCGTCGCCAGCGCTGAACAGGTGCGAGCCGTCTTTCCAGGCTGGCTTCCAGCGCGAGGAACAATAGGGCGACGAGACCGCCGAGCAGCGTACTGCCGAGCCGTTCGAGGGCGATCGCCGTTTCCGGTGCGCCGGCCAGGGCGACCATCAGCACCGTGGTGCCGGTAATGAACAGCGTCTGCAGCGAATAGCGGCCGTCCTGCAGCAGGTAGGCGCCTGCCGCGCACAGCAGGCAGGCACCGGCCAGGACCGCCGGCGTGTTGTCGACCCAGACCACCGCGCCGGCCAGCAGGCAGCCGGCCAGGGTGCCGCCCAGGCGACCCAGGCCACGGCGCCAGGTGTCGTCCAGTCGGGGCTTGAGTACCAGCAAGGCGGTCATCGGCGCCCAGTAGCCGTGGCCATAGTCGAGCAGGCCGGTCAGCGTCTGGCAGAGCGCGACCACGGCGGCGGCATAGAAGCCATAACGGCCGAGGCGAAAGCGGTCTTCGAACAAGGCCACCACTTCGCGTAGATGGGCACGGAGCGAGCCGCTGCGCAGCTGCCATTGGGAGCGGTAGAGTGCCTTTTGCAGGAGGGCGAAGAGCAGCAGCTGCAGCAGGCCGCCGGCAAGCACCAGGCCACCTCGTGACAGGGCCTGGTGCAGATCGCCGGGGAAGCCGCCCGCCACCAGCAGCGCGACCGTCCATTGCTGGGTGATCCACCAGGGGCCGTTGCCGACGGCGAACAACCAGGCGCACCAGGCGGCCCAGAGCGCGCCGGCCAGGACCAGGGCGGGCAACTGGTGACCGAGCAGGGAGCCGACCACGGCGGAGCCGGCCATGCCGAGCGCGGCCACCAGCATGGGTGCCAGGGGTTCGGCGGCAAAGCTCTTGTAGGCACCGAAGCCAACGGTGAAGGCACCGCCCAGGGCGACTACGCCGGGCAGCCAGGCACCGGTCAGCAAGGAACCGAGGAGGATCGCCGCCAGCGCCGGGAGACAGGCCAGCGCCAGGGCCCAGCGGGGCTCCCGAGGTGCGCCGATGGCGCCATCGGCCACGGGCGGCGAGGTGCTGCCACTCATTGGCTAGGCCAGCAGGTTCTGCAGGATGTCGAGGGTGTCGGCCTCGGCCACCGGCTTGTCGTGGCGCCAGCGCAGCATTCGCGGAAAACGCACGGCGACGCCACTCTTGTGGCGCTTGGACAGGGCGATACCCTCGAAGCCCAGCTCGAACACCAGGGTCGGCTCGACGCTACGCACCGGACCGAACTTCTCCACCGTGGTCCGCCGCACGATGGCGTCGACCTTGCGCATTTCCTCGTCGGTGAGACCCGAGTAGGCCTTGGCGAAGGGCACCAGGGTCCGCTCGGAGCTGTCCGGCGGGCCATCCCAGACGGCGAAAGTGTAGTCGGAATAGAGGCTGGCACGGCGTCCATGGCCGCGCTGGGCGTAGATGAGCACCGCATCCACCGAGAAGGGATCGACCTTCCACTTCCACCAGGTGCCCATGTCCTTGGTGCGGCCGACGCCATAGAGGGAGTCGCGCGCCTTGAGCATCATGCCTTCCACGCCCAGGGTGCGGGAGGCCTCGCGCTGGCGGGCGAGATCCTGCCAGTCGCGGCCGTGCAACAGCGGCGAGGGCCTCAGCAGCGGGCTGGCGCACCGGGCTACCAGGGTTTCCAGCTGGGCGCGGCGCTGCCGTTGCGGCTGGCTGCGCAGGTCATGGCCCTGCCATTCCAGCAGGTCATAGGCGAGCAGGATGACCGGCACGTCCTCGAGGATCTTCTTGCCCAGGGTCTTGCGGCCGATGCGCTGCTGCAACAGGGCGAAGGGCTGGACGCCGAAGGGCATGGGCGCGGCTGGGTCGCGGGCGTCCTGGTGTTCGCTCACTTCCTCGCTGCTGAGCAGGGTGTCGGGCGCGGCGTCTTCCTTCCAGACCACGATCTCGCCGTCGATCACGGTGCCATCGGGCAGCAGGGCCGCCAGGGGATGTAATTCGGGAAAGCGATCGGTGACGAGATCCTCGCCTCGCGACCAGATCCACAGGCGGCCGTCGCGCTTGACCAGCTGGGCGCGGATGCCGTCCCACTTCCACTCCACCTGCCAGTCGTCAGCCGGGCCCAGTTGCGCCTCGAACTGCTCCACCGGCAGCTGCAGGGCGTGGGCGAGGAAGAAGGGGTAGGGCTGGCCGCCGCGCTGGGCATGTTCGTCCGGGCTTTCCGGCGCGACCAGGCGCGCATAGCCCTCGGCGGTGGGACGGTGGGAGAGGTCGGTATAGCCCACCAGCCGCTGGGCGACCCGCTTGGGGTCGAGGTCGGCCAGGGTGGCCAGGGCGCGGGTCACCAGCAACTTGGAGACACCGACGCGAAATTCGCCGGTGATCAGCTTGATGCAGACCATCAGGCTCTGGCGATCCAGCTGGCCCCACAGCGGTGGCAGGCGCTCGGCCAGCTCTTCCGGCGGCAGGCCGCGCAGCGGCAGTAGATATTCTTCCAGCCAGAACGCCAGCCCTTCGGCATTGGCGGTATCGGCGGTGGGTATCAGCAGCGCCATGGTCTCGGCCAGGTCGCCTACCGCCTGGTAGCTCTCCTCGAACAGCCATTCGGGCAGCCCGGAAAGGGCCATGGTCAACTCGCGCAGCTGGCGGGTCGGCACCAGCCGCCGCGGCCGGCCGCCGGCGAGGAAGTACACCGCCCAGGCGGCGTCCGCCGCGGGTGCGCTGCCGAAGTAGTCAACCAGCGCGGCCAGCTTGGCATTGCTGGAGGTGGTGGCGTCGAGCCGGCCATAGAGTTCGGCGAAGGCCTTCATGCCTGGGCCTCCGCGACGACGGGGGTGTCGTCTTCCTCACCGTATTCGGTGGTGAAGCCCTGGGCATCCAGGCCCTGGTCGCGCAGGTAGCGCACCAGGGTGGCGACCGAGCCGTGGGTGACCATCACCCGTTCGGCGCCGGTCTGCTCGATGGCCCACAGCAGGCCCGGCCAGTCGGCGTGGTCGGACAGCACGAAGCCGCGATCCACGCCGCGCCGGCGGCGGGTCCCGCGCAACATCATCCAGCCGCTGGCGAAGGCGTCGCTATGGTCGCCGAAGCGACGGATCCAGGTGCTGCCGCCGGCCGAGGGCGGGGCGATGATCAGCGCCTGGCGCAGCAGCGGATCGCTTTTCTTGAAGTCGCCGGCGTAGTGGGTCTCGGGTATGCGGATACCGGCGTCGCGATAGACCCGGTTGAGCGGCTCCACCGCGCCGTGGGCGAGGATCGGACCGATGTCCGGATCGAGTCCGTGCAGCAGGCGCTGCGCCTTGCCGAAGGCATAGCTGTAGAGCACGCTGGCCAGACCCTGGGCCTGGTTCGCCCGCCACCAGGTGTTGACCTCGGCGAAGATCTCGCCTTGTGGCCGCCAGCGGTAGATCGGCAGGCCGAAGGTGGATTCGGTGATGAAGGTATGGCAGCGCACCGGCTCGAAGGGGGTGCAGGTGCCATCGGGTTCGACCTTGTAATCGCCCGAGGCCACCCAGACCTCGCCACGGTATTCCAGGCGCACCTGGGCCGAGCCCAGCACATGGCCGGCCGGATGGAAGCTCAGCTTCACCCCGTGATGGTCGATGACCTCGCCGTATTCCAGCGTCTGCAGGTTGATGTCGGCGCCGAGCCGGGTGCGCAGGATACCGGCGCTGCCCGCGGTCGCCAGGTAGTGACCGTTGCCCACCCGGGCATGGTCGCCATGGCCGTGGGTGATGACCGAGCGTTCCACCGGGTGCCAGGGATCGATGTAGAAATCGCCGGGCGGGCAATAGAGACCGTCCGGGCGGGCGATGACGAGGTCCATGGGCGCCGCTCTGCTGGGGGATTACCCATAGGAACGGCGGCCGGGCATCGGAGTTCGCCGCTCAGGCCTGGGCGGCGAAACTCAAGGCCTGCTGCAGGGCCGCCTGGCCCACCACCTCGCCGATCACCAGGATCGCCGGACTCTTGAGCTGGAAGAAGGCGGCGTCCACCGGCAGGTCCTGCAGCGTCGAGCGGCATTCGCGCTGGCTGGCCAGGGAGGCGTTCTCGATCATGGCCACGGGGGTCGTCAGCGGCAGGCCGCCGTCCAGCAGGCCCTGCTGGATTTCCACCAGGCGGGCCACGCCCATGTAGACCACCAGGGTGGTGCCGGTGGCCGCCAGGGCAGACCAGTTGGGCGCGCTGTCGTCCTGGGTGTGGGCGGTGACCAGGGTCACGCCACGGGCGACGCCTCTCAGGGTGAGGGAGATGCCGCAGGCGGTGGCCCCGGCCAGACCGGCGGTGATGCCGTTGACGATCTCGCTCTGCACGCCGCGGGCGGCCAGCCATTCGGCTTCTTCGCCGGCGCGACCGAAGATGCAGGGGTCGCCGCCCTTGAGCCGGGCCACGCAGCGGCCCTGCCGGGCGTAGCGCAGCATCAGCCGATGGATGAAGGCCTGGGGCGTGGAGCGGCAGCCGCCTCGCTTGCCGACGCGGATCACCCGGGCGCCCGGGCAGTGTTCGAGCACCGCCGGATTGACCAGGTCATCGATCATCACCACCTCGGCCTCGCCCAGGGCGCGCACCGCCTTGAGGGTGAGCAGCTCGGGATCGCCAGGGCCGGCACCGATCAACCAGACTTTTCCGCTCATCCAAGCTACCTCTCGTCTTCAAGCAAACCATAACGCAAAAAAAAAGGCGTCCCGCTGCATGCAGCTGGGACGCCTTTGTCCTGGAGCGTCTTTCCTCGCCGTTGAAGAAAGACCTATGTTGCCTAGGGATTTGCAGTCTTCATGCCAGGTGTTGCAGCCCCGATTTCCTGGGGCTTCCTGGCCAATCTTGGTGAAACGTTGCCCTCTTTCAAGGCGGGATGCCTCAAAAAAGGGCGGTCCTTCAGGCCACGGCGCCGGGATGACTGTGCTTTTCGTAGAGGAAGCTCAGCACCGCGTGGCGATAGCCGTTGTAGCGGGGATCGTCGACCAGGGTGATGCGGTCGCGGGGGCGCGGCAGGTCGATGGTGAGGATCTCGCCGATGGTGGCGGCGGGACCGTTGGTCATCATGACGATGCGGTCCGAGAGCAGCACCGCCTCGTCCACGTCGTGGGTGATCATCAGCACCGTGTTGCGCAATTCGCTCTGGATGCGCATCACCTCGTCCTGCAGGTGCGCCCGGGTGAGGGCGTCCAGGGCACCGAAGGGCTCGTCCAGCAGCAGCACCTTGGGTTCCATGGCCAGGGCGCGGGCGATGCCGACGCGCTGCTTCATGCCGCCGGAGATCTCGCTGGGCCTCTTGTGCAGGGCATGGCTCATGTTGACCATCGCCAGGTTGTGCAACGTCCAGGCGCGCCGCTCGGCCTTGCTCTTGGTGTGCTTGAAGACCTTGTCCACCGCCAGGGCGACGTTCTCGTAGACGGTCAGCCACGGCAGCAGCGAATGGTTCTGGAACACCAGGCTGCGCTCCGGTCCGGGGCCGCGGACCTCGCGGTTCTCCAACAGGATCGAGCCGGAGTTGGGCTCGATCAGGCCGGCGACGATATTGAGCACCGTCGACTTGCCGCAGCCGGAGTGGCCGATGATGGAGAGGTATTCGCCGCGCTCGATCTTGAGGTTGACGTCGCGCAGCACCGTGGAGGTGAGGCCGTTGCGGGTGAAGCTCTTGTCGACGTGCTCGATGCTCAGGTAGGGCTTGGCCATGGGTAATCCTCTAATTCGCGGTGCCGCGGGTGACCAGCCGGCCGATGAAGGCCACCAGCCGGTCGAGCAGGAAGCCGATGACGCCGACGTAGACCAGCGCCAGGATGATGTCGCTGATGCGCGAGGCGTTCCAGGCATCCCAGATGAAGAAGCCGATGCCGACGCCACCGATCAGCATCTCGGCGGCGATGATGGCCAGCCAGGACAGGCCGACGCCGATGCGCAGCCCGGAGAAGATGTAGGGCGCCGCCGCCGGCAGCATGATCTTCTGGAAGTATTCCCAGCCATTCAGGCGCAGCACCCGCGCCACGTTGCGGTAGTCCTCGGGGATGTTGCGGATGCCCACCGAGGTATTGATGATGATCGGCCAGATGGCGGTGATGAAGATGACGAACAGCGCCGAGGGATGGCTGTCCTTGAAGCCGGCCAGGGACAGCGGCAGCCAGGCCAGCGGCGGCACCGTGCGCAGGATCTGGAACAGCGGATCGAGACCGCGCATGGCCCAGGCCGACTGGCCCACCAGCACCCCCAGGGCGATGCCCACCACGGCGGCCATCAGGTAGCCATAGGCGACCCGCTCGAGGCTGGCCAGCAGTTGCCAGGCGAGGCCCACGTCGTTGCCGCCGTTGTCGTAGAAGGGCTGGGTGATCAATTCCCAGGTGTCGTTGACCACCTGGCTCGGCGGCGGCAGCGCCGCGCCAGGGCGACTGCACAGCAGCTGCCAGACGAGCAGCAGCAGGGCGCCCACCACCAGCGGCGGCAGGCCGTTGCGCAGCACTTGCCGGGCAAGGCGGTGCAGGCGGGTTTGCGGGCGGAAGGTCGCGAGGGCCTTGGGCGGCTGGGTATGGGCGTTCATGGGCGGCACTCCTGTCAGGATGGGGGCGTCAGGCCTTGAGCGTCAGGCTGGCGAGGTAGGCCTTGGGATCGGCGGGGTCGAACACCTTGCCGTCGAAGAAGGTTTCCTTGCCGCGCGAATTGGCGGTGGGGATGTCGGCGGCGGGTACGCCGATAGCGGCCGCGGCTTCGCGCCAGAGATCGGACCGGTTCACCTGGGCGATCAGGCCCTGGGCATCCAGGTCGCCGGGCAGGTAGCCCCAGCGCTGGTTCTCGGCGAGGAACCAGAGGTCGTGGCTCTGGTAGGGGTAGGAGGCGTGTTCGCTCCAGAACTTCATCAGGTGCGGGCTGTTCTGCACCACCCGGCCATTGCCGTAGTCGAAGGTGCCCTGCAGGCGGCCGACCACATCCTCGGCCGACGCACCGATCCAGCGGCGCTTGGCGCAGATCTCCGCCACCTTGGCCTTGTTGGCCGCCGCCTCGCAGAATTGCTGGGCTTCCAGCACCGCTTTGAGCAGCGCCAGGGTTGCCTTGGGGTTGGCCTGAACGTAGTCCGCGCGCAGGGCCAGGGCTTTTTCCGGATGGTTGTTCCAGAGCTCGCCCGTCGTCAGGGCGCTGTAGCCGATCTTCTGCGCGATCAGCTGGGCGTGCCAGGGCTCGCCGACGCAGAAGGTGTCCATGTTGCCGACCTTCATGTTGGCGACCATCTGCGGTGGCGGAACCACCAGTGTGGCGATGTCCTTGTTCGGATCGATGCCGTTGGCTGCCAGCCAGTACCTCATCCAGAGGTCGTGAGTGCCGCCGGGAAAGGTCACCGCGGCGGAGGTCTTCTTGCCGCTGGCCTGGCGACTGGCGAGGGCGGCCTTGAAGCCGCTGGCGTCGAGGCCGACCTTCTGCTCCAGGTAGTCGTTGGACAGGGAGATGCCCTGGCCGTCGAGGTTCAGCCGCGCCAGCAGCGCCATCGGCAGGGGCTGGTTGTTGGGCGTGATCTTGCCGGTGGCCAGGTGATAGACCATGGGGGTGAGGATGTGCGCCCCGTCGATGCCGTTGGCCGCCGAGCCCAATACCAGGTTGTCGCGAGTGGTGCCCCAGGAGGATTGCTTGAGCACCTCCACCTCGGTCATGCCGTGCTTGGCGAACAGCCCTAGCTCGTCGGCCACGAACAGCGGCGCGGCATCGGTGAGGGCGATGAAGCCGAGCTTGGCCTTGGGGGTCTCCACGGCGTCGCTGCCGGCCGCCCAGGCGGCGGACCTCAGGCCGGGCGGCAGCAGACCCAGGGCGGCACTGGCACCGAGTACGCCGAGCGACTGCTTGAGGAAACTGCGGCGGGGGAGTCCGCGACCGGCCTGGTCATCGTTACGGGAGCTGTCGTCCATCGTCCTATCCTTTTTCTCGGGCACAAAAAAACGGCGTCCACACTCGGCAGCCGTGGCTGCGAGGGTGGACGCCGTCGTCCGGGGTGTTCTGTGGGAGCGAAACATCGCTCGCCAGGGCAGTTGCAGGGAGCGTGCCAAACGGCAAATAGCGTCTTGGAGGGCCTT
This sequence comes from Pseudomonas sp. No.117, assembly GCF_054558395.1. Taxonomy (NCBI): domain Bacteria; kingdom Pseudomonadati; phylum Pseudomonadota; class Gammaproteobacteria; order Pseudomonadales; family Pseudomonadaceae; genus Pseudomonas; species Pseudomonas sp. No.117. The sequence continues at coordinate 149,642 of NZ_BAAJNP010000008.1, forward strand.
CCAGGGCCTGCTGGCGCACAGCCCCGGGGCGAAACGCACCCGCTGTGCGCCGTCCGGGCGCACGGGGGGCTGTACTAGGTTCTGTACGAAAAATCGTCGAGCGAAGGTCAGGCGCGGCGAAGATTAGCGAGGAAGCGGAGATTACGAGTGGTAAATGAGCATTCCGAGCTGATTTTCAACGAAGCATCACCGAGCGCAGGCATTTTCGTACAGGACCTAACGAGGTTGCGCCAATACCTGCCGCACCACTTCCGGCAGCGGTAGGCCGCTGTGCATCGCCAGCTGCTGCAGATGCTGGTGGGCTTCGGCCTCGGGCAGTGCCAGTTGCTGCATGAGGCGCTGCTTGGCGCGTTCCAGCAACTTGCGCTCGGCCAGGGAGCGCCGGGTCTCCTGCAGTTCCGCCTCGACCTCGTGCAGTCGCCGGGTCTGGGCCTGGAGCAGGTCGAGGATGCCGGGCGGCGAGTCGCTCGGCCGGGCATCGCCGACCGGCTGGGTCGCCAGGCTGAACAGCAAGGGCTGGCCGGGATCGCGTTCCAGCTCGGCGAGGCGCCGCGACAGTTTGCGATGACTGTCCAGGTCGGCCTGGGCGGTCCCGATGCTCGCCGTGCAGCGCGCGCGCAATTCCGCCACCAGGTGCTGGGCCAGGGTCTGCATGGCGTCGAGACGACAGGTGTTGAGCTCGAACCACAGCTCGGCGAGCGCCGGCTCTACCCGGGCATGAGCCGAGGTGCGGCGGGCGACCTCGCGCAGGCGCTCGATCTGCAGGCGCGACGGACAACGCTGCACCTCGGCCCAGTGCGCCAGTGCCGTCGGATCGGCATGATCGAGGAAGCCGGCGAAACAACGCGACTGGCCGCTGTCCAGCTCATCGAGCCGGGCCAGCAGGGTGGCATCGAAATGGCCCTGGGCGAAGCCGGCCACGCCGGTCGCCCGGGCCAGCCCGGCCAGCTCCTTGCCCTGCATGAAGTTGAACAACGCCACCAGGGCGCGCGTCAGGCCGGGATCGCTGGCCGTGTCGGCGGCCTCGAAGATGACCGCCAGCAGCGCCCCGATCAGGTGGGAAAAGGCGGCGGAGGCCGCCTGCAGCTCCACCCTCCGCTCGAGGATGCCGCGTCTCAGGCTCGGCAGGCCGTCGAGCAGGTGCAGGACGCAGGCGATGCGGTTGAGCAGGCGGGGTCGGTCCTGGGCGCCGCTGGCGTCGAGGGCCTCCAGCCGGCCGCGCAGACTCGCCTCGCTGGCGCGAGCGTTGCTGGAGTGCTGCTCCAGGGCGGTGCGATAACGGTCGTTGCCGGTGCCCAGCAGGATATTGCTGAAGCCGCGTTCGCGCTGCAGGTCATGCACCAGGGCGCTGGCGCCTTCCACCAGTTCGCAGGTCAGGGCGAGGCCTTCCAGTTGCTGCAATTCGCAGCGACGGGCCGCCAGCATGAAACGCAGGGCAGGGGGCATCTGGCGGTCGGGCATGGCGAGGGCTCGAATGGGGCGCTGGCCAATGGCCTGCAAAAGCTGCTCCAGACTGTGCCGGCCTCAGTGGCGGTAGAGCCAGAACAGGATGGCCGCCAGGTTCAGCGCCAGGGACAACAGCGCCACCGTCTGCCAGGTGCGCAGGGGATCGCGCTGCAGCAGCGGCAGCGGCCGTGCGAGGGGTTGGCGCTCGCCCTGCTCGAGCAGCAGCAGCGCCTCCTCGGCGGTCTCGAAGCGCTCCTCGGGGGTGACCGCTACCGCGCGCTGCAGCCAGTCGTCCAGCCAGGTCGGCACATCGGGGCGCCGCCGCAGCACGCTGGCGGGACTGCCGAAGCGGGGTCGCTGGAAGGGCTCGATCTCGCCATAGGGGTAGTGGCCGGTGAGCAGTTCATAGAGCGTCACCCCGGCGGCATAGAGGTCCTGGGCCGGGCTCGGGGCGATGCCGTCGAAGGATTCGGGCGCCCGGTAGCTCGGAGTGCCCGGGGCATCCTGCAGGTCCTGGGACAGCTGCGGGCAGTAGGCCAGGCCGAAGTCCAGCAGGCGTAACTCGCCATCGGTACCGCGATGCAGGTTATCCGGCTTGATATCCCGGTGCAGGATATTGCGCCTATGCAGCTGGCCCAGGGCGCGCAGCAGGCGGGAGGCGACGTCCAGCCAATCGGCCAGCGCCAGCGGCCCATCGCTGTGCAGCTGTTGCGCCAGGGTGCGCCCGGGATACTCCCGCTGGACGAAATAGAGGTGGGCACGGCGCGGTAGCGGATGCACCTCGACGAAGGCGCGCCCGGCGACGCGGCGCAGGAACCACTCCTCCATCAGCAGCGCGTGCCCGGCCAGGGTGTCGTACTGCAGGGCCGCGGGCAGGGTCTTCAGCAGCCAGGGGCGGCCACTTTCGTCCTCAACGCGATAGAGCAGCGATTGCCGCGATTCGGCCAGCCGCTCGACCACCGTCCAGCCTTCGAAGGCCTGGCCCGGCTTGAGCGCCGGCAGTGGCGGCCAGGTATCGGCGCTGGCCAGGGTGTCGGCCAGGGACACCTCGGGCAGGCGGTCGACCTTCACCAGCAGGGCGCTGGCGTTGTCCTGGCCGCCGGCGTGCAGGGCGCCAGCCACCAGGGCCTGGGCGGTGGCGTCCAGGTCCGGCCCGCCGTCGGTGAGGATGCGCCTCATGCTGTCCTCGCCCAGTGCGGCCCAGACGCCATCGCTCACCAGCACCAGGGTCTCGCCGGCCTCCAGCTCGCCTTCGCGAAAGTCCACCACCAGATGAGTCTCCAGCCCCAGGGCGCGGGTCAGCACATGCTGCATCCCGGCCTGTTGCCAGACGTGATCGACGGTGAGACAGGTCAGGGTGCCGCCATGCCAGCGATAGGCGCGACAATCGCCGACATGGGCCAGGGTGTAGCGGCGCCCGCGGATCACCAGGGCGGTCAGGGTGGTGAGCAGCGGCTGGCCATTGCCGGCCGCCTGCAGCCAGCGATTCTGCGCCAGCAGCAGCCGCTCCAGCGCCTGGGCCACCGGCCAGGTCTCCGGGGTGGCGTAGTAGTCCAGGGCCAGGGCCTGCAGGGTGGCGCGGGCGGCCAGTCCGCCATCCGGACAGCCGCTGACGCCATCGGCCAGGGCGAACAGGTGCCCCTTGGTCGCCGCCAGGGCCGCGCTCGGCTGGACGCTGCGCAAGGCATCCTGGTTTTCCTTGCGCGGGCCGGTCGCGGTGGCTTCGGCGGTGACGAGTTCTAGGGACATGGGTGAGGCGCCGGGCAGACGGATGCCCAGGCAATGCAAAAGCGATACCCGGCGCCCGGGCGCCTCCCTGCCGTCACCAGATTTCCACGCGCTGCTGCGCGGGCCGGACCATGGCGTCGCCAGCCTTGCAGCTGAAGGCGCGGGCGAAGGCCGGCATGTTGGACGGCGCGCCGATGGCACGGAATCTCATGGGCGCATGGGGATCGGTGTTGAGGAACAGGCGTGCCTGCTCTTCGCGGATCGAGCCCCGCCAGACCCGGGCCCAGTTGAGGAAGAAGCGCTGGTCCTGGGTATAGCCGTCGATCTTCCGGGCGGCTTCTTCCGGCTTCTTCGCCAGGGCCAGTTGCAGGGCATCGTAGGCGGCGTTGATGCCACCGAGGTCGCCGATGTTCTCGCCCAGGGTCAGCTTGCCATTGACGTGCAGCTCCGGGTGGTCGGGCAGCGGCTGATAACCGTCGAATTGCTCCACTAGCTTGCCGGTGCGCGCCTCGAAGGCCTTCCGATCGTCGGGGGTCCACCAGTCCACCTGGTTGCCGGCGCCATCGAACTTGCTGCCCTGGTCATCGAAGCCATGGCTGGCCTCATGGCCGATCACCGCGCCGATGCCGCCGTAGTTGATGGCGTCGTCGCCGTCTGCATAGAAGAAGGGTGGCTGCAGGATGGCGGCGGGGAAGTTGATGGTGTTGTCGGTGGAGCTGTAGTAGGCATTCACCGTCTGCGGCAGCATGCCCCATTCCTGGCGGTCGGTGGGCTTGCCGATCTTGTCCAGGTCATGGCGGTAGTTGAAGCGCGAAGCCGCCTCCAGGTTGGCGTAGAAGCCGTGGGGCTGCAGGGTCAGGCCGCGCCAGTCGCGCCAGCGCTCGGGATAGCCGATCTTGGGCAGGAAGCTGTCCCACTTGGCCAGCGCCTTCTGCTTGGTTTCCGGGCTCATCCAGTCGAGCTGCTCGATGCGTGCCCTGAGAGCCAGCATCACGTTGTCCACCAGCTCCTGGGCACGGGCCTTGGCCTGGGGCGAGAAATGCTCCTGCACATAGAGTTGGCCGAGGCCTTCGCCCATGGCGCCATTGACCGCCCGCAGCACCCGTTTCCAGCGTTCGCTCTGCTGCTGCTGGCCGCTCAGGGTCTTCTGGTTGAAGGCGAAACTCTCCTCCTGGAAGGCCTTGGACAGTAGCGGGGCGGCATCGTCGATCACATGGGCGCGCAGATAGGCCTGCCATTGTTCGATGGGGGTATCGGCCAGCATCCGGTCGAATTCGGCGAAGAAGCCTGGCTGGGACAGGGAGAAACCCTGCTGGCCGGTCACGCCCTGGCTGGCGAAGAAGGCCTGCCAGTCGAAGTGTGGCGTCACCTTGTTGGCCTCGGCGAAGCTCAGGTAGTGGTACTGGTTGTCCGGGTTGCGCAGGTCCACCGGCTTGACCGAGGCGCGGGCGAGGCGGCTTTCGAAGGCCAGCACCAGCTCGGCCTGGGCGGCGGCCTGGGCCTTGGGTACCCCGGTGAGGGCCAACAACCGGGCGATGTGGCCGAGATAGGCCTGGCGCAGCTTGGCGTAGTCGCCTTGCGTGTAGTAGTCGGGCGTCGGCAGGCCAAGGCCGCTCTGGAAGGCGTAGGCGATCTGCTGCTTGGCGTTCTGGTAGTCGGCGCCGGAGCCGAAGGAGAACACCTGCATGTCGCCGCGGGCGAAGCTGCGTTGCAGATAGGTCACCAGGTCGGCGGTGGTACGCAGCTGGTCGATGGCGGCCAGCTGCGGTTGGATCGGCCGGTAGCCGGCGCGCTCGATGGCGGCCTCGTCCATCCCCGAGCGATAGAGCCAGCCGATCTTCTGCTCCACCGAACCCTGGGCCGCGCGATCCGCCTCACGGGCGGCCCGCTGCAGGATGGCGTGCTGGTCGTTGAGCGACTTCTCGCCCAGAGCCATGAAGGAACCCCAGCGCGACTTGTCCGGCGGAATGGGATTGGCCGCTACCCACTTGGCGTTGACGAAGGTGTCGAGGTCACTGCAGGCGGTGGCGGGGTCACCCAGCTCGGTGACATCGAAGACAGGCGCGGCGAAGGCCTGGCTGCCGAGCAGCAGGCCGAGGGTGAGGGCGAGGGGTTTCAACGCAGGCATGGGAGAAAAGGGTCTCCAGAAAAGGACAGGGCTAGCAGGGTAGGGCGTCGAGGGTAGCGGTCCGGCTACGACCCTGCCAAGGCGGATCGCGCGTGGACCCCAGAAACGACGATCCCCGCCGAAGCGGGGATCGTGGGCAACGCCAGGGATCAGAACACCGTCAGCTGCGCCAGTTGCAGCAGCGGCTGCGGATAGACGCCGAGGACGAAGGTGGCGATGGAAATGGCGATCAGCATCACGCCACCGGCGCGCTGGCCCCAGTTCATCGGTGCATCGTGACGCTGCAGGCCCTGCTCGGTCAGGTACAGGGTGACCATCACGCGCAGGTAGTAGAACAGGCCGATGGCGCTGCCCAGCACGATGGCCGCGGTCTGCCACCACATGCCCGCTTCCACGCCCACGGTGATGACGTAGAACTTGCCGATGAAGCCGGCGGTGAGCGGGATGCCGGCCAGGGACAGCATCATCACCGTCAGCGCCGCGGTCAGGTACGGCCGGCGCCAGAACAGGCCGCGGTACTCGAACAGGGCATCGGCGTCACGCTGGCCATTGCTCGGGCTGGACATCAGGGTGATCACGCCGAAGGCGCCCAGGCTGGTGAAGACATAGGTCACCAGGTAGACCGCCACGGCCTCCATCGACAGGCCTTCGCCCGACGCCACCGCCACCAGCAGGTAGCCGAAGTGGGAGATGGAGGAGTAACCCAGCAGGCGCTTGAGGTTGCTCTGCATCAGCGCCAGCAGGTTGCCCACCAGCATGGAGGCGATGGCGATGAAGGCGATGGCATCGTGCAGCCAGCCGTCTTCGGTGGCCATGGGCATGGTCTGGAACACCCGCACCAGCACGGCGAAGACGGCGACCTTGCTGGCGGTGGCCAGGAAGGCACCGACCGGCGCCGGGGAGCCTTCGTAGACGTCGGGCGTCCAGAGGTGGAAGGGCACCAGCGACAGCTTGAAGCCGAGGCCGACGATCAGCATGCCGAGGCCGATTTCCATCAGCAGGCCGGTGCTGGCCGGGGCATCCATCTGCATGCCGATGTCGGCGAAGTTCAGGCTACCGGACTGGGCGTAAAGCAGGGCCATGCCGAACAGCAGGATGGCCGAGCCGGCGGCGGACAGCACCAGGTACTTCATGCCGGCTTCCAGGGAGCGGCGATTGAAGTAGCTGTAGGCCACCAGGCCGTAGACCGGCACCGACAGCAGCTCCAGGCCGATGAACAGGCCGGCGACGTTCTGCGCCGCCACCAGCACCAGGCCGCCGGTAGCGGAGATCAGCAGCAGCAGGTACAGCTCTTCGCGGTTGCCCGGATAGCCTTCCATGTAGGCGTGCGACAGGGTCATGCAGGCCAGGGTGGCGATCAGGATCAGCGCCATGTAGAAGCAGGTGAAGCCGTCGATGCGCAACAGCGGGGTAACGTCGATGGCACCGACGCCGAGGGCCGGGATGCAGGACAGCAGGGCCAGGTTGAGACCGATCACGCCCAGGGTCGGGATGAGGGTGTGATCCCGCCGCCAGGCGATGCCCAGCATCACCACCACGGCGGTGAGGCCGGTGATGATGATCGGCAGGAGGGCGATGAAGTGTTCGTAGGTAAAGGTCATGGCGCTCTTACCGGGCGGAAACGAGGGAGGAGAAGGCTTCGCCGAGCCACTGCTGGACACCGGCCATGCTCGCGGCCGAGGTATCCAGCACCGGCTGCGGATAGACGCCGAGCAGCACCAGCAGCACGCCGAGCAACAGCAGCATCGACAGCTCCCGCACGTTCAGGCCTGGCAGCGCGCCCTCGGCCTTGGCGGGGCCGAAGTAGGCGCGGTGGATCATGATCAGCGAGTAGACCGAGGCGAACACCAGGCCGAAGGTGGCGATGACGGTGATCATCGGCACCACCGGGAAGGCGCCCAGCAGGATCAGGAATTCGCCGACGAAGTTGCCGGTACCCGGCAGGCCCAGCGACGCCGAGGCGAAGAACAGGCTCAGCGCCGGCAGGTAGGGGAGGCGCGCCCAGAGGCCGCCCATCTCGCGCATGTCGCGGGTATGCATCCGCTCGTAGAGCTGGCCGCAGAGGATGAACAGGCCGGCGGCGGAGAGGCCGTGGGCGATCATCTGCACCACCACGCCCTGCAGCGCCTGGGGGCTGCCGGAGTAGATGCCGATCAGCACGAAGCCCATGTGCGAGACGCTGGAGTAGGCCACCAGGCGCTTGATGTCGGTCTGGGCGAACGACAGGATGGCGCCGTAGAAGATGCCGATGATGCCCAGCCACATGGCGATCGGCGCGAATTCCGCCGAGGCGTTGGGGAACAGCGGGATGGCGAAGCGCAGCAGGCCATAGGCGGCGGTCTTGAGCAGGATGCCGGCGAGGTCGACGGAACCTGCAGTCGGTGCCTGGGCGTGGGCATCCGGCAGCCAGGAGTGTACCGGCACCACCGGCAACTTCACCGCGAAGGCGATGAAGAAACCCAGCATCAGCAGGTATTCCAGCTTGGGATCCAGTTGCAGCTGCAGCAGGTCTTCGTAATCGAAGGTCAGGACGCCGGTCGCACCGTAGTTCACCAGCACCAGGGCGACGATGGCCACCAGCATGATCAGGCCGCTGGCCTGGGTGAAGATGAAGAACTTGGTGGCGGCGGTGATGCGGCTCTTCTTGCCGTCCGCGGAGCTATGGCCCCACAGCGCGATCAGGAAGTACATCGGCACCAGCATCATTTCCCAGAAGAAGAAGAACAGGAACAGGTCCAGCGCCAGGAATACCCCCACCACGCCGCCGATGATCCACAGCAGGTTGAGGTGGAAGAAGCCGACGTGGCGCTGCACTTCGCGCCAGGAGCAGGTCACCGCCAGCACCCCGAGCAGGCCGGTGAGCAGGATCATCAGCAGCGACAGGCCGTCGAGGCCGAAGTGCAGGCTGATGCCGAAGCGCGGAATCCAGTCCATCTGGAATTCCGCGGTCCAGGCGGTCTCGGCGCCGGGGGCGGGGGCCAGGCTGTAGTCGCCGTGGGCCCACAGCCACAGGCCGAGCACCAGCTCCAGCAGCATGGTGAACAGGGCGATCCAGCGGGGCACCAGCGGGCCGGTCTTTTCCGTGAGGAAGCAGAGCAGGCCGCCGATGAAGGGGATCAGGATTAGCCAGGGCAGAAGCATGACGTGTACTTATCCTTAGTCAGGGGGTCAGGCCAGCAGCAGCGCGCCGAGCAGCAGCACGGCGCCTCCCACGATGGAAGCCGCGTACCAGCGCAGACGGCCGTTCTCGGTGATGCTCAATGCCAGGTTGCCGCCGCGCGCCAGCAGCGGGATCAGGCCGATGCCCTGGTCGATGGGGTCGCGGCGCAGCAGGCGGGCCAGCAGCAGGTACGGCTTGACGAAGATCAGGTCGTACAGCCAGTCGAAGCCCCAGGCGTGATACCACCAGGTCCCGAAGAAGCGACCCGGCGCGCTCTTGGCCAGACCGTTCACGAAGGAACGCTTGCCGAGGAAGAGCAGGGCGGCCAGCAGGATACCGGCGATGGCGATGGCCCCCGAGGTGATCTCCAGCGAGTGCTTGGCTTCGCCACCGGCATGGCCGATGGATTCCGGCAGCACCCCGGCCAGCGGCGGCACGATCATCGCGCCGACGAAGGTCGAGAGCACCAGCAGCACCGCCAGCGGCAGGTTGTGGGCGATGCCGTGGCCGGCATGGGCCTCGGTGTGCGCCTCGCCGTGGAAGGTGATGAAGATCAGGCGGAAGGTGTAGATCGAGGTCAGGAAGGCACCGGCCAGGCCTGCGTAGAGCAGGTAGGTGTGACCGCTCGCCAGGGCTTCCCAGAGGATCTCGTCCTTGGAGTAGAAGCCGGCGGTGACCAGCGGCAGCGCCGCCAGGGCCGAGCCACCCACCACGAAGCTGGCGTAGGCCAGGGGGATCTTCTTCCACAGGCCGCCCATCTTGAAGATGTTCTGCTCGTGGTGGCAGGCCAGGATCACCGAACCCGAGGCGAGGAACAGCAGCGCCTTGAAGAAGGCGTGGATCATCAGGTGGAAGATCGCCGGTTGCCAGGCGCCGACACCCAGGGCCAGGAACATGTAGCCGATCTGGCTCATGGTCGAATAGGCCAGGATGCGCTTGATGTCGGTTTGCACCAGGGCGGCGAAACCGGCCAGCACCAGGGTCACGGCACCGACGATGCCGACCAGGTGCAGGATCTCCGGCGCCAGCAGGAACAGGCCGTGGGTGCGGGCGATCAGGTAGACGCCCGCGGTCACCATGGTCGCCGCATGGATCAGGGCGGAGACCGGGGTGGGGCCGGCCATGGCGTCCGCCAGCCAGGTCTGCAGCGGCAGCTGGGCCGACTTGCCGACCGCGCCGCCGAGCAGCGCCAGGGTGGCCAGCACGATCAGCGGATCACCGCTGGCGAAGACGTCGGGCGCCTTCTGCAGCAGTTCCTGGATGTCCAGGGTGCCCAGGGTCATGAACAGGATGAACAGACCGAAGGCCATGAAGACGTCGCCGACGCGGGTGACGATGAAGGCCTTCAGCGCCGCGTTACCATTGGCGCGCTCGCTGTAGTAGAAGCCGATCAGCAGGTAGCTGCACAGGCCCACGCCTTCCCAACCGAAGTACAGCAGCAGCAGGTTGTCGCCGAGGACCAGCAGCAACATGCTGAAGATGAACAGGTTGGTGTAGGCGAAGAAGCGCGAATAGCCTTCTTCACCGCGCATGTACCAGGAAGCGAACAGGTGGATCAGGAAGCCGACGCCGGTGACCACGCCAAGCATGGTCAGCGACAGGCCGTCCAGGTAGAGCGCCATGTTCGGCGCGAAGCCGTCCACGTTCATCCACTGCCAGAGCACGAGGGTCAGGTGACCGTCGGCGGGCGGCGCGACGTGGAAGTTCCAGCCGACCCAGGCGGCGACCAGCGCCGCCAGGCCCACCGAACCCACGCCGATCAGCGCGGAGACATTCTCCGACAGCCGACCGCGGGAGAAGGCCAGCAGGAAGTAACCGACCAGGGGAAAGGCGAAGGTGAGGGGTAGCAGGTTCATCCGTGCATCTCGCTGGCGGCATCGACGTCGAGGGTGTGGAAGCGGCGATAGAGCTGCAGCAGGATCGCCAGGCCGATACTGGCCTCGGCGGCGGCCAGGCTCAGCACCAGGATGAACATCACCTGGCCGTCGGGAGCGCCCCAACGGCTACCCGCGACCACGAAGGCCAGGGCGGCGGCGTTCATCATGATTTCCAGACTCATGAGCACGAAGAGGATGTTGCGGCGGACCATCAGGCCCACCAGGCCAAGGGCGAACAGGGCGCCGGCGAGGGCCAGGCCGTGTTCCAGAGGTATGGCGTTCATTGGCTGTTCTCCAGTCCTTGGCGACTCACTCGCCGATCCCGTCTTTGACGTCACTGCGACCCAGGTGGTAGGCCGCGACCAGGGCCCCCAGGAGCAGCATGGACGCCAGCTCGACCGCCAGCAGATAAGGCCCGAACAGGCTCACGCCCACGGCCTTGGCTTCCACCGAGGTGTGGCCGATGGCGGCGCCGCCCGGGGTGCGCGACAGCACCACCAGCAGTTCCACCAGCAGCGCGCCAGCGAGAATCACCGGACCGATCCAGACCTTGGGCGTCAGCCAGTTGCGCTCCTGTTCGGAGATCACCGGCCCGAGGTTGAGCATCATCACCACGAAGACGAACAGCACCATGATGGCGCCGGCGTAGACGATGATCTCCAACGCCCCGGCGAAGGGAGCACCCAGGGCGAAGAACACCATGGACACGGCCAACAGCGAGATGATCAGGTACAGCAGGGCATGCACCGGGTTGGTGTTGGTGATCACCCGGAAGGTGGCCAGGACGGCCACTCCGGCGGAGAAATAGAAGGCGAATTCCACGACAGCTCCTTAGGGCAGCAGGCTCTTCACGTTGATCGGCTCTGCCTCGCTCTGCGCGGCACCCTTGGGCTTGCCCGCGATGGCCATGCCGGCCACCCGGTAAAAGTTGTACTCCGGATACTTGCCCGGACCCGAGATCAGCAGGTCCTGCTTCTCGTACACCAGTTCCTGGCGCTTGAACTCGGACATCTCGAAATCCGGGGTCAGCTGGATGGCGGTGGTGGGGCAGGCCTCCTCGCACATGCCGCAGAAGATGCAGCGCGAGAAGTTGATGCGGAAGAACTCGGGGTACCAGCGACCGTCTTCGGCTTCGGTCTTCTGCAGCGAGATGCAGCCGACCGGGCAGGCCACGGCGCACAGGTTGCACGCCACGCAGCGTTCCTGGCCGTCGGGGTCACGGGTGAGCACGATGCGGCCACGGTAGCGCGGCGGCAGGTACACGGGTTCCTCGGGGTATTGCAGGGTGTCGCGCTTGCGGAAGGCGTGGCCGAAAACCATCACCACGCTGCGCAGCTGGGTGTAGGTGCCATGCAGGACGTGCAGGATTTCCTTGATCATGACGGATACCTCACTGGCCGATGGCCGGCTGGGCGCTGTAAAGCACCACGGCGCCGGTCACCAGCAGGTTGATCAGGGTCAGGGGCAGGCAGAACTTCCAGCTGAAGGCCATTACCTGGTCGTAGCGCGGACGCGGGATGGACGCGCGCAACAGGATGAAGATCATGATGAAGAAGGCGGTCTTCAGGGCGAACCAGACGAACGACAGCCAGGGCAGGGTCTCCAGGAAGGGACCGTGCCAGCCACCGAAGAACAGGGTCACTAGCAGCGCCGAGATCAGCACGATGCCGATGTACTCGCCGACGAAGAACATGCCCCACTTCATGCCCGCGTACTCGATGTGGTAGCCGTCGGCGAGCTCCTGCTCGGCTTCCGGCTGATCGAAGGGATGACGGTGGGTGACGGCGATGCCGGCGATGAAGAAGGTGCAGAAGCCGAAGAACTGGGGAACGATGAACCACCAGCCCTGGTGCTGCGCCTCGACTATCTCCCTCATGTTGAAGGAGCCGGTCACCGCGACGATGCCCATCACCGACAGGCCCATGAACACCTCGTAGGAGAGGGTCTGGGCCGAGGCGCGCATGGCGCCCAGCAGGGAGAACTTGTTGTTGCTCGCCCAGCCGGCGAAGAGCACGGCATAGACGTTGACACCGGCCATGGCGAAGAAGAACAGCAGGCCGATGTTCAGGTTTGCCACGCCCCAGGTGGGGGTGATGGGAATGACCGAGAAGGCCACCAGCAGCGAACCCATGGCGATCACCGGGGCCAGGCTGAAGATCATCTTGTCGGCGAACGGCGGGGTCCAGTCTTCCTTGAAGAACATCTTCAGCATGTCGGCGCCGAGCTGGAAGGCACCGAAGGGGCCGACCCGGTTGGGACCGTAGCGGTCCTGCCAGAGGCCCAGCAGGCGCCGCTCGACGAAGCTCAGCAGCGCCCCGCAGATGACCACCGCCAAGAGGATGACGATGGCCTTGAGGATGCCGATGACGACGGCGATGAGGGTGGGGGTGAGCCAGGTCATGCCGCGGCCTCCTGCAGTCCTTCCACGGTGAGGCCGGCGAAGCCCACCGGAATCCCTTCGAAGCCGGCGGGCAGGCCGACCAGGCCGGCCGACAGCTCGGGCTTGATCTGCAGCGGCAGGCGCAGTTCCTGACCGGCGATCTGCAGGCGCAGCAGGGCACCTTCGTTGACGCCCAGGCGGTCGGCATCGGCCTTGGCCAGCGCCACGTAGGCCGCCGGGATGCGCTCACGCACCGGCTCGGCGCGGGAGGAGGTCTCTTCGCTGCCGAACAGGTGGTACAGCGGCACGGCCTGGAAGCCGGACTCCGCGCTACGCGCGGCGGCGGCCGGGACGGCGAACCAGCTCAGGCGATCGCCCTGGGACTCGATCAGGCGCACGCCCGGATCGCCGGCGCGCAGGTGACCGCCGACCTCGTCCTGGAACTTGTTCCAGGCCTGGGGCGAGTTCCAGCCCGGGGACCAGGCGAAGGGGATCTGCTGGCGCGGCTCGGCGCTGCCGGCATAGCCTTCCATGGAGAAGGCGAAGGCGGTGTCGGCGTCCTGGGGCGCACGCGGCTCGTGCACGCTGAGGTTGGCACGCATGGAGGTGCGGCCGCTGTAGCGGTGCGGTTCGCGGGCGAGCTTGAGGCCCTTGACGCGGAAGCTGGCGTTGGGCGCGGCGTCGCGGATGCCGTCCAGTTGCGGCGCGGCGGTGGCCACGGCATTGGTGACGTGGTCCAGCTGGGTCCAGTCCACCGGACGGTTGTCCAGGGTGTTGCGCAGGGCGTGCAGCCAGCGCCAGCCTTCGCGGACCAGGCTGGAGGGATCGTAGTAGCTCGGCTCATAGACCTGGAAGAAGCGCTGGGCGCGACCTTCCTGGCTGACCAGGGTGCCGTCGCCTTCGGCGAAGCTCGCCGCCGGCAGCACCAGATCGGCACGCTGGGCGGTGGCGGTGCGCTGGTGATCCAGCACCACCAGCACCTGGGCGCGGGCCAGGGCCTGATCCACCTGCTGGGCAGGGGCGCGGCGATACAGGTCGTTCTCCAGGACCACCAGGGCATCGGCCTGGCCGTTTTCCAGGGCGGCGAAGGCGTCCTCGACGGACTCGCCGCCATAGAGCGCCAGACCCAGGCTGTTGGCCTCGGGCACCACCAGGCTCAAGGAGCCGGCCTTGCCCTTGGCGGCCAGGGCCTTGGCCAGGTTGGCGGCGGCTTCGATCAGCGCCGGTTCACCCAGGGAGGTACCGGACACCACCAGCGGACGTTCGGCGGCCAGCAGGGTCTCGGCCAGCAGGCGCGCCTGCTCGGCGACTTCATCGCTCAGGCCGTCGACGGCCGGGGCACTGGCGTCGATGGCATGGGCCACGGCATGGCCGAAGCGGGCCAGCTCCAGCGGCGAGCCATGGAGGCGGGCATCGGCGACGTCATCCAGGCGGGTGGCGGCGACGCTGGCGATGAACAGCGGATTGCGCTCGCTCTGGCCAATGTTCTGCACCGCGGCGTTGAGCCAGGGCTGGATCTTCTGCGCCGCGGCCATGGCCTCGGGCTTGCCCTTGACCGCCTGGCGCAGGGACAGGGCCAGGCGCGCGGCGGTCTGGGTCAGGTCCTCGCCAAGGACGAAGACGGCATCGTGCTTCTCCATGGCGCGCAGGGTCGGGACGGGCAGGGGGCTGTCCTTGAGCACCTGCAGCACCAGGCGCACATTGGCCAGGTCACGGGCGCTCATGCCGCTATAGAAGTTCTCGGCGCCGACCAGTTCGCGCAGGGCGTGGTTGCTTTCCAGGCTGGCACGCGGCGAGCCGATGCCGATGACCTTCTTGCCGCGCAGCAGCAGGGCGGCGCGATCCAGGGCGGCGTCGATACCAGTCTCCAGGCTGCCGTCCTTCAACAGCGCCTGGCGCGGACGATCCTTGCGATTGACGTAGCCATAGCCGAAGCGGCCACGGTCGCATAGGAAGTACTGGTTCACCGAGCCATTGAAGCGGTTCTCGATGCGGCGCAGTTCGCCGTAGCGCTCGCCGGGGCTGATGTTGCAGCCCGAGGAGCAGCCATGGCAGATGCTCGGGGCGAACTGCATGTCCCACTTGCGGTTGTAGCGCTCGGAGTGGGTCTTGTCGGTGAACACCCCGGTGGGGCAGACCTCGGTCAGGTTGCCGGAGAATTCGCTCTCCAGGGCACCGTCCTCGACGCGGCCGAAATAGACGTTGTCGTGGGCGCCATAGACGCCCAGGTCGGTACCGCCGGCGTAGTCCTTGTAGTAGCGCACGCAGCGATAGCAGGCGATGCAGCGGTTCATCTCGTGAGCGACGAACGGGCCGAGGTCCTGGTTCTGGTGAGTACGCTTGGTGAAGCGATAGCGGCGCTTGTTGTGGCCGGTCATCACCGTCATGTCCTGCAGGTGGCAGTGGCCGCCTTCTTCGCAGACCGGACAGTCGTGGGGATGGTTGGTCATCAGCCATTCGATGACCGAGCTGCGGAATTCCTTGGCTTCGGCGTCTTCGATGGAGATGTAGGTCTTGTCGCTGGACGGCGTCATGCAGGACATGACCAGGCGCCCGCGGGTGTCGTTCTCGTCGGCGAACTGCTTGACCGCGCACTGGCGGCAGGCACCGACGCTGCCCAGCGCCGGGTGCCAGCAGAAATAGGGGATGTCGAGCCCCAGGGACAGGCAGGCTTCGAGGAGGTTGTCCGCCCCGTCGACCTCGTACGTCTTGCCGTCTACATGGATAGTGGCCATAGGGTTTTCTTCTCACCCGCGCAGGGCGGGTCTGGCTAATGGGAAAACGTTCGCGCCGCCCTGGCGATCGCCACTGGCAGCGCCGGCCGGGTCGGGCCCGGCCTGAAAGCTATGAAGGCGGCCCCGCTAGGGACCGATCTTCAGGTCACGCTCGCGGAAGCGGTCGGCCGCGGCTCGCTGGGCGCCTTGCGCACGCCGGCCTCGAACTCCTCGCGGAAATACTTGATGGCACTACCCAGGGGCTCGACGGCGCCCGGTGCGTGGGCACAGAAGGTCTTGCCCGGGCCGAGGAAGTTGACCAGCTGCAACAGGGTGTCCAGATCGCCCTGCTGGCCTTCGCCCTTCTCCAGGGCGCGCAGCAGCTTGACGCTCCACGGCAGGCCGTCGCGGCAGGGGGTGCACCAGCCGCAGGATTCGCGGGCGAAGAACTCTTCCATGTTGCGCAGCAGCGAGACCATGTTGATGCTGTCGTCCACCGCCAGGGCCAGGCCGGTGCCCATGCGGGTACCGACCTTGCCGATGCCGCCGGCGTACATCTGCGCCGAGAGGTGCTCGGGCAGCAGGAAGCCGGTACCGGCGCCGCCGGGCTGCCAGCATTTCAGCTTGAAGCCATCGCGCATGCCGCCGGCATAGTCCTCGAACAGCTCCTGGGCGGTGATGCCGAAGGGCAATTCCCAGACGCCGGGATTCTTCACCTTGCCGGAGAAGCCCATGAGCTTGGTGCCCATGTCTTCGCTGCCAGTGCGGGCCAGGCTCTTGTACCAGTCGACGCCACCCGCGACGATGCCCGGCACGTTGCACAGGGTCTCGACGTTGTTAACGCAGGTCGGCTTGCCCCAGACGCCGACGGCGGCGGGGAAGGGCGGCTTGGAGCGCGGGTTGGCGCGGCGGCCTTCCAGGGAGTTGATTAGCGCGGTCTCTTCGCCACAGATGTAGCGACCGGCGCCGGTGTGGACGAACAGCTCGAAGTCGAAGCCGCTGCCAAGGATGTTCTTGCCCAGCAGGCCGGCGGCCTTGGCTTCTTCCACCGCGCGCCGCAGGTTGGCGGCGGCGTCGACGTATTCGCCGCGCAGGAAGATGTAGCCGCGATAGGCCTTGAGCGCCCGGGCACTGATCAGCATGCCTTCCACCAGCAGGTGCGGCAGCTGCTCCATGAGCAGGCGGTCCTTCCAGGTGTTGGGTTCCATCTCGTCCGCGTTGCACAGCAGGTAGCGGATATCGAGGGATTCGTCCTTGGGCATCAGGCCCCACTTCACGCCGGTGGGGAAACCCGCGCCGCCGCGGCCCTTGAGGCCGGAGTCCTTGACTTCCTGGACGATGGCATCGGGAGCCAGCTCGGTCAGCGCCTTGCGCGCCGCGGCATAGCCGTCCTTCGCCTGGTATTCCTCCAGCCAGACCGGAGCGCCGTCTTCACGCAGGCGCCAGGTCAGGGGGTGGGTCTCGGGGGTACGGGCGATGCTGTTGGCAGGCCCGAAGGAGGTCAGTCTCATGCGTATCCCTCCAGCAGTTTGGCCACGCCCGCGGGTTGGACATCGCCATGGGTGTCGTCGTCGATCATCAGCGCCGGGGCCTTGTCGCAATTGCCCAGGCAGCACACCGGCAGCAGGGTGAAGCGGCTGTCGGCGGTGGTCTGGCCCAGGCCAATGCCCAGCTGGCGCTGGATCTCGCCGACCACGGATTCGTGGCCGCCGATGTAGCAGGTCATGCTGTCGCACACCCGGATGATGTGGCGGCCGACCGGCACGCGGAAGATCTGGCTGTAGAAGGTGGCCACGCCCTCGACGTCGCTGGCCGGGATGCCCAGCACCTCGCCGATGGCGTAGATGGCGCCGTCCGGCACCCAGCCGCGTTCCTTCTGGACGATCTTCAGGGCCTCGATGGACGCCGCGCGCGGGTCCTCGTAGTGGTGCATCTCGTGTTCGATGGCCGAGCGCTCGGTGTCGCTCAGGACGAAGCGGTCGGTTTGGATCAGGGTTTCGGTGCTCATGCTCAGCGGTCCACGTCGGCCATGACGAAGTCGATACTGCCCAGGTAGGCAATCAGGTCGGACACCATGCTGCCGCGGATGACGGCCGGGATCTGCTGCAGATGCGGGAAGCTCGGCGTCCGGATGCGGGTGCGGTAGCTCATGGTGCTGCCATCGCTCGTCAGGTAATAGCTGTTGGCGCCCTTGGTCGCCTCGATCATCTGGAAGGCTTCGCCGGCCGGCATCACCGGACCCCAGGACACTTGCAGGAAGTGGGTGATCAGGGTCTCGATGTGCTGCAGGGTGCGCTCCTTGGGCGGCGGCGTGGTCAGCGGGTGATCCGCCTTGTACGGGCCCTCGGGCATGTGCTGCAGGCACTGCTCGATGATGCGCAGGCTCTGGCGCATTTCCTCGACGCGCAGCATGCCGCGGTCGTAGCAGTCGCCGTTGTGGGCGATGGGCACTTCGAATTCGAAGTTCTCGTAACCGGAGTAGGGGCGGGCCTTGCGCAGGTCGAAGTCCAGACCGGTCGCGCGCAGGTTGGGACCGGTGACGCCCCACTCGAGGGCTTCCTTGGTGTTGTAGACGGCGACGTTCTTGGTCCGGCCGATGAGGATGCTGTTCTTCATCGCGGCCTTTTCGTACTCGTCCAGACGCTTGGGCATCCAATCGAGGAATTCGCGGACCAGCTTGTCCCAGCCACGTGGCAGGTCATGGGCCACGCCGCCGATGCGGAACCAGGCGGGGTGCATGCGGAAGCCGGTGATGGCTTCGATCACCTTGTAGGCGCGCTGACGGTCGGTGAAGGTAAAGAACACCGGGGTCATGGCACCGACGTCCTGGATATAGGTACCCAGGTACAGCAGGTGACTGTTGATGCGGAAGAACTCGGCCATCATCACGCGGATGAAGTCGACCCGCGACGGCACCTTGATGCCGGCGAGCTTTTCCACCGAGAGGACGTAGGGCAGGTTGTTCATCACCCCACCCAGGTAGTCGATCCGGTCGGTGTAGGGGATGTAGCTGTGCCAGGACTGGCGCTCGGCCATCTTCTCGGCGCCGCGGTGGTGGTAGCCGATCTCCGGCACGCAGTCGACGATCTCTTCGCCGTCCAGCTGCAGGATGATGCGGAAGGCACCGTGGGCGGAGGGGTGGTTCGGACCAAGGTTGAGGAACATGAAGTCGGAATTCTCCGCATGCTCCTTCATGCCCCATTCCTCGGGCTTGAATCTCAGGGTTTCCTGTTCGAGGTCCTGCTTGGCGGCATTCAGCGCATAGGGATCGAACTCGGTGGCGCGCGCCGGATAGTCCTTGCGCAGCGGATGACCCTGCCAGTTGTCGGCCATCAGCATGCGCTTGGGCAGCGGGTGTCCGTCGAAGTGGATGCCGTACATGTCCAGCACTTCCCGCTCGTACCAGTTGGCATTGGGGAAGATGCCGGTGGCGGTGGGCAGGCGCAGGTCGTTGGCGGAGAGGGCCACCTTGAGCATTACATCGCTATTACGGTCGATGGACAGCAGGTGGTAGAAAACGGTGAAGTCCGCGTTGGGCAGGCCGCGGCGGTGGGTCCGCAGCCGCTCGTCCACCCCATGCAGGTCATAGAGCATGACGTAGGGGCGGGGCAGATTGCGCAGGAAGCGCAGTACTTCGATGATTCGTTCGCGTGCCACCCAGATCACCGGCATGCCGGTACGGGTGTCTTGCAGGGTCAGGGTGTCGGCGCCGAATTGGCCCTGGAGTTCGCCAACCACCGACGCTTCGCCGGCAGGGGCGAGCGCAGAGGCGGACAGAGCGGTGTCTGCGGTCATGATGTTCCGTCGCTAATCGATCGTCGTCAGCGTGCAGGTCCCGAAGGGGACTTACACTTCGTCTGGGCTGCGCAGGTTGGTGACCTGGATGCGGCGCTCGCGGTTCTGCTCGCGCTGCGAAGGCATCTCGGCGCGGTAGATACCCTGGTCGCCCACCACCCAGGAAAGGGGGCGGCGTTCTTCACCGATGGAGTCCTGCAGGAGCATCAGGCCCTGGAGGAAGGCTTCGGGGCGAGGCGGGCAGCCGGGCACGTAGACGTCGACGGGCAGGAACTTGTCCACGCCCTGAACGACCGAGTAGATGTCGTACATACCGCCGGAGTTGGCGCAGGCGCCCATGGAGATCACCCACTTGGGTTCCAGCATCTGCTCGTACAGGCGCTGGATGACCGGGGCCATCTTCATGAAGGGGGTGCCGGCGATGACCATGAAGTCGGCCTGACGCGGCGAGGCCCGGATGACTTCGGCGCCGAAGCGGGCGATGTCGTGGGGCGCCGTGAAGGCGGTGGTCATTTCCACATAGCAGCAGGACAGGCCGAAGTTGTACGGCCACAGGGAATTCTTGCGTCCCCAATTGACCGCGCCCCGCAGGACATCTTCGAGCTTGCCCATGAAGATGCTGCGGTTGACCTGACTTTCGACGGGGTCGGCCACGGTTTCCCGCTGGCCGGCCGGATAGCGGTCTACTGCCGCATCGGGATCGATCCGGGTGAGATTGTATTGCATTGCCAAAGCCTCATTGTTTCGACTTCGCCTGCCGCTCGCGACGGCTCGCAGGCGCCCAATCGAGCGCTCCGATTCGCCACAGGTAGACAAGACCCGCCAACAGAATTGCTATGAAAATGGAGGCTTCCACGAAGCCGGCCCATCCCGATTCACGGATGGACACCGACCAGGCGAAGAGAAAGAGGGCTTCGACGTCGAAGATCACGAAGAGCATCGCGACCAGGTAGAACTTGGCAGAGAGACGAAGACGGGCACCCCCGGTGGGGACGATGCCGGACTCGAAGGGGTCGTTCTTGCTGCGGCCCACGGCTTTGCTGCCGAGCAGGCTCGAGACTCCGAGCATGAAGGCGATCAGACCAACCACGCCCAGGAGAAATACCGCGAAGCTCCAGTTGTGGGTCAGTAGGCTGATCGACTCAGACATGCTTTGAATCCTTAATTATTGGGTATCAGGCGCTATCAGTGCGACACGGTGTCGCAAGACAGACAGATTTTATGCTCTATCGATTCATTCTGTAAATTTATTGGATTAAAAAGATTCTATTTGACTGCCTTGAATCAAATTAAACAGAACTTTCGTTTTATATGAGAATGAATATAAGAATTATTCTCAACTATTTGTCTGTTGGTCCTGGAAACTAGATTGCAGAGCGGCGCGAGAGTTCGCTGCCTCAGTCGAGCAGGTCAGCGCGGATGCTCAGCTGGCGGTCGTGGCGGCCTTCGGTGGAGTAGTACCGGGTCAGGCCGGCGCGGTCGTCCGCCGCCTGCTGGCGAAAGCCGCCGAGATCCAGCCACTGGCCGAGCGGACCGCTGAGGCGGGTGGTGGCGCTCTGGGTCTGGATGGCGCCGGGTTGCCGGGTGGCAGCGTGGTCATCGACGCTGCTGATGTCCAGATGCACCAGATTCCCGCTCAGACGAGCGGTGACCTGAAAGCCGCGTTCGAGTCGGCGATAGTCGGTCTGGGCGGAGGTCTGGCCGTAGGGCGAGGTCTGGTAGGTGGTCACGGGGACGTCTTCGCCGAAGCGGATGAAGGCCGGATAACCCTCGGTGACCTGGACCCGCTGGGCGCCATCCTCCCGCTGGTCGGTGCTGTCCTCGATGATGCGCACCTGGGGTGCCTGCAGGTTGCCCGCTACGCGGTAATCCTGGCCGGTGCCCGAGCTACCGGCGCGGGTGGCGAGGGTGATGAGCAGGCGGCGCGGCTGGGTATCCAGTTGCGCCAGCAGATTCCTGATCTCGGCGAGCCGGGCCGGCTCGGCGTTGACGATCAGCTGGTTGCCATAGACGTTGACCTTGCCTTCGGCACCGAGCACGGACTGCAGGGTGGGCAGCAGCTCGTCGGCCGTGCGGTACTGCAGTGGCATGACCTCGGTTCTCGGGGTGGCCCAGGCGGTGCTGGCCAGCAGCATGCCTAGCGCGAGCAGACGTCTCACAGCAGCATCCTCCGTAATTCCTGATCGGGCTGGCTGATCGCCCAGAGGCGGTCGAAGAGCTGTTGCTGGACCTTCACCGCCGCACGATCGCCGTAGCGGACGAAACCCGTGGGGGCACTGCTGGTACGCCGCAGCAGTGCCTGGTCGTCGATGATGAGGCAGGCGCCTTCCGGTTGCTGGTCGGCTGGTGGCCGCCGGATCAGCAGGTTGCTGGTCAGGCGCTGTGCCAGGGCGACGAGGCGATGCCCCTGGCGCACGGCGCTGGCGCTGTCGTTGACCAGGATGCGCACCTGGTGCCGGGGATGGCCGAGCAGCAGGCGCTTGATGGCGGCCTCGATCTCGGCGTGATCGTACACAGGTCCTTCGAGATCGGGCGTCTGGATGCACAGCTGGCGCCGGCCCTGAGTGATCAGGCGCAGGCTGTGTTCGCGCAGGGCCGCCAGGCCCTCCAGGCGCAAGGCGAGGTCCTCACCGAGCCGGGGTTCGGGCAAGCCGTCCAGGGTCAGATCGGCAAGGGACTCGTCCATCGCAGCTCCTGTCAGTCTTCGTCGTCTTCTCCCGCGAAGATCAGGCTGCCCTGCTGGAGCAGCTCGCGGATCAGGCGCAGGGCGTCGTCGTCCTGCAGCCAGGGTGCCAGGTTGGCTTCGTGCAGCACCTCCGCCGAGCATAGCAGGTCGAGCAGCGGTTGCAGTCGCATGGGCAGCAGGCGACTCTGGCCGCTGGCGAAGACCATCACCTCGTCCTCCAGGCGGCTCCAGGCCAGGCGGCCACTGGGGTTGCGCATCAGCAGGGCGCCTTCGCCGAGCTCCTTGAGCAATTGCTTGGCGCTGAGATTTTCCCCAGCGACGCGCTCCGGATAGCGCGGCTCGGTCATGTGCTGGCCGAACCAGGCAAGCAGCAGGCGATCGTCGCTCAGGTGGCGCTCCATCAGGCCGCGCAGGCGCTCGATGGCCTCGGGGGGGATCTCGGCGGGATGCTCGCTGGCCGGAGCGCAGCCGGCGTCGCTGTAGCGCTCGTCCTCGGGAATGAACTGGTTGAGGAAGTCGGTGAAGTGGGTGAGTACCTCGCCGGCGCTGGGTGCGCGGAAGCCGATGGAGTAGGTCATGCACTCGTCTTCGGCGATGCCGTCGTGGGCCAGGCCCGGCGGCAGATAGAGCATGTCACCCGGTTCCAGCACCCATTCGTCGGTTTGCTGGAAGTCGGCGAGGATCTTCAGTTCTAGGCCCTCGATCAGCGGGCTGTCGGCCGTGCACGGCTGGCCGATGCGCCAGCGGCGGCGGCCATGGCCCTGCAGCAGGAAGACGTCGTAGTGATCGTAATGCGGGCCGACGCCACCGCCGGGAGCGGCATAGCTGATCATGATGTCGTCGACGCGCCAGCTGGGCAGAAAGCGGAAGGCCTCCAGCACCTCGGCGACTTCGGGGACGAACTGGTCGACCGATTGCACCAGCAGGGTCCAGTCGCGTTCGGGCAGGCTGGCGAAGGTATCTTCCGGCAGCGGGCCGCGGCGCAGTTCCCAGGTGCGGTCCTGGCCGATGATCAGGCGGGATTCGATTTCCTCTTCCAGCGACAGGCCGGCCAGCTCGTCGGGCTCCAGGGGACTCTGGAAGTCCGGGATGGCCTGGCGGATCAGCAGGGGTTTCTGCTGCCAGTAGTCGCGCAGGAATTCACCGGCGGTCAGGCCGCCGAGCAGTTGCAGGGGTTGATCCGGGTTCATGCACACCTCGCGCAATGAAAAACGCCCGGCGGTGCCGGGCGTGAGAAAGAAAGCAGCCTCAGAACCTGTTCATGATCTCGCGAGCTAGAGCCAAACAAGGCGAAAAGGCCTGAGGAAGCGGAGTTTACGAGTGGTAAATGAGCATTCCGAAGGCATTTTCAACGCCGTTTGGCCGACGCGCAGCAGATCGTGGGCAGGTTCTCAGACCCGACGGGCCTGCTCGGCAGCATTACCGATATAGCCGGCCGGGGTCAGCTGGCGCAGTTCGGCCTTGGCCGCCTCGGGGATTTCCAGGCCATCGATGAAGTCCTGCAGGGCGCTGGCGCTGATGCCCTTGCCACGGGTCAGCTCCTTGAGCTTCTCGTAGGGGTTGGCCACGCCGTAGCGACGCATCACGGTCTGCACCGGCTCGGCGAGGACTTCCCAGCAGGCATCCAGGTCTTCGGCGATGCGCGCGGCGTTCAGTTCCAGCTTGCCGATGCCCTTGAGGGTGGCTTCGTAGGCGATCACGCCGTGGGCCAGGCCGGTGCCCAGGTTGCGCAGCACGGTGGAGTCGGTCAGGTCACGCTGCCAGCGGGAGATCGGCAGCTTGCTGGCCAGGTGCTGGAGGATGGCGTTGGCGATGCCCAGGTTGCCTTCGGAGTTCTCGAAGTCGATGGGGTTGACCTTGTGCGGCATGGTCGAGGAGCCGATCTCGCCCGCGACGGTCTTCTGCTTGAAGTAGCCGAGGGAGATGTAGCCCCAGACGTCCCGGTCGAAGTCGATCAGGATGGTGTTGAAGCGGGCGATGGCGTCGAACAGCTCGGCGATGTAGTCGTGCGGTTCGATCTGGGTGGTGTAGGGGTTCAGGGTCAGGCCGAGGTCGTCTTCGATGAAGGTGCGCGCATTGGCCTCCCAGTCGACGTCCGGATAGGCGGACAGGTGGGCGTTGTAGTTGCCCACCGCGCCATTGATCTTGCCCAGCGGGCGGATGGCGGCGATCTGCTCGATCTGGCGCTCCAGACGATAAACCACGTTGGCCAGTTCCTTGCCCAGGCTGGTGGGGGAGGCGGGCTGGCCATGGGTGCGCGAGAGCATGGGCACGTCGGCGAAGCGGTGGGCCAGCACGCGGATCTCGCCGGCGATCTGGCGCATCAGCGGCAGCAGCACCTGGTCGCGGCCTTCACGCAGCATCAGCGCATGGGACAGGTTGTTGATGTCCTCGGAGGTGCAGGCGAAGTGGATGAATTCGCTCACCGCGGCCAGCTCGGGCAGATTGGCGACTTCTTCCTTTAGCAGGTACTCGATAGCCTTGACGTCGTGGTTGGTGGTGCGCTCGATGTCCTTGACCCGCTGCGCCTGCTCGACGCTGAACTCGGTGGCCAGCTTGTCCAGCAGGGCATTGGCCTCGGCGGAGAAGGGTGCGACCTCGGGAATGCCCGCGTGGGCGGCCAGGCGCTGCAGCCAGCGGACCTCGACCTGGGCGCGGAAACGGATCAGGCCGAATTCGCTGAAGATGGGGCGCAGGGCGGCGGTCTTGCCGGCGTAACGGCCGTCGATGGGCGATACGGCGGTGAGCGAGGAGAGCTGCATGGGCATTCTCTTGGTAGCGGGGGAGAAAGGGGCGGAATTCTACACGCAAAGGCCAGGGCTTTAGTACCGCCACCGGCCGGTCCGGGATCAGGCGTTGCGCAGCGGGTAGAGGTTGTCGAGCAACTTGCGGCGATTGAGCACCAGCTGCCAGCGATGGCCGCCGAGCTGGCGCCACAGGCGGGCCGAGCGAATGCCGGCCAGCAGCAGGGCACGCACCCGCGAGGCGGTGGCGGATTGCTGCAGATAGCGCATTTCGCCGTGCACCTGGATGCGCTGCTTGAAGGTGCTCAGGGTGTCCTCGTAGAGACCCCCGCAGGCAGCGATGACGTTCTCGTGGGCGACACCGAAGTGCTCGACCTGGGACTGGATCTGGGTGAGGCGCCGGCCGATGAGGTCGAGCAGGTCGCCGCGCTTCTCCAGCTTGCGTTCCAGGGCAGTCATCGCCAGGGCATAGCGCAGGGGCTCGCGCTGCAGGCTGTTGGGATTGCGCTCCAGGGTGCTGGAAAGCGCGCCGAGGCCCTCGCGCAAGGGCGCGACATGGCCGCCGTAGACCTCCAGGGTGCTGCCCGGATCGCGCACCAGCAGGCTGCCGAGCAGACAGGCGAGGGGTTCTTCCGCGACCTGGCCGGTGCGTGCCAGCTGGTCGACCAGCACGGCGGCCTGGAAGACGCCGCCCAGGGCGATAAGTTGTTCCTGGGTGCGATTCATGCGGCGGGCGCCTCGGCGCAGGCGGGTTGATAGTGTTCGATCACGCCGCCGCCCAGGCAGACGTCGCCGTCGTAGAAGACCACCGACTGGCCGGGGGTCACGGCGCGCTGGGGTTCGTCGAAGACCACCCGGTAGCCGGCGCCCTGGCGCTCGATCTGGCAGGGCTGGTCCTGCTGGCGGTAGCGCACCTTGGCGGTGAGGCGCCGCGGTTGGGCGAGGTCCAGGTCGTTGACCCAGAACATCTCGCCGACGGTCAGGGCTTCGGCGAACAGCCAGGGATGGGCATTGCCCTGGCCGACGACCAACACGTTGCGGGTCAGGTCCTTGCTCAGCACGTACCACGGCTCGTCACCGGCGTCCTTCATGCCGCCGATGCCCAGGCCCTGGCGCTGGCCGATGGTGTGGTACATCAGGCCATGGTGCTGGCCGATGACCTCACCGGTGGTGGTCTCTATGGCGCCTGGCTGCGCCGGCAGGTACTGCTTGAGGAAGTCGCTGAAGCGACGCTCGCCGATGAAGCAGATGCCGGTGGAGTCCTTCTTGCGCGCGGTGGCCAGGCCGTGCAGCTCGGCGATGGCGCGGACCTCGGGCTTTTCCAGTTCGCCCACTGGGAAGAGGGTGCGCGCCAGCTGCTCGCCACCCACGGCGTGGAGGAAATAGCTCTGGTCCTTGTTGGCGTCCAGGCCCTTGAGCAGCAGGGTCTGGCCGTCGACGTCGCGACGGCGCACATAGTGGCCGGTGGCGATCAGGTCGGCGCCCAGGGCCAGGGCGTAGTCGAGGAAGGCCTTGAACTTGATCTCGCGGTTGCAGAGGATGTCCGGATTCGGCGTCCGGCCGGCCTTGTATTCGGCGAGGAAGTGCTCGAAGACGTGATCCCAGTACTCGGCGGCGAAGTTGGCCGTGTGCAGCTTGATGCCGATGCGGTCGCAGACCGCCTGGGCGTCGGCCAGGTCTTCCTTGGCCGTGCAGTACTCGGTGCCGTCGTCCTCGTCCCAGTTCTTCATGAACAGGCCCTCGACCTGATAGCCCTGCTCCTTGAGCAAGAGGGCCGAGACCGAGGAATCCACTCCGCCGGACATGCCGACGATGACGCGGGTGCCGTTCACTTCAAAAACCTCTCATATCTACGATCATCGACAGGGGATAGCGGTGCCCGACCAGATACTTCTCGATGGCGTCCAAGACCAGGGGGCTGCGCAGCCGGGCCTGCTCGGCGCGGATCTCGTCGAGGGTCAGCCACACCGCACGGGTGATGTCGGCGTCCAGGGCGCGCTCCGGCTGGTGGGCCAGG
Organism: Pseudomonas sp. No.117; assembly: GCF_054558395.1. Classification (NCBI taxonomy): domain Bacteria; kingdom Pseudomonadati; phylum Pseudomonadota; class Gammaproteobacteria; order Pseudomonadales; family Pseudomonadaceae; genus Pseudomonas; species Pseudomonas sp. No.117. Next base: position 176,317 of record NZ_BAAJNP010000008.1, read on the forward strand.
GGGCGGGCATGGAAGGCCGTGCGATAGTAGGTGACGCCATTGGCCGGGGCGACATAGAGGCCGATGCCGATCACGCCCAGGATCTCCACCTGCCAGGCGGTTTCTTCCAGGGTTTCGCGCCGCGCCGCCTCGATCAGGCTCTCGCCCGGCTCCAAGTGCCCGGCCGGCTGGTTAAGCACCAGGCGACCCTGCTTCTCTTCTTCCACCAGCAGGAAGCGACCGGCGTCTTCCACCACGGTGGCCACGGTGACGTGGGCGTGCCAATCCATCTCGGACTCCGCTATCGGTAATAGCGCAGTATACGCCTTAAGCTTTGCGTGCCCCAAATGCAGCGAACCCCGGCCGGGGCCGGGGTTCGCTGTGATCACCCATTCAGGCTGCAGACGCAGCCCTCTGGCTCAGCCCTTGAGCTGGGCCAGGGCGGCGTTGAGCGTGGCGCTCGGACGCATGGCCTGGCTGGCCTTCGCCTGGTCGGGATGGTAGTAGCCACCGATGTCCACCGGCTGGCCCTGGACGCCATTCAGCTCGGCGACCACCTTGGCTTCGTCGGCGGTCAGCGACTGGGCCACTGGCGCGAACTGGGCCTTCAGTTCGGCGTCGTCGTTCTGCTCGGCGAGGGCCTGGACCCAGTACAGTGCCAGGTAGAAATGGCTACCGCGGTTGTCCAGTTCGCCCGCCTTGCGCGACGGCGACTTGTTGCTGTCGAGGAACTGGCCGTTGGCCTGGTCCAGGGTCTTGGCCAGTACCTTGGCCTTGGCGTTACCGGTGGTCTCGCCCAGGTGATTGAGGGATTCGGCCAGGGCCAGGAACTCGCCCAGGGAATCCCAGCGCAGGTGGTTTTCCTGCACGAACTGCTGGACGTGCTTGGGCGCGGAACCGCCGGCACCGGTCTCGAACAGGCCGCCGCCGTTCATCAGCGGGACGATGGACAGCATCTTGGCGCTGGTGCCCAGTTCCATGATGGGGAAGAGGTCGGTCAGGTAGTCACGCAGGACGTTGCCGGTCACCGAGATGGTGTCCTCGCCCTTGCGGATGCGCTCCAGGGAGACGCGAGTGGCTTCCTCGGGCGCCAGGACGCGGATGTCCAGGCCGTTGGTGTCGTGGTCCTTGAGGTAGCGCTCGACCTTGGCGATGACCTGGGCGTCGTGGGCACGGTTCTGGTCCAGCCAGAAGATCGCCGGGGTGCCGCTGGCACGGGCACGGTTGACGGCGAGCTTGACCCAGTCCTGGATCGGCGCGTCCTTGGTCTGGCACATGCGCCAGATGTCACCGGCTTCCACCGGATGCTCGAAGACCACCTTGCCCTGGTCGTCGGTCACGCGCACGGTGCCGTCGGCGGGGATCTGGAAGGTCTTGTCGTGGGAACCGTATTCCTCGGCCTTCTGCGCCATCAGACCGACGTTCGGCACGCTGCCCATGGTGCTGGGGTTGAAGGCGCCGTGCTGCTTGCAGTCCTCGATCACCACCTGGTAGACGCCGGCATAGCAGCGGTCGGGGATGATGGCCTTGGTGTCCTGCAGGTTGCCTTCGGCGTTCCACATCTTGCCGGAGTCACGGATCATGGCCGGCATGGAGGCGTCGACGATGACGTCGCTCGGCACGTGCAGGTTGGTGATGCCCTTGTCGGAGTTGACCATGGCCAAGGCCGGGCGCTGGGCGTACTGGGCGTCGAAATCGGCCTTGATGGCGGCCTGGGTGGCTTCCGGCAGGCTGGACAGACGGGCGTAGAGATCGCCGATGCCGTTGTTGCGGTCGAAGCCAGCTTCCTTCAGGGCGGTCTCGTGCTTGGCCAGCACGTCCTTGTAGAACTCGCCGACGATGACGCCGAACATGATGGGGTCGGAGACCTTCATCATGGTGGCCTTCAGGTGCACGGAGAACAGCACGCCCTGGGCCTTGGCGTCTTCGATCTGGGCGGCGATGAAGCTCTGCAGAGCCTTGCGGCTCATGGTCGAGGCGTCGACGATCTCGCCGGCCTTGACCGCGGTCTTCTCTTTCAGGACCTTGCTGCTGCCGTCCTTGCCGATCAGTTCGATCTTCAGGCTGCCAGCGTTCTCGATGGTGGCCGAGCGCTCGCTGCCATAGAAGTCATGGGCGTCCATGTGGGCGACGTGGGACTTGGAATCGGCGCTCCAGGCACCCATGCGATGGGGATGCTTGCGGGCGTAGTTCTTGACCGACAGGGGCGCGCGGCGGTCGGAGTTGCCTTCGCGCAGGACCGGGTTCACGGCACTGCCCTTGACCTTGTCATAGCGCGCCTTGACGTCCTTTTCCTTATCGTCCTTGGGTTCGTCCGGGTAGTCCGGCAGGGCATAGCCCTGGCCCTGCAGTTCCTTGATCGCGGCCTTGAGCTGCGGCACCGAGGCGCTGATGTTGGGCAACTTGATGATGTTGGCTTCGGGAGTGGTGGCCAGTTCGCCGAGTTCGGCGAGGTGGTCGGAGATGCGCTGCTCTTCCTTCAGGTACTCGGGGAAGAGGGCGATGATGCGGCCGGCAAGGGAGATGTCACGGGTTTCGAGGGCGACGCCGGACGAGGCGGTGATGGCCTCGACGATGGGCAGCAGCGAATAGGTCGCCAGGGCGGGCGCTTCGTCGGTCAGGGTGTAGATGATCTTCGACGTGGTGGACATGTCTTGCTTTAACTCCTCTTTATCACAGCTGTGGCGCGAAGCCGGGCGAGCGAGGATCGACCCTTGAGTCGATAGACGCCCCAAGAAGGCGTTATCGGGCCGCGCATCAGGCGCGGCGGCGATGGACGGGTCATGCGACAAAGCGTCGCTGCGGAAATTGCGCGGTCGGCCGATATAGCCAGCGGAACCGGCAGGGCCTGCAGCGACCCGTCAGTCGCGGGAGTATATCAGCGCGACGCCTGGCGTGCATTCATGCCGCGGCGGGAGGGCGGGAGTGGCAGGAGGTTGGCGCCGACCTGACTTTCGCAGACGGCCAAGGCAGGTCAAGAGGCTTGACCAATCGTCGTCTGGCGCTGCACGGAAGTTGCTTAAGGGACTAAACTATTGTCCCTCTAAATCTCATGAGGTCGTTATGAAAACCAAGGACAATGCGTCCAAGAGTCGTTCCTGGGCCATCGTCGGGCTGGAAACGCTCGTCATCGTCGCCCTGTCGCTGTACATCGCCTTTGGCGTTGGCCTGTTCATCAAGCACCACTGCTGGGACACCCTGACCCCGCAGCAGCAAGACCAGATCCTCGAGCAAATGAGCCGCAGCGCTCAGGAAAATACCCTGCTCACCTGATTCGCCCGAATCAATTCCCTTCGAATAACGACAAGAATCCACCCTTTTTCCCCGCGCGCTGCCACGGCGTCGAGGGCGCTTCGTCACGCCTGGTGTTCGACCTCGTCAGCAGGCCAGGTGCTTGCGCGTGGTGACAGGTGCGGACGGCAGTTGCCTCGGCATCGCCCGGGAGGTATCCGTGAGCGGGCGGGACCGACGGGCCAGGCGCAGCATGGCCCAGAGTATGGCCAGCGACAGGGCCAGCCAGCCAAGCACGAGAAGAAGGATGTAGGTCGCAGGAGTCATTGACGTTCACCGTACGGCTGTCTCGGAAAAGGTGTCGCTGCTGGACACACTTCTCTAGACACGTCAATAGCGGAGCTGTTCGGGCGTTCCCGACGAGGGGTGTAGCCGGGCGATGCGGCTGCATCGCCCGGCCAGGCTGGATCAGAGGAACAGGTGGGCCAGCCAGAACAGGCCGGCGGACAGCGCCATGGAGGCGGGCAGGGTCAGCACCCAGGCCATGAGGATGTTGCGCACCGTGCTGCCTTGCAGACCGCTGCGATTGGCGACCATGGTACCGGCCACCCCTGACGACAGGACGTGGGTGGTGGAGACGGGGAGGGCGAAGACGTTGGCCATGCCGATGGCGGCCACCGCCGTCACCTGGGCGCTGACGCCCTGGGCGTAGGTCATGCCCTGGCGGCCGATCTTCTCGCCCACCGTCAGTACTACGCGGCGCCAGCCGACCATGGTGCCGATGCCCAGTGCCAGGGCGACGGCGATGATGACCCAGAAGGGGGCGTATTCGGTGGTGCTGGTGAGGTCCTTGCGCAGCCGACTGAGGTCGTCGCGGTCCCGGGCCGTCAGCACCGGCAGCTTGCTGACCTTCTTGGCGGTGTCGTCCAGGCACAGCAGGTAGCGCCGCACCTGCTGGCGATGGTCGTCGCTCATGGCGCGGTAGTCGGTGATGCCGTCCAGGTCGGCCAGCAGCGCCTTAAGCGTCGGCACGGTCATGTGCGGGGCGCAGCGGAATTCCTGCGGCAGGTCGCGATTGCCCGGTACCTCGGCAAGGAACTCCTTGAGGTTGTCACCCTGGCGGTCATAGAACTGCCCCAGGTGGATGGCAGCGTCGCGGGTGCGCTCGATCTGGTAGGTCGTGCTGTCCAGGTCGAGCACGAACTTGGCCGGGACGATGCCGATCAGCACCAGCATGATCAGGCCGATGCCTTTCTGGCCATCGTTGGAGCCGTGCACGAAGCTCATGCCCATCGCCGAGAGGACCAGCATCAGCCGGTTCCAGAAGGGCGGGTGCTTCTTGGCATCCAGCTCGCGGCGCTGCTCGGGCGTCTTGTGCATCTTCGACAGCGGTCGCCAGCGCTTGAGGGCGATGAGCAGCAGGCCGGCGACGGCGAAGCCCGCCAGCGGCGAGAAGATCAGCGACAGGCCGATGTCGATCGCCTTCTGCCAGTTGACGCCTTCGCTCATCGGGATGCCGGTCAGCAGCGCGTTGGTCACGCCCACGCCGAGGATGGAGCCGATCAGCGTATGGGAGCTGGACGCCGGGATCCCGAAGTACCAGGTACCCAGGTTCCAGGTGATGGCCGCGGCGAGCAGAGAGAACACCATGGCCAGGCCGTGGCCGGTGTTGACGTTGATCAGCAGCTCCACCGGCAGCAGGTGGACGATGGCATAGGCCACGCCGACGCCGCCGAGCAGCACCCCGAGGAAGTTGAAGATGCCGGAGAAGAGCACCGCGAGATGCGGCGGCATTGCCTTGGTGTAGATCACCGTGGCGACGGCATTGGCGGTGTCGTGGAAGCCATTGATGAATTCAAAGGCCAGCACGAAGGCCAGGGCCAGGACGAGGCTGATGGCGACCCAGGCGTGGAGTCCGCTGAAAAGTTCGAACATGGGGATACGTCGACAGTTGGCAGGCGCGAATTATGGCAGAAAAATGACTGCCGCCATCGCCGCCTTGAATGGGAGGGGCGATTTAGTCGCCGCGGTAGATGCAGCCACAGGTGCAGGTCTCATGCACGCGAACCTGGCTGAGCTCGGGCAGCTGGGGCTTGAGTTGCTGCCAGATCCAGCGGGCGAGCACTTCGCTGGTGGGGTTCTCGAGCCCCGGGATGTCGTTCAGGTAGTGATGGTCGAGACGCTCGTAGAGGGGTTTGAAGGCGGCCTTGATGTCGGCGAAGTCCCGTACCCAGCCGGTATGGGGATCGACCGCGCCTTCGATGTGCAGGCCTACCTTGAAGGAATGCCCATGGAGGCGTCCACACTTGTGACCCGCCGGGACATTGGGCAGGAAGTGTGCGGCTTCGAAAATGAATTCTTTGAAAATTTCCACGATAACCACTCGCGTTGGGCCACGGTGTGTGGCGGCTGCGGGGCGGCAGTCTACCAGCTCGACACCGCCTTGCCGAACCTTGCCGCGGAGTCGGCGGTCCGGGTCGCTAGCCGGGCATCGACCAGGGCGCCAGACGGTGGCCGTCACGCGCCAACTCCAGGCGCGTCTGCTCGATCAGGGCGGCGAGATGGCCGGCGTGGCTGTACTGGCTGCGGGCGACGTGGGCGACCGAGGCCAGGACCTGGCTGCCATCGGTCACCGCCAAGGAAAAGCTGGCATCGCTGGGATCCTCGCGGACCTCGCCGCGCAGCGGCAGAAAGGCCTGTTCGACGATGTGGACGGCGTGGGCGAGCTCGATCGGCATGGGGACCTCCTGGGGACGTGACCTGCAATAGAGGCCGGCCAAGGGAGAAAATTCTGATTTGCCTTCGCCGGCCGGCTTAGGCAGTCTCCCGGTCTTTGTCCGGACGTCTGCCCATGCGCACCTCGAATCCTCGTACCTTCTGGGCCCTGGTGGGCCTGGCCGTCGCCTTCGGCCTCGCTGGCCTGATCGGTAATCGCGTGGGCTGGGAGCGGCTGGAGATCGGCTATCGGACGGTGCCTTCGCCCAGTGGGCTGGACATCGGCGTGGCTGGCCAGGTCATCACCGGGTTGCCGTCGCTGTGCATCGCCCTGGCGCTGGTCACGGTGGTCACCGCCTTGATCATCCGGGGTGGCCAGCGCTTTCGCGCCCGGCTGCCGCTACCGGTGACGGCGGCCATCGTCTGGCTGCTGCTGGCGCTGCTGCTGGTGCTGTTCTACCCCAGCACCCTGGCGTTCCAGTGGGAAAACCATCGCGGCGCCGCCGACATCGACTTCTATGTGCTGCAGGATCGCCCCGGTTCCTTCCAGGGCTCGGCGCAGAAGAGCCAGCGGCTGACGTATTACCGCGACTGCGGCAAGGCCGGGCAGGCGGCCTGCCCGGTGTTCGAGTGCGTGGTGGAGCGGCGCAGCTGGCTGGGTGGCCTGCAGAAGATCCAGGGCTTCTATCCGGGCCTGGACCAGGAGCGTCAACTGGAGCTGCTGCGCACCCGCTGCCTGCCCGGTACGCCATGACCGACGAAACCGCCGGTCTGGTGGCGCCATAGGCGGGCATAGAGGCCGTTGTAGGCGAGCAGTTCGTCATGGGAGCCCATCTCGACGATCTGGCCACGCTCCATGACTACCAGGCGGTCCATGCGCGAGATGGTCGACAGCCGGTGGGCGATGGCGATCACCGTCTTGCCTTCCATCAGGGTTTCTAGGCTTTCCTGGATAGCCGCTTCCACCTCGGAGTCGAGGGCCGAGGTGGCTTCGTCCAAGAGCAGGATGGGCGCATCCTTGAGCAGGGTGCGGGCGATGGCGATGCGCTGGCGCTGGCCGCCGGAGAGCTTGACGCCGCGCTCACCCACCTGGGCGTCCAGGCCGGTACGGCCATGGGCGTCGGTGATGCGGGCGATGAAGTCGTCGGCCTTGGCCTTGCGCAGGGCGGCGTGCAGTTCTTCATCGGTGGCTTCGGGGCGGCCGTAGAGCAGGTTCTCGCGGATCGAGCGGTGCAGCAGCGAGGTGTCCTGGGTGACCACGCCGATCTGGCATCTCAGGCTTTCCTGGGTGACCTGCGCGATGTCCTGGCCGTCGACCAGGATGCGGCCGCCCTCCAGGTCGTAGAGGCGCAGGAGCACGTTGATCAGCGTCGACTTGCCGGCGCCCGAGGGGCCGACCAGACCGATCTTCTCGCCGGGGGCCACGTCGAGGGTGAGGCCTTCGATGATGCCGGCGCCCTTGCCGTAGTGGAAGTGGATGTCCTCGAACAGCACGGCGCCACGGCTCACCTGCAGCGGCTTGGCATCCGGGGCGTCGCCGACCTGGCGCGGCTTGGCGATGGTGCTCATGCCGTCCTGCACCATGCCGATGTTCTCGAAGATGCCGTTGACCACCCACATGATCCAGCCGGACATGCTGTTGATCCGAATCACCAGGCCGGTGGCCAGGGCGATGGCGCCGACGCTGATGATGCCCTGGTGCCAGAGCCACAGCGCCAGGCCCGTGGTACCGGCGATGAGGAAGCCGCTGAGGATGCTGATGGTCACCCCCATGGCGGTGATCAGGCGGGCCGCGCTCTCGGCTTTTTCCGTCTGCTCTTCCATGGCCTGGCGGGCGTACTGCTCTTCCTGCGCCGAATGGGAGAACAGCTTGAGCGTGGAGATGTTGGTGTAGCCGTCGACGATCCGTCCGGACAGTTGCGAACGGGCTTCCGAGGCAATGGCCGAGCGCTCCTTGGTCTGGGGCACGAAGTACCAGAGCGCGATCACGTAGCCGATGATCCAGAGGATCAGCGGCACCATCAGCCAGACGTCGGCCTGGGCGAATAGGATCAGCGAGGTGACGGCGAAGATCAGCACGTGCCAGATGGCATCCACCGCCTGCACCGCCGAATCGCGCAGCGAGACGCCGGTCTGCATGATGCGGTTCGAGATGCGCCCGGCGAAGTCGCTGTGGAAGAAGCCCAGGCTCTGCTTGAGCACGTAGCGATGGTTCTGCCAGCGGATCAGGGTGGTCAGGCTGGGGGTGATGGTCTGGTGCACCAGCAGGTCGTGCAGGCTAATGAACAGCGGGCGGATGACCAGGGTGACGACGGCCATCCAGATCAGGATGCCACCGTGCTCCTGGAAGAACACCGTGCTGTTGGGCGCGCTGCCGGCCAGGTCGACGATCTGGCCGATGAAATTGAATAGGGCGACCTCGACCAGGGCGCCGATCAGGCCTACTACCAGCAGCAGGGCGAAGGCCGGCCAGGCCTGCTTGAGGAAATGCAGATAGAAGGCACCGACGCCGGTGGGCGGCATTTCGTCGGGAGCTTCCCGAAACGCATCGATGATGCGTTCGAAGCGGCGAAAGATCATGCGGGGTCCTTGTAGAGGGGAGACAGGGTCTCGCGTCGCCGAGAGGAGGGACCGCGCCACTTGGACTGGACGACCGCTGGGGGATGGCCCAGTGGGACGGGTCGATTCAGAGCCTGTCCAGGATCCGCGGCGCGTCAGCCAAGCCAGGATTGAAATGCCCGGGAAGCTCAGCGCCCGGCGGGACGCCCAGTTACCCTGGGCGACCTCGAGCGCGAGTCCGATTAGCTCCTTCGGGCATTTTCGTCTGGTTCGGCGCCAGCCCGCGCGCCCATGAACAGTCTCTTACAGGCGTTTGGCAGCGAGAATCATGACCGGTTCACGGGGAATGTCGCGCAGCATCCCCTGGCGGGTGGTCTGAACGCCGGCGATCTGGTCAACGACCTCCATGCCGCGTACCACCTTGCCGAACACGGCGTAGCCGAAATCCCGCGAGCCATGGTCGAGGAAGGCATTGTTCTCGACGTTGATGAAGAACTGGCTGGTGGCGGAGTTGACGTCCGAGGTGCGGGCCATGGCCAGGGTGCCGCGCAGGTTCTTCAGGCCGTTGTCGGCCTCGTTCTTGATCGGTGCCTTGGTGCGCTTTTCCTGCATGTCGCGGGTGTAGCCGCCACCCTGGATCATGAAGCCGGGGATGACCCGGTGGAACAGGGTGCCCTTGTAGAAGCCGCTGTCGACGTAGCCCAGGAAGTTCTGGGTGCTGACCGGTGCCTTGGTCGCATCCAGCTCGACCTCGATATCCCCCTTGTTGGTGCTGATGAGCACGTGCGGATTGTCCGCGGCCCAGGTGGTGGAGGCGACGAGGAGGGCGCAGGCGGCAAGCAGGGCTTTGAACATGGTGGATCCTTCAGTGGGCAGAGACGACTGGCGAACGATAGCAATCCGGCCGACGCCCCGCCACGGTCAGCGCGGCAGGGCGTGCTTGCGCAAAAGGCTCATGAGGATCTGCGACGCCGGGCCGAGTTCGTGCTGGCGGGTCTTGTACAGCTGGAAGGGATGGAAGCGGTGCGCCCCCTGTTCCAGCGGCAGCGGCTTGAGCAGGCCGGCGTCGAGATCGGTCTGGATGGCGTCTCGCGGCAGCCAGGCGAAGCCCAGGCCGTCGCGCAGGAAGGTGGCCGCGGTGCTGATGCTGCCCACCGTCCAGCGCTGTTCCGCGGCCAGCCAGCCGGTGTCCCGCGGTTGGGCGCGGCCGCTGTCGCGGATGACGATCTGCAGTTGTTCTTCCAGATCGGCGGTCACCAGGGTGCGCCGCAACAGGTGCAGGGGATGCTCGGGATGGGCGACGGCAACGAATTCCACCGTGCCCAGGGAAGCGCCGAGGTGTTCGGCGATCACCAGGCCGGTGATCGCCAGGTCCGCCGAGCCGTCCAGCAGGGCTTCTTCCACGCCGGACAGCACCTCTTCGCGCAGACGTATCCGGCAGCCTCGGCTCTGGGGCATGAATTCGCGCAGGCAGAGCAGCAGCGGCCGGGTCGGGTAGGCGGCGTCGACCACCAGGCGTACCTCGGATTCCCACCCCTGTTCCATGTGGTAGGCGAGTTCCTCGAGCTGGCTCGCCTGCTGCACCAGGCGCCGCGAGCGGCGCAGGAGTACCGCGCCGGCGTCGGTCAGGACGGCGCGCCTACCTTCCAGGCGCAGCAGCGGGACCCCGAGCTGTTCCTGCATGCGGGCGACGGTATAGCTGACCGAGGACTGGGAGCGGTGCAGGACCTCGGCGGCCTGGGCATAGCCGCCGTGGTCCACGACCGCCTGCAGGGTTCGCCACTGATCGAGGGAAACGCGAGGAGTCTTCATCGAGCGCTCTATGACCGCGAAAGGGCGCATGTTAGAGCCTGAGCGCCCAATGGCAAAACGCGGTGTCCATCACGGCCTTAAAAAATGTCCTCCGGCGGGCCAAATATCCGGCGGGCGCGCCGCTCAAAGCCTGCCGATGAGTTTTCCCACTCTAGGCAAGACAAGGAGTCTCCATGTCGTCATTCAAGGCGTTGCTGGGTTGCTGTCTGCTCGTCGCTCCCCTGTTGGTCCATGCCGAGGAGCAGGCGTCGGCGGCCGGCGAGCCCCTCGAGATCGAGGGCATGAACATCACTCGAACCGTCGACTGCCATGGCCAGGACGTGTCCCTGTCCGGCGAGGGCAATACCCTGACCCTGAAAGGTCAGTGCGGTGAGGTATCGGTCTACGGCAGTCACCACCGGCTGGTGGTCGACAGCGCCCGGACCCTGAGCATCCACGGCCTGGGTAGCGTCACCACGGTCAAGGGTGCGGTCGAGAACCTCAGCATCGGTGGTGGCTACCAGCAGGTGCAGGCCAATGTGCGCGGTGGTGAAGGCCTGGCCAAGGTCGATGCCTATGGCTACGGCGCCAAGGCCCGCCTGACCCTGCTCAGCCAGGCCGACATCGCGGTCGGTGGCTCCAACCAGCAGGTCTACTGGTCGCGGGCGGCCGGCGTCGCCGAGCCCAAGACCCTGGTCTCGGGCGCGGACAATGTCCTGCAGGCCAACCAGTCGGTGGCCGCGCTCACCGGCGGTGATCCGTCCGGGATGAACGCCACCCGCTGAGTCGGGCGGCGGCAGGGCTTTTCCTCGGGCGGCGGGCACGTTAAGGTCGCGCACCTTTTTCGTGCGCCGCCGCCATGCCCTATCTCTTGCTCGTCACCCTCATCTGGGCGTTTTCCTTCAGCCTGATCGGCGAATATCTCGCCGGTCGGGTGGACAGCGACTTCGCCGTCCTGGTCCGCGTGGCCATCGCCTTCGTGCTGTTCCTGCCCTTCACCCGCTGGCGCGGCGTGCCGGGACGCTTCGCACTGGGCCTGATGGCGGCGGGGGCCCTGCAATTCGGCATCACCTACCTCTGCCTGTACCGCAGCTTCGCCGTGTTGACGGTACCGGAGGTGCTGCTGTTCACGGTGCTCACGCCCATCTATGTGACGCTGCTCGACGACGCCTGGCAGCGCCGCTTGCGCCTCTGGTCGCTGCTGGCGGCCGTGGTGGCGGTAGGCGGCGCCGCGCTGATCCGCTTCCAGCCGCTGACCGGTGACTACCTGCTGGGCTTCTTGTTGCTGCAGGTGGCCAACCTGACGTTCGCCGCCGGCCAGGTGCTGTGCAAGCACCTGGGCCATGCCTACGCCGGCCAGGGTGCGCTGCACCGCTATTTCGGCCTGTTCTTTCTCGGCGCCCTGCTGGTGGCGGCGCTGTCCTTCCTGCTGTTCGGCAATCCGGCGCGGCTGCCCAGCACTGGCCTGCAGTGGGGCGTGCTGCTGTGGATGGGCGTGTTCGCCACGGCCCTCGGCCTCTACTGGTGGACCCTCGGTTCGCTGCGCGTCAACGGCGGGACCCTGGCGATCATGAACGAGGCCCATGTGCCGGCCGGACTGCTGGTCAGCCTGCTGATCTGGCAGCACCCGGCCGATCTGCCTAGGCTGTTGCTGGGTGGCGGCATCATCCTGCTGTCGTTGGTCATCAATCGTCAGGGGCGCCGAGCATGAGTGTGCTGTCGGGCAGGGGACTGGGCCTTTCCGTGCTGTCGTCGGTGCTGTTCGCCCTGATGCCGGTGTACTTCGCCTGGCTGGCGCCGCTGGACGGCCTGCAGGTGGTGGCCCTGCGGGTGGTCTGGTCGCTGCCCATGGTGTTGCTGCTGGTGGTACTGCTGCGCGAGGGCAAGGCGTTGTGGGCCACGCTTCAGCGACTGGTACGCGAACCCCGGTTGTGCCTGGCGATCCCGGCGGCGGCGCTGCTGATGGGCATCCAGTGGTGGGTGTTCGTCTGGGCGACCATGAATGGCGAGGCCATGGCCATGTCGCTGGGTTACTTCTTGCTGCCGCTGGCCATCGTCCTGACCGGGCGGCTGGTCTATGGCGAGCGTCTGCGGCCGCTGCAGCGGCTGGCAGTGGCCTGTGCCCTGCTGGGGGTGATCAACGAGGTCTGGGTGACCGGGGCGCTGTCCTGGGTCAGCCTGCTGCCGGTGGTGGGCTATCCGCCGTACTTCGTGCTGCGCCGGTGGATGGCGGTGGATGCCTTGTCCGGCTTCGTGCTGGAGATGTGCTGCCTGCTGCCGTTCGCGTTGCTCGCCCTGCAGTGGTTCTCGCCGAGCCAGGCCTTGCAGCAGGCGCCCTGGCTCTGGGCGCTGTTGCCCGGGCTGGGGTTGCTCAGTGCCATCGCCTTCGCCGCCATGCTGGCGTCCAGCCGGATGTTGCCACTGAGCCTGTTCGGCATCCTCAGCTACGTCGAGCCGGCACTGCTGGTGTTCGTGGCCCTCTACGTCCTCGGTGAACAACTGCCGGCGGGAGCGATCTGGACCTATGGGCCGATCTGGCTGGCGGTGGCCTGGGTCTGCCTGGACAGTGCACGCCTACTGCGCAAGCAGCTGCGGCGCGCACCGGCCAATCCCTAGAGCGCCAGGGTCGGGGTCTCGTCCGCGGCGAAAAAGTGCTCGTCGCAATTGGGCAGGGTACCGGCGCGGTCGACGATGAGGAATTCGTCCTCGTCGCGCAGGGCCAGCACCGGATGGTGCCAGACCCCCGCGCGGTAGTTGATGCCCTGTTGCCCGTCGGTACGAAACACCCGGATCGACCGGGCGTCCGGTTGCGGCCCGGGTGGCGCCACCACCACCAAGAAGGGCTCGCCGCGTAGCGGCACGAAGGCCTGGCTGCCATGGGGATGGCGTTCGAGCATGGTGATGGTCAGCGGGTATTCCAGCCGGCGGGCGCGGAAGATACTGATGATCGCCGCGCCATCGGCCGGACCGGTCTCAACCCGAGCCAGGGCATGGAATCTCTGGGTCGAGCCATTGTTGATCGGAAACCAGTCGCGGCCTTCGGTCTCGATGACGTCGCCGAAGGGCGCGAAGCCCTCGGCGGTCAGCGGCTCGATGGTGAGTTGCCAGGTCATGCCTGGCCCCGCGCGACCTTGCCGAACAGCCGCAGGCGGCTGACACCCCCGTCGGGGAAGATGTTCAGGCGCACATGGGTGATGGGGCCGAGGTCGCGCACCTGCTCGCGGAAGCTGTGTTCCTGGTGCATCTGCAGCTTCTGCGGCGGCAGCAGTTCCTTCCAGAACAGGCTCTGGGTCTCGATCTGGCCGTCGGTGCCGCCGCGCACATAGGCGCCCTGGATCTGGCAGCTGTCCGGGTAGTTGCCCTTGAAGTGCAGGGTGTCGACCAGGATTTCCTCGACGATGCCGGCATGGCCCAGGGCGATGATTACCCAGTCGTTGCCGGGGGTACGGCGGCGAGCGGTTTCCCAGCCATCGGCCATGCTGGCGGCGCGGCCCGGGTTAAGGATGTTGCTCATGCGCCCATAGTGCTCATCGTTGCAGGCCAGGGCGCGACCGCCGTTGAGGGCCGCGGCCAGGTCCAGCACCTCGTCCTCGGCCTGCGCCGACCAGTCGCGATGGGGAATGCCGTAGACCCGCAGGCGCGCCACGCCGCCATCGGGATAGATGTTCAGGCGCAGGTGGGTCCAGGGGCGATCGTCGCTGATGGCATGGTAGTGATGGCTGTTGCCCTGCATCTCGATGGCCGGCAGGACCTCGGTCCAGGCGGTATCGGCGGCCGGATCACCCTCGGGGCAGAAGCAGGCTTCCAGGGAGGCGGACGGCGGGTAGTTGCCGGTGAACCAGCGGGTGTCGATGTCGACGCCCTTGATCGAGCCGGGCACGCCCAGGCGGATCACCGCATGGTCATAGCCTTCGAACCTCTTGCGGCGCGATTCCCAGCCATCCATCCACTTGCCGTTGTCGTCGTAGACGCCTTCCTTCCACTCCGGCTCGTGGGGCTGGAGCATGCGATCGGCGGCGGCGAACCAGTCGTCGGAGACGCTGATGACGCGGGTGCCGAGGCGGGCGTCGGCGAGGTTGAGGTATTTCTCGAAGGGGGCGGCGTAGGTGCGTTTCATGAGGGGCTCGTGTGCGGACTGAGGTCAGAGGGTCTGGAGACGGAAGAGGGCGATGCGGTCGATCTCGGCGAGGGCGCGCTGGAATTCCTGCTCCGGGGTGTTGGGCAGGCGCTCCTCGAAGGCCGCGAGGATCAGGTGTCGGTTGCTGCCCTTCACCGCCATGATGAAGGGGAAGCCGAATTTTTCGCGGTAGGCGTCGTTGTAGCCGGTGAAGCGGGCCAGTTCGTCCGGCGTGCACTGGTCGAGGCCGGCGCCGGCCTGCTCGCTGGTGCTGGCGGCGGTCAGCTCGCCGGCCAGGGCGGCGCGGCCGGCGAGATCCGGGTGGGCCTGGATCAGTGCCAGTTGCTCGGCCTGGCTGGCCCGGGCGACCTGGGCGGACAGCCGCTGGTGCAGGGCCTCGATGGCATCTGGCAAGGGCTGGCCCTGGTCGAAGGCGCGCTCGGCGACCCAGGCGGAGTGCTCGTAGATGCCGCCGAAGGCCGCGACGAAGGCGGCGCGGTCCAGCTGGCTGGGCGTGACGGTCTGGAAGGTGCTCATGCCGGTGGATGCTCCTTGTGCCAGTGGCGGGCGATATCCACCCGGCGGGCGAACCAGACGCGCTCGTGGCTCTGGGCATACTCCAGGAAGCGCTTGAGGCCTACCAGGCGGCCGGGGCGACCGATCAGCCGGCAGTGCAGGCCGATGGAGAGCATCTTGGGCGCGGTGGCGCCTTCTTCGTAGAGGGTGTCGAAGGCGTCCTTGAGGTACTGGAAGAATTGCTCGGCGGTGTGGAAACCCTGGACCTGGGTGAATCTCATGTCGTTGGTGTCCAGGGTGTAGGGGATCACCAGATGCGGCTTGCCGGTCGGGGTGTCGGGCTCCCAGTAGGGCAGGTCGTCGTCGTAGGTGTCGCTGTCGTAGAGGAAGCCACCTTCCTCCATCACCAGGCGCCGGGTGTTGGGGCCGGTGCGGCCGGTGTACCAGCCCAGGGGGCGCTCACCGGTCAGCTCGGTGAGGATCTCGATGGCGCGCTGCAGATGGGCACGCTCCTCGGCTTCGTCCAGGTACTGGTAGTCGATCCAGCGATAGCCGTGGCTACAGATTTCGTGACCGGCCTGGACCATGGCGCGGATGACGTCGGGATGGCGCTCGGCGGCCATGGCCACGGCGAAGATGGTCAGGGGTACCTGGTGCTTGGCGAACAACTCGAGGATCCGCCAGACGCCGGCGCGGCTGCCATATTCGTAGAGCGACTCCATGGACATGTTACGCACGCCCTGCAGGGGTTGGGCCGCCACCATCTCGGAGAGGAAGGCTTCGGACTCCTTGTCGCCGTGCAGGATGTTGCGTTCGCCACCCTCCTCGTAGTTGAGGACGAAGGACAGGGCGATGCGGGCATCGCCTGGCCAGCGGGGGTGAGGGGGCTGGGCGCCGTAGCCGATGAGATCGCGGGGATAGGTCATGGGAGGAGCATCCTGGCAGTCGAGAGGTTTTGTATACAATATTTGAAGACCCAAGCCGAATACCAGCAAGAATCCTGCCTAACTGGTCAGACCGGTCTGAGCGCTTTGCTAAGTTAGAGAGCGGACGGCCCGGTCAACGAGGGCCCTGAGGTCGGCTGTATACAATCGAGCGGCGAAAAACTGCTAGGCTGGCGGCTTTCCCGCTAAGGAGTCACCCATGTCCGCCCCGTCCTCCACCGGCTACCTGACCACCCATGTACTGGACACCAGTGGCGGCTGCCCTGGCGCGGGTATCACCGTCCGGCTGTATCGCCTGGACGCGGGTTCGCGGAAGGCCCTGGGCGAGGTACGGACCAATGCCGACGGTCGCACCGACGCTCCCTTGCTGCGGGACGAGGGGTTCCAGCGGGGCAGCTACGAGCTGGAATTCGAGGTGGGCGACTACTATCGGCAGCGCGGCGTGACCTTGGATGAGCCGGCGTTTCTCGACACCGTGGTGCTGCGCTTCGGCCTGGCCGATGAGGCCGCGCACTACCATGTACCGCTACTGGTATCGCCCTATAGCTACTCGACCTATCGCGGTAGCTAGCCTGGGTTGCTCCGCCGCGGTGCGTATGCCGGCGGCTCGGCACCAGGGTAGGGCAACGGACTAGTGGACGGTGGTTTCACTCGCGACCCTGGCCGTGGCCAGTAGCGGCCGGTCCGGCACGGCGCTGCCCGGCCAGGTCTGGGCGATGCGTTCCAGCACCACCTGGGCCAGCATGCTGTGGGTGCGACTGGCGAAATGGCCGCGGGCGCCGAAGATATAGGCCTGGTCGGCACCGGGCTCGACGTAGCTGTCGGGCTCGCAGAACTCCCGTCCGGGCAGGCAGGCATCGCCTTCGGCGTGGCTGAAGCCGTAGTTGCCGTAGTGCGCATAGACCTCTTCCAGCACCCGATAGGCGTCGATCAGGAGCAGGCGGTCGCTGCCCGGCAGATTGGCTTGCAAGGTATCGTTGTAGAGCCGGACCAGGTCATGGTTGCGTTCGGCGAGGACCGGGGTCCAGGGCTCCAGGTAGGGCGCCTTGCCGTAATCGGTGTTGTTGAGCACCACCAGGCGCTGGGCGCCCAGGCTGAGCAGATAACGCAGCAGCTTGACCTCGTTCATCGCCGTATGGCGGATGCGGGCTTCGACGTGCTCGCGGACGTCCTGGGGGAGCGGGGCGTCGGCCATCAGCGCGGCCTTCACCTTCTTGTCATAGAAGGGACCGATGATGTCATTACCGCCGATCTGGACCAGGACCAGATCCTGCTGGCGAAAGCGACCGTGCTGCATCTCGAAATTGCGGATCTGCTGGGAGAAGGCCAGCGGCGCCTCGCTGTGATCGAAGCCCGGTTCGGTGAAGCTCCCCGTCACCGCGCCCCCTTCGGCGTAGCAGAGGCCATCGGGATCGGCCGGGCCGTCGTGCCCGTAGCCCTCGACCTGGCGGTTGGGGCCTAGCTCGATGCCATAGGCGTCGGCGATTTCCTGGGGATAGGTGCGTCCGGGGTTGGTGGCGTAGATATGGCCGAAGGTGCCACAGTCCATCAGGCTGTCGCCGAAGGCGATGACCCGCTGGATGCCCCGTGCCTCGGCGACGGGTTCAGGGCTGGGTACGAGGGCGAGCAGCGCGGCGACCCCTGCGAGCGCGGTCGCCATTCCCCAATGCTTGCCCATCACCCACCTCCCGGCAGCGTTCAGCGTCTGTGCTGCCAATGTCTTGTGCAACCTTCATACCGGGAAGAGCGGAAAAAACCACCGCGAGTTCCATGGCCTTGGGATAGACGGGTTGCCAGCCGATGATAGGCAGTCGGGTCACCCAACAGGCTTCGCCAGGCAACCGCGGACCGCGGCTCACCGAGCGGGTGGGGGCGGTCAGTCCGCCTTGATAATCGGCTCGGAGGATTGCGCCAGGATGGCCGCCATCAGCCCGGGAAAGCGCAGGTCCAGATCCTCGCGGCGCAGCTGGTTCATGTGCGTAGTGCCGGCGTTGCGCGTGTGCACCAGGCCGGCATCACGCAGCACGCGGAAGTGGTGGGACATGCTGGACTTGGGACGGCCGCCGTCCAGCTCGCCACAGGTGGCCTCGGCCACCCGGGCGAGGTAGCGGACGATATCGAGGCGCACCGGATCGCTGAGCGCATGGAACAGACGCTCGAGGGAAAATTCGTCAGGACTGGGGTGCTTGAAAGGGCGCATGAAGCAATCATACACCGGGGGTTGGCGTTTATGCTATGTTCGATTAGTATCGAAATAACGAACCAACCGTCACCGTATGGGAGACCGCTCAGATGTCCGCATTGTTCCAACCCTTTACCCTCAAGGACGTGACGCTGCGTAACCGCATCGCCATTCCGCCCATGTGCCAGTACAGCGCTGTCGACGGCGTGATCAACGACTGGCACCAGGTGCATTACGCGGGCCTGGCGCGCGGCGGTGCCGGCGTGGTCATCGTCGAGGCCACGGCCGTCTCGCCGGAAGGCCGGATCACCCCCGGCTGTGCCGGCATCTGGTCGGACGCCCATGCCCAGGCCTTCGTACCCGTGGTCCAGGCGATCAAGGCCGCCGGTTCCGTGCCGGGTATCCAGATTGCCCACGCCGGCCGCAAGGCCAGCGCCAACCGTCCCTGGGAAGGCGACGACCACATCGCCGCCGATGACGCCCGCGGCTGGGACACCATCGCCCCGTCCGCCGTCGCCTTTGGCGCCAATCTGCCGAAGGTGCCCAAGGCCATGACCCTCGAGGACATCGCCCGGGTCCGCCAGGACTTCGTCGATGCCGCCAAGCGCGCCTACGAGGCCGGCTTCGAGTGGCTGGAGCTGCACTTCGCCCACGGCTACCTGGCACAGAGCTTCTTCTCGGTGCACTCCAACCAGCGTGACGACCAGTACGGCGGCGACCTCGCCGGCCGCAGCCGCTTCCTGCTGGAGACCCTGGCCGAGGTACGCAAGGTCTGGCCGGAGCACCTGCCGCTGACCGCCCGTTTCGGCGTGATCGAATACGACGGCCGTGACGAAGAGACCCTGACCGAATCCATCGAGCTGGCCCAGGGCTTCAAGCGCGAAGGCCTCGACCTGCTCAGCGTCAGCATCGGCTTCTCCACCCCGACGGCCAACATTCCCTGGGGTTCGGGCCTGCTGGCGCCCATTACCGAGCAGGTGCGCAAGGCGACCGGTCTGAAGGTCGCCTCGGCCTGGAACATCGATACCCCGGCCCTGGCCAACCAGGTGGTGGCCGACGAGCAGCTGGACCTGGTGATGGTGGGCCGCGCCCACCTGGCCGATCCGCACTGGCCCTACTACGCGGCCAAGGCCCTGGGCGTCGACAAGCCGTCCTGGGTGCTGCCGGCGCCCTATGCCCACTGGCTGGAGCGCTATCGCAGCAGCTGAGTCGGCCTAGGCTGAAACGCGAAAGCCGCCCCTTGGGGCGGCTTTTCTATGGGCGTCGAATGGGGATGAGTTTGGTGTTGGGCTTCGCTGGCGCTCGCCCCAACCTACGCTGACTGAAAATGAAAACCGCCCCTTGGGGCGGTTTTTTTATGCGTATTGGATGGGTGTGAGCGGGGTCTGTTGGGCTTCGCTACGCTCAACCCAACCCACGAGTTGCGCGGGTTGGTAGGTTGGGTTGAGGTGGCTCAATCGCCGAAGCCCAACAGTGCGAAGTTGCTCCACCATTGGAAAACGCTGCGCGGTTTTCCACGCTACGGGGTGACGGCATCAGGCGTCGCGGCTATGCACCCGGCGACCGGCGGCGTGGGTTTCGCGGACTACGCGGTCGTCGGCCAGGGTGGTAAGGACGAACAGGGTTTCCTCCAGGCTCTTGGATTGCTGCAGGCGGTAGTCCAGCAGCGGGGTGGCCTTGAGGTCGAGGACCACGAAGTCGGCGTCGTGGCCAGGGGCCAGGCTGCCGATGCGGTCGTCCAGGCGCAGGGCGCGGGCGCCGCCAAGGGTGGCGAGGTACAGCGACTTGAAGGGGTGCAGGCGGTTGCCGCGCAGCTGCTGGACCTTGTAGGCCTCGCCGAGGGTCTGCAGCAACGAGAAGCTGGTGCCGGCGCCGACGTCGGTGCCCAGGCCGACGTTGACCTTGAAGGCCTCCATGCGCTGGAGGTCGAACAGGCCGCTGCCGAGGAAGAGGTTGGAGGTGGGGCAATGGGCGACTGCTGAACCGGTGTCGTGCAGGCGCTGGCACTCGGCGTCACAGAGATGGATGCCGTGGGCGAACACCGAGCGCGGGCCGAGCAACTGGAAGTGGTCGTAGACGTCCAGGTAATGGCTTCGCTCCGGGAACAGCGCCTTCACCCAGTCGATTTCCTTGAGGTTTTCGGAGAGGTGGGTGTGCAGGTAGACGTCCGGGAACTCGGCCAGCAGGCGCCCGGCGGCTGCCAGTTGCTCCGGCGTGCTGGTGGGGGCAAAGCGCGGGGTCACGGCATAGTGCAGCCGGCCCTTGCCGTGCCAGCGTTGGATCAGCGTCTTGCTGTCGGCATAGGCGGATTCGGCCGTGTCCTGCAGATAGTCCGGGGCGTTGCGGTCCATCAGCACCTTGCCGGCGATCATGCGCAGGTCGAGCCGCTCGGCGACCTCGAAGAAGGCCTCTACCGACTGCGGGTGGACGCTGCCGAACACCAGGGCGGTGGTGGTGCCGTTGCGCAGCAGTTCGCCGACGAAGACCTCGGCCACCTCGGCGGCCTTGGCCGGATCGGCGAAGGCGCGCTCGGTGGGGAAGGTGTAGGTGTCCAGCCAGTCCAGCAGTTGCTCGGCGTAGCTGGCGATCATGCCGGTCTGGGGGTAGTGGATATGGGTGTCGATGAAGCCGGGGGTAATGAGGGCATCGCGATGCTCGATCACCTGGGTACCGGCGGGCAAGGTGGGCAGCAGCTCGGCGGCCGGGCCCATGGCCTGGATGCGGCCGTCCTCGACCAGCAGCAGGCCGTCGGCGTGGTATTCGTAGGAGGCGTCCAGCCCCACCTCGGCCGGGTCGGCGAGGCTGTGGAGCAGGGCGGCGCGATGGGCGATGGCGGTCATAACGATCTCGGATAGGCGAAGCGGCAGAATAAAAGGATCAATTGGGCGCGACGGCATTGACCAGGCGCAGCGGCGTGTCCGCCTGCTGGGCCTGGCGGCCATAGTGGGCGATGACTTCGCCGGCC
Organism: Pseudomonas sp. No.117; assembly: GCF_054558395.1. Classification (NCBI taxonomy): domain Bacteria; kingdom Pseudomonadati; phylum Pseudomonadota; class Gammaproteobacteria; order Pseudomonadales; family Pseudomonadaceae; genus Pseudomonas; species Pseudomonas sp. No.117. Next base: position 197,316 of record NZ_BAAJNP010000008.1, read on the forward strand.
ACGGCGATGGCGATTTCCAGCGGCAGCTTGCCCTGCACCTCGGGCAGGCCCAGCGGGCAGCGTACCGAGGCGAGGCGCTCGGCGCCGTGGCCGCGGGCCGTGAGGCGGTGGCGAAACTTGGCCCACTTGGTCTTGGAGCCGATCAACCCGAAGTAGCCATGGTCGCCGCGGGCGAGGATGGCATCGGTCAGCTCCAGATCCAGGGGATGATTATGGGTCATGACGATGTAGTAGGCACCGGCCGGCATCCGAGCGATCTCGTCGACCGGCTCGTCGGTGACGATCTTCTCGACGCCAGCGGGTAGCGGATCGGGAAACTCCTGGGGCCGCGAGTCTACCCAGCGTACCGCGCAGGGCAGTCCGGCCAACAGCGGCACCAGGGCGCGGGCGACATGGCCGGCGCCGAACACCACCACCGGTACCTCCTGGGCCAGCAGCGGCTCGAACAGCAGGGTGGTGACGCCACCGCAGCACTGGCCGAGGCTGGCCGCCAGGGAAAAGCGCTCCAGGCGCGGCTGGCGGGTGCCGGCGGCGAGCAGTTCCCGGGCGATTTCCACGGCGCGGTATTCCAGGTGACCGCCGCCGATGGTCAGGTGCTGTTCGGTCCGACCCACCAGCATCTTGGTGCCGGCGTCGCGGGGGGTGGAGCCCTGTTCATTGGCCACGGTGACCAGCACGCAGGGCTCGCCGCGCGCCTCGAAATCGGCCAGCAACGCCAGCCAGCCACGTTTCGGGGTCATGCCGGTTCCTCCGTGGCGGTCACGGGTAGGGCCTGGGCCTCGGCGGCCAGGCGGCGCATGCGCTCCACGCCCCAGAGCACCCGCTCGGGGGTGGCCGGGGCGTCGAGCGCCGGGTGGAAGCGGTAGTCGGCCACACTGGCCACGGCGTCCTGCAGGGCGCACCACACCGAGATGCCGAGCATGAAGGGCGGCTCGCCCACGGCCTTGGAGTGGAACACCGTGGCCTCGGGATTCTTGCGATTCTCCACCAGGCGTACCCGCAGGTCCGGCGGTACGTCGCTCACCGCCGGGATCTTGTAGGTGGAGGGGCCGGCGGTGAGCAGCTTGCCGGCGTCGTTCCACACCAGTTCTTCCATGGTCAGCCAGCCCAGGCCCTGGACGAAGCCGCCCTCGACCTGACCGATGTCGATGGCCGGATTCAGGGAGGCGCCGACGTCGTGCAGGATGTCGGTGCGCAGCAGCCGGTATTCGCCGGTGAGGGTGTCGATCAGCACCTCGGAGCAGGCGGCGCCGAAGGCGTAGTAGTAGAAGGGCCGGCCGCGCGCCTGGTCGCGGTCGTAGTGGATCTTCGGCGTGCGGTAGTAGCCGGTGCTGGAGAGCGACACCTGGCCGACGTAGGCCAGCTGGATCAGCTCCTCGAAGGTGAGCAAGCGATCGCGCACCCTGACGTGGCCATTGCGGAAGTCGACCTCCTCGGCCCCGACGTGGAAGTGCCGGCTGGCGAAGTCGATCAGGCGATCCTTGATGGTCTGGGCGGCGTTCTGCGCGGCCTTGCCATTGAGGTCGGTGCCGCTGGAGGCGGCGGTGGGCGAGGTGTTGGGCACCTTGTCGGTGTTGGTGGCGGTGATCTGGATGCGGCCGATGTCGACCTGGAAGACCTCGGCCACCACCTGCGCGACCTTGGTGTTCAGCCCCTGGCCCATCTCGGTGCCGCCGTGGTTCAGGTGGATGCTGCCGTCGGTGTAGACGTTGACCAGGGCGCCGCCTTGGTTGAGAAAGGAAGAGGTGAAGGAGATGCCGAATTTCACCGGGGTCAGCGCCAGGCCCTTCTTCAGCACCGGGCTGCTCTGGTTGAAGGCGCGGATGGCCGCGCGGCGCGCCTGGTAGTCGCTGCTGGCCGCCAGGTCCGCGGTCATCTCGTCGAGCAGGTTGTCTTCCACCACCTGGTGGTAGTGGGTGACGTTACGCGTCTCCTTGCCATAGTAGTTGCGCCGCCGCACCTCCAGCGGATCGAGGCCGCGATGGCGAGCGATGGCGTCCATGACGTTCTCGATGGCCAGCATGCCCTGGGGCCCGCCGAAACCGCGATAGGCGGTGTTGGAGGCCAGATGGGTCTTGCATCTATGACCGGTGACCTGGGCGTTGCCGAGGAAGTAGGCGTTGTCGGCATGGAACATGGCGCGGTCGATGATGGCGTTGGACAGGTCCGGCGAATAGCCGCAGTTGCCCGCCAGCTCGAAGCGGATGCCCAGTAGGCGACCGTCATCGTCGAAGCCGACGTCGTATTCGACATGGAAGGGATGGCGCTTGCCGGTCATGTGCATGTCTTCGCAGCGCGGCAGGCGCATCTTCACCGGGCGCCCGGTGAGGCTGGCGAACACCGCGCAGAGCGCCGCCGGCATGCCGGCCTGGCTCTCCTTGCCGCCGAAGCCGCCGCCCATGCGCCTCATGTCGACGGTGACCTTGTTCATCGACACCCCCAGCACCTCGGCCACCTGCTTCTGCACCTCGGTAGGATTCTGGGTGGAGGAATAGACCAGCATGCCGCCGTCTTCGGTGGGCATGACCGAGGCCACCTGGGTTTCCAGGTAGAAGTGCTCCTGGCCGCCGATGGCCAGCTCGCCCTGCAGGCGGTGGGGCGCGGCGGCTAGGGCGGCGGCCGCGTCGCCGATGTGGTGGCTATGGCTCGGGGAGATGAAGTGCTCGCGTCTGAGCGCCTCCTTGACGTCGATGATGGCTTCCAGCGGCTCGTACTCGACGATGGCGGCCTGGGCTGCGCGGCGGGCGGCGTCCAGGCTGCTGGCGGCGACCGCCAGCACCGGCTGGCCGAGGTACTGCACCTGGCCGTCGGCCAGCAGCGGATCGCCGGGCAGCACGGCGCCGATGTCCAACTGGCCAGGCACGTCGGCGGCAGTGATGGCCAGGGCCACGCCGGGTATCTCGTAGCAGGGCGAGAGATCGATGCGCAGGATGCGGGCATGGGCGTGCTCGCTCATCCGCGCATAGACGTGCAACTGGTTGGGGAATTCCAGGCGGTCGTCGATGTAGAGGGCTTCGCCGCTCACATGCTTGTCGGCGCTCTCGTGCTTGAGCGGCTTGCCGACACCGGTGGCCAGGCCGGCGGCGAAGGCGGCGGCCATTTCCTCGGGGGTACGGACGGGGAGGCTGCTAGACATGGGCGGTGACCCTCGTGGCGAGCGTGGGCTGGGTAGTCTCCAGATGACATTTGCGCAGCAGGTTCTGCGCCGTCAGCAGGCGGTATTCGCGACTGGCGCGAAAATCCGACAGCGGGGCGAAGTCGTTGGCCAGGGCCTGGGCCGCGCGCTCGATGGCGGCGGCATTCCAGGGCTGACCCAGCAGCGCCTGCTCGCAGTGAGCGGCCCGCTTGGGCGTGGCCGCCATGCCGCCATAGGCGATGCGCACGGCCGCGACCCGGCCCTCGTCGAGTTCCAGGGCGAAGGCAGCGCAGACCGCGGAGATATCGTCGTCCAGTCGCTTGGATACCTTGAAGGCGCGGAAGACCTGGCCCTCACGCGCCCGCGGCACCCGGACCGCCTGGATGAATTCGCCGGGCGCCAGGGCGGTCTTGCGGTAGTCGAGGAAGAAGTCGTCCAGTGGCAATTCGCGCAAGCGCTCGCCTTGTCGCAGCAAGACGGTGGCGCCGAGCGCCAGCAGCAACGGCGGGCTGTCGCCGATGGGCGAGGCATTGCCGATGTTGCCACCCAGGGTGCCCTGGTTGCGGATCTGCAGGGAGGCGAAGCGCTGCAGCAGGCCGCCGAAGTCGGGATAGTCGGCCGCCAGGGCGGCGGCGCAGTCGGCAAGTGGCGTGGCGGCGCCGATCTCGAGGTGGTCCTCACTGACCGTCACGTAACGCAACTCAGGCAGGTTGCCCAGGTAGATCAGGGTCTCCAGGCGGCGATGATTCTGGGTGACTTCCAGGGCCAGGTCGGTGCCGCCAGCCAACAGCCGGGCCTCGGGGTGTGCCAGGTAGAGAGCGGCCAGCTCGGCCAGGGTACTGGGGCTATGGCTGCGGCTGCCGGCGCCTTCGAGGCGGGTTTCGGGTTGGGGTGCGAGGGCTTTGAGGCGATCCAGCGTCTGCTGCTCGCGGGCATCGAAGTGGTCCGGCTGACGGCTGGTGCAGGCCTGCTCGGCGGCGGCCAGGATTGGCCGGTAGCCGGTGCAGCGGCAGAGATTGCCGGCCAGGGCCTCGTGGGTGGCGGCGTCGTCCGGCGCGGCGACGTTCTTCTGCAGGGCGAACAGCGACATGACGAAGCCCGGGGTGCAGTAGCCGCACTGGGAGCCATGGCAGTCGACCATGGCTTGCTGCACGCCATGCAGGCGGCCCTGGTGCTTGAGGTCTTCCACGCTGATCAGTTGCCGGCCGTCCAGCGCCGCGACGAAGGTCAGGCAGCTGTTGACGGTGCGATAGCGCAAGCGGTCGCCGTCCGGCTCGGCGAGGACCACAGTGCAGGCCCCGCAGTCGCCGGAGGCGCAGCCTTCCTTGGTACCGGTCTTGCCGCAGCGCTCGCGCAGATACTGAAGCACCGTGAGATTGGGATCGAGCTGCTCTTCATTGCGCAGCTCCTGGTCCAGCAGAAACCTGATCACGGCCGCTCTCCACCTGGGTTTTGATGTCTTGATGGTGGGTAAAGCTGACCGATAGGTCAAGAATTGCCGGGCCGGCGGACGGCCTTTGTCGTTTTTGGGCAAGCGCCGCGCTGGACGGTGCGCCGTCCTGGCGCATCCTGGCCGGCGCTGCCCGTTAGCGGTGCAAAAAAGGCCGTCTGAACCGCGCCTTCGCGGAATACTTATGCAACGGGGTCAAGCCGTTAGTGCAGTTGCCGATATAAAGGCAGACGATTTGCGGTGCTGCCGCGAGGCGTCCGTCCCCTAGGCCAACCGTTGCAACAGGTCGCTGCCGTGTCCACTCCACTCAATCGTGTCGCCCATCAGGCATCCCTTGGCTTCTTCGCCCTGGTCGCGCTCATCTTCGCCCTGGCGGGCGGAATGCTGTACGACCTTTGCACGCGCATCGACGGGCAGCAACGCCAGCACAGCGAAGCGGATGCCCAGCGGGCACTGGAAACCCGGCAGGACAAGCTCGGCCGGGTGTTGACCGACTATGCCTTCTGGCTCGAGGCCTACACGCGGACCAACAGGAAGGTCGACGTGAACTGGGCCTACGAGGAAGACAATGTCGGGCCATCACTCTTCAGCAGCTACGGGGTGAACGGCGCCTTCATCCTGGCACCCAATGGCACCACGCGCTATGCCGTGGTCGGCGGTGGCCGCAGCAAGACGCCGCTGGACGGCTGGTTGGGTGGTGACCTGGCGGCGCTGTTGGCCAGGGCGCGGGAGCTGTCGCCCAAGGATGGCTATGCGCAAGGCTACTTTCTCGTCGAGGGCAAGCCGGCCAACGTGATGGCGGCAGTCATCCGGCCGGACGCCACCTACCAGGACTTCAAGCGACTTTCCTACATGGTCTTCGTCGACGTCCTGACGCCGGACAAACTGGCCGAGCTCGGCCAGCGTTTCGAGCTGCCCGGCCTGACCGCGCAACCGGGCGAATGGCCGGCCGCGCCTGGGCCGACCTTGGTGGTGAAGTCCACCCCGGGCATCGCGGTGACCTTCCATTGGGACGTCCACGGCATGGGCCACCGGCTGATGGCGCAATTCCTGCCGCTGCTCGCGACGATGTGCGGCCTGGCGTTGCTGCTGGTCTGGTACCTGCGGCGGCGGATCGCCCTGGCGGCGCGCCAGACGGCGCTGACCGAGGACGCCCTACGGCATAGCGAGCAGCGCTTTCGCACCGTGTCCGAGGCTTCGTCCGACTGGATCTGGGAGACCGATGCCGAGCAATGCCTGGTGTATCTCTCGGAGCGCTTCGTCGCGGTGACCGGCTTTGCCCAGGAAGACTGGATCGGCCGCCCCCTGCACGAGTTGCTCGGCTACGCGCCGAGCCAGGTGGAGGAGGTGGCCAGGACCCCCGCCGCCGGCCGTGCCCGCCGCCCGCTGAACTGCGAGATGCGCGATGCCCAGGCGAAGCTGAGGTACTGCCAGCTCGCCGCCCAGGCGATCGTCCGTGGAGGGCTGCTGGCGGGCTTTCGCGGCACCGTGTGCGACGTTACCGAGGAGATCGAGGCCAAGGCGCGTATCGAGCACATCAGCCAGCACGATGCCCTGACCGGCCTGGCCAACCGTCACCAGTTGCAGCGTTACCTGGCGCAGCGCTTCGCGCAAGGCGTCAGCACCAGCCAGCCGCTGCACCTGCTGGCCCTCGATCTGGACAGATTCAAGCCGGTCAACGACGCCCTCGGCCATGGCGCGGGCGACCAGGTGCTATGCCAGGTCGCCCTCGAGCTGCGCGCCAATGTGCGCGAGGGAGACCTGGTGGCGCGGATCGGCGGCGATGAATTCGTCATCGCGATCAACGGCGACCTGAGCGTCGAGCAGGTCAGCGCTCTCTGTAGCCGGATGCTGGAGGGCATCGGGCGCAGCATCCGCATCGGCGAGCACGACATCAGCATTGGCGCGAGCATCGGGATCGCCCAGGCGCCCCAGGACGGCAACAGCGCCGAAGACCTGCTGCGCTATGCGGACATCGCCCTGTACGAGGCCAAGGCGGCAGGGCGCAATACCCTCAGGTTCTACGAGCCCACCATGAACCAGCGCATCCTCGCGCGGCGGCAGCTGGAAACCGAATTGCGGCTGGGCCTGCAGCGCACGGAGTTCGAGCTGGACTTCCAGCCGCGCTTCGATGCCAGCAGCCAGCGGCTGCTGGGCGCGGAAGCCCTGGTCCGCTGGAATCATCCCGTCCGCGGGCGCCTGGCGCCAGCCGAGTTCATCGGGGTGGCGGAGGAAACCGGGCTGATCCTGGGCTTGAGCGACTGGGTGCTGCAGGAGGCCTGCAGTCAGGCAGTGGCCTGGGCGCCGGAACTCATCGTATCCATCAATCTGTCGCCGCTGGAGTTTCAGCGCGACGACCTGGTCGCGCGGATTCGCCAGGCGCTCGAGCGTACCGGCATAGCGCCGGGGCGGGTCGAGCTGGAGCTGACCGAAAACGTGCTGCTGGACGATGCGACCGGGGCCCTCGAATTGATGAAGCGGCTCAAGGCCCTGGGTGTGCGGCTGTCGATGGACGATTTCGGCACCGGCTATTCCTCGCTGAGCTATCTGCGCACCTATCCCTTCGACTGTCTCAAGATCGACCGTAGCTTCGTCTCCAACATCGAGGTGAGCGAAAGCAACGCGGCCATCGTCGAGGCCATCGTCAGCATGGGCCGGGCGCTGTCGCTGACCGTGGTCGCCGAGGGGATCGAGACCGCGGGTCAACTCGCCCGCATCGCCGATCTCAAGTGCGACCAGGCCCAGGGTTTTCACCTGCAACGGCCGTTGTCCCAGGCGCGTTTCGCCGCCTTGCGCCAGCAGGCCCTGGCGCACGAGGGGGGAACCGAGCCCGCGACGGCAGCACACTGGCCGGCCGGGTCCGCCACGGACGCCTCAGCTCAGCTGCACTAGCCGGGCATGGAGGTCGGCCGGTATCTCCAGCGGGGTGGCGCGGTGCGGCACCCGGCGCTCGGCGCGGGCGATCCCCGGCAAATGGACACCCCGTGCCGCCAGGCGCGTCAGCTGCTCGCCGAGGCGGATGGGAAAGCGGTCGTCCAGTAGCCGGGGCGCTATGGCCAGCACCGTCAGGCCGGCGCCGGGACTGTGCGCACCCTGACGGAAGTCGCCGGCGTCCAGCGACCAGTTCGCCCCGGTGAGGCCCGCCGCCAGTATCTCCACCATCAAGGCGATGTTGGCGCCCCGTGCGCCGCCAAAGGCCAGCAGGGTGCCATGCACCGCAGCGCTGGCGTTCTGGGTGGGCTCGCCGCGCTCATCCAGGGCCCAACCCAAGGGAATCGCCTGGTCCACCGCCGCGGCGCGCAGCAGGTTGACGAAGGCCGTGGCGCTGCAGGCCTGGTCGATCAGCAGCAGCCTGCCATCGTCGGCGCGGGCGGCGAACGCCAGTGGATTGGTGGAGTAGAGCGGTCGCCGGGCACCGGGAGGCGCCAGCAGCGGCGGACCGTTGGTGAAGGCCATGGCGACCAGGCCGTGTTCGGCGAGGCGGCGCACGTAGTAGCCCAGCTCGCCGCAGGTGAAGGCCTGGCGTTGGGCGAACAGCGCCAGGCCGAAATTCCTGGCGGTATCCCGTATATCTCCAAAGGCCTGATCGAAGCCCAGTTGCGCGATGCCGTGGCGTGCATCGCTGTGGATCAGCGCCGGCGCCGGTCGGCTGAGCACGGGGTCGGCGCGAGGATCTATGCGTCCCTGCTGGAAGCCATCGAGATAATCCAGCAGGTGGGCGAAGCCGAGGGTGGGCAGGCCGCGGTACTCGGCGGCCAGGGTCGCGGCGGTCAGGGCAGCGGCGACCGCTGGGCTGGCGCCCTGGCGCAGGCAGCAGCCCAGCACCAGAGCTTCGGCTTCAGGCTGAGTCAGCCTGATGGGTGCCCCATCGGCTTCCCGGCTCATTCGATCAACCGCGGAGCACCGACCTCGGTGATCTTCTCCTCGAGGCCGTAGCCGGCGACGATCTTGCGCAGGCCGCCGTCCCGGTGCAACTGCTCGATATAGGCGGACAGAGCCTGGCCCAGGGCGTCGTTCTGCTTGGCGAAGAGGATAGCCGCCTGGCCTGGCTGCTGCGACGCCTTGACCCGCGGATCGCCGGCGGCGACGTTGATGCTGGCACCCGGATAGGCACCTTTCTGCTGCGCGGTCTTGGCCACGGCGAAGCTGTCGGTGGCGACGTCGAGACGACCCGAGGCCAGGTCCTGGGCCATGGCCACGGGGTTCGGGTAGAGCACCAGGTTGTCGCCCAGCACCTTCTTCAGGTCGGCCACCCACAGATAGCCTTGGACGGTGCCGACGCGCTTGCCTTCGAGCTGGTCGATGCGGCTCAGGTTGTCCTTGGAGATGATCCCCATGACGTCGAGGAAGGTGGGGGCGGAGAGGCCCAGCACCTTGGCCCGCTCGGCGGTGCGATACCAGTCGCCGATGCCGACGTCGGCGCGCCGGGTAATCACCGATTGCACCACGGCGGCGGTGTCCACGGTGGTGGCGCGGACGGTCAGGCACTCCTTGGCAGCGAAGCCGGTGAGGATGTCGCCTTCCACGCCGCCAATGCTGGCGTCAGGCCCGGGAATGGCATAGGGCGGGAAGACATAGGTCGCCACCTTGAGCACGCCCTTTTCCAGGGTGTCGAAGGTATGGGCGGGCTTGCAGTCGGCCAGGGCGGTGGCGCTGCCGCAGAGCAGCAGGCTGATGAGGGTGAGGCGCTGGAAGAAGGTAGCTGCATCGGTCATGGCGGTAGTCCTTGGGGTGATGATCGGCAGGGCGGAGGTCAGGCCCGTTCCGGGGCCAGGCGGCGTTCCAGGCTTCCCACCAGCAGGGCGGCGGGAATGCACAGGGCCGCGTACATCACACCCGCCAGGAGCAGCACGGGCATGTATTGGAAGATGCTGGAGCCGATCATCGAGGCGCGGCTCACCAATTCCGGCAGGGCGATGGTGAAGCACAGCGACGAGGCCTGGAAAACCATGATGGAGAAGCCCAGCAGTGCCGGGATGGCGATGCGCAGGGCCTGCGGCAGGATGACGAAGCGCAGGGCGTCGAGTGGCGTGAGGCCGATCACGTCAGCCGCCTCGCGCTGGCCTTGGGCGACGGCGTTCAGCCCGCCCCTGAGGATCTCGCTGGTGTAGGCGCCGGTGCAGTAGGCCAGGGCCAGGGCGGCGGCGCTGTAGGCGCTGAGGGTGATGTGCGCCGAGGGCAGGCCGAAATAGAAGTACTGCAGCAGGATGAGCGCTGGGGCCCCGCGGCCCAGTTCCACCAGCACGACGGTCAGCCGGCGCAGCGGCAGTACCCGGCTGGACACGCCCAGGGCGAACACCAGGCCTAGCGGGATGCCGACCAGCAGGGCCAGGGCGGTCACCTGGAGCGAGAGCAGCAAGCCGTGCCAGAGATCGGGAAACCATTCGACCCAGTTGGCGAGGAGTTCTGTCATCGCTGGACCCTCCGGCTCAGGTGGTCGCCCAGGCGCCGGGCGAGTAGCGCCACCGGCACGCTCAGGGCGATGTAGAGCAGGGCGGCCAGGCTGTACACCGGCAGGCCCTGGAAGGTTTGTTGGGTTTGCTGGTAGGCGGCGGCGCTGATGTCGGTGACGCCCAGCGTCGAGGCGATGGCCGAATCCTTGAGCAGCCCGATGGCATAGGTGGCGGCGGCCGGGATGGCGATGCGCACCAGTTGCGGCAGGATAACGTCGAAGAAGCGCTGCCGGGCGCTGAGGTTGAGCACCAGCGCCGCCTCGTACTGGCCGGCGGGGATGCCGGTGAGGGCGCCGCGGTAGACCTCGGCCATATGCGCCGCCGTGATCAGCCCCAGGCCGAGGGTGGCGGCGGCGAAGGGCGACAGGGTCAGCCAGCCGCCGCCCAGGCCGAAGAAGATGAAGAATAGCCAGACGATGGGCGGGATGGCGCGCACGGTGAGGATCACTGCGAAGGCCAGCAGGCGTACCGCCTTGATCCGGCACACCCGCAGGCCACACAGCGGGAAACCCAGCACCAGGCCGATGACGAAGGCCGTCCCGGTCACTGCCAGGGTCCAGGGAATGCCCTGCAGCAAGGCAAGCAGAATGGCGCTCATCAGCGATTCCTCACCGTGGCCAGGAAGCGTTTGACCCGCTCGTGTTGCGGATGGCGCATCACCTGGGCGCTAGGCCCCTGCTCGATGATGCGGCCGTCGGCCATGACCACCACGCGGTCGGATACGGTCTCGGCGAAGTGCATCTCGTGGGTGACCATGATCATCGACATGCCTTCCTGGGCCAGCTCCTGCATCACCTTGAGCACCTCCATGCCCAGCTCCGGGTCCAGCGCCGAGGTGGGCTCGTCGAACAGCATCAGCTCAGGGTCCAGGGCCAGGGCGCGGGCAATGGCCACACGCTGCTGCTGGCCGCCGGAGCACTGGCTGGGATAGGCCTTGGCCTTGGCCGTCAGGCCTACCCGCTCCAGCAACTGCAGCGAACGGCGATCCGCTTCCTGGCGACTGCGCCCCAGGCTGCGCACCTGGGCCAGGCTGACGTTCTGCAGCACGGTCAGGTGCGGGAAGAGGTTGAACGATTGGAAGACCATGCCGATGCGCCGCCGCAGGGCCACCAGCTCCTGGCGGGAAACCTTGCCGGCGTGCAGGCTCAGGCCTTCCAGGGTCACACTGCCGCGGGTGGGCGGCTCCAACTGGTTGATGCAGCGCAGCAGGGTGCTCTTGCCCGAGCCGCTGGGGCCGATAATGGCCAGCACCTCGCCCTTGGCCATGTCCAGGGATACGTCATGCAAGACCTCATAGGGCCCGAAATGCTTGCCGATGCCTTCCAGGCGCAGGAACGCCGGACGCTCCTCGGGCTGCTCCGGCACCGACGACGCGGGGGTTCTGACGATACTCATGGCGCTCATCTCGCTCTCCTCGCAGGGGCCTCCATAGGGGAGGCGGGGCCATCAGTGCAGGTCGGGATCCAGCAACGGCGTACGCGACAGCTTCACCGCCCCCGCCGCCGTGATCACCACCTGTTCCTCCAGCTTCACGCCTTCGGGGCCGCCCTGTTCGCCGATGAAGCTCTCGACCGAGACCACCATGTTCTCGGCAAAGGTGCCGTCGTAGCCCCAGTCGGCGAAGTCGGTGGCGTAGGCCACGCTGGGGTACTCGTCCACCAGGCCGACGCCGTGCAGCATCATCATGTAGCGGTTGTGCCGGTACCGTTCCGGCACCGGCCAGCAGCGCTCGGCGAATTCGCGAAAACCCAGCCCGGGACGCAGCAGGTTGATGTTCTGCGTCAGCTGCTCGGCCGCGGTCTGCAGTAGGTCGCGCTGGCGCGCAGTGGCTGATTGGCCTGGGCAGACGAAACTGCGCGAGATGTCCGACAGGTAGCCACCCGGACCGACCATGTCGGTATCGAAGCAGACCATTTCCCCGGCCTGGATGGGCTTGTCGGTGGCGTCCTGGAACCAGGGGTTGGTCCGTTGGCCGGAGCTGAGCAGGCGGCTCTCGGCCCACTCGCCGCCGTGGGCGACGTTGGTGCCGTGCAGGATGCTCCACAGCTGATTCTCGGTGATGCCGGGCCGCAGGCTGGTGCGCATCCGCGCGATGGCCAGGTCGCAGACGCCCATGGAGACCCGGTGGCTGGCCAGTTCCTCGGCCGACTTGATCAGCCGTGCCTGCTCCATCAGCGGCTGGGCGTCGTGCAGGCTTACGCCTAGGTCTGCCAGCTTGGTGGCGCCCCATGGATCGCAGCGGTCCACCGCCAGGCGCCGGTTGCCGCCGCCGTGGTGCAGCAGCAGTTCGGCGACCTCCTGAGCCCAGGATGTCGCCTTTTCCTCGACCCGCGGACCGGCCAGGAAATACAGCCAGGGTGTGGCCGGACGGATCTCGTCGATGGTCTCGATGTGGGCGCTGTTGTGTTTGCTGCTGGTGAAATCGAAGAGGATCACTGGACCGATGGTGGTTACCAGCACGTAGCGGCTGGGGGAGTGCATGACCCACAGTCCCAGGCTGTTGGTGTCGGTGGCGTAGCGGATGTTGATCGGATCGGCCAGTAGCACGCCGGCGTAGTCGTGTTCCACCAATTGCGCCCGGATGCGCTCCAGGCGATAGCGGCGCAGGGCACGGCGGTCAATGGACGCGTGGGCGCGCAGCAGGTCTTCGTCCAGCGGAGCGAGTTGATGCTCGCTGACGCGGCTGTCCTGGCGAAAGCTCAGGCGGGCGTCGGCCACCGGATCGAAGCCGGCAAGGGACTCTGGATGATGCATGGGGACCTCGTCTGGCCAGCCGGGGCTGGCATGTTCTTGTGAGACGTCGAAGAGGCAGTGGGAAAAGGGTACAGCGGGTGCACCGACCTTCTTAGAGGTCTTTCATCAGGCGCAGCGCGTCGTAGATGGCGGCGTGGGTATTGCGCGATGACACCGCATCGCCGATGCGGAACAGCTGGAAGCGGCCGGCGGGATTGGTGGCCAGCCGTTGTGGCTGCCCGACGATCAGGTCCTGATATTCCACCACGCCCTCGTTGCTGGCCAGCGGCTTGAGTTCGAAGTAGAGCTCGTCCAGTGGCAGGGTGCCGTGGTTGACCACCACCTGGTCGTAGTGGAACACCCGTTCCAGATCGCTGTAGTCGGTGCCTACGATGGCCTTGAGCTGGTCGCCGTCGCGCTCCACGGCTTTCAAGCGGTAGGTCACGGTGAAGTGGGTGTCGAGCCCTTGCAGGGATCTCATGTAGGGCACCAGGTTCATACCCATCACCTCGGGGGCGAAGCTGCGATCCGGGGTCATGATTTCGGTGCGGGCGCCGCTGCGGGCGATGAACTCGGCGGCCTGCAGCCCGGCATGGTCGCCCGCATCGTCGTAGACCAGCACATTGCGCCCCGGCTTGACGTCGCCGGCGATGATGTCCCAGCTGGACACCACCAGCTCGTTGCCGCGTTCGAGCACCTCGGTATGGGGCAGGCCGCCGGTGGCGATGATCACCACGTCCGGGTCTTCCGCCAGCACCCGCGCGGCGTCCGCCCAGGTGTTGAAGTGAAATTGCACGCCGAGGCGATCGCACTGCGCCAGGCGCCAGTCGATGATGCTCTGCATCTCCTTGCGCCGCTCCGACTGGGCGGTGAGGCGTACCTGGCCGCCGGCCTGCTCGGCGAGCTCCAGCACCACCACCTGGTGACCCCGTTCGGCGGCCACCCGGGCCGCCTCCAGCCCACCGGGACCGGCGCCGACTACCACCACCTTGCGGCGGGTCGCTGCCTTGACGATGGTGTGGGGCATGCTGGTCTCGCGCCCGGTGGCGGCGTTGTGGATGCAATAGGCCGCGCCAGCGTTGTAGATGCGGTCCAGACAGTAGTTGGCCCCCACGCAAGGGCGGATGTCGTCTTCGCGACCCTCGGTCAGCTTGCGTACCAGGTGCGGATCGGTCATGTGCGCGCGGGTCATGCCGACCATGTCCACCAGCCCCGCGGCGATGGCGTGGCGGGCGGTGGCGACGTCGGGAATCTTCGCCGCGTGGAAGGTGGGGAAGCCGGTGCGCGAGCGGATCTCGCCGGCGAAATCCAGGTGCGGTGCGTTGCGCATGCCCTGCACCGGGATGATGTCGGTAAGGGCGGCGTCGGTGGCGATGTGGCCACGGATGACGTTGAGGAAGTCGATCATGCCGCTGTCCTTGAGCAGCTGGGTGATGGTCAGGCCTTCCTCCTTAGTCAGGCCGCCCTTGACCACCTCGTCGGCGGTGTAGCGGATGCCGACGATGAAACGCTCGCCGACCCGGGCACGAATGGCCTTGAGCACCTCGAAGGTGAAATTCAGGCGATTGCGCAGCGAACCGCCGTAGGGTTCGTCCAGGTCGTTGGTCAGCGGCGACCAGAACTGGTCCATCAGGTGGCCGTAGGCCTGCAGTTCGATGCCGTCCATGCCGGCGGCCAGCATGCGCTCGGCAGCATCGGCGTAGTCCTTGATGATGCGCTCGATGTCCCAGGTTTCCAGGCGCTTAGGGAAGGCCCGGTGGGCGGGTTCGCGGCTGTGGGAGGAGGACACCACCGGCAGCCAGTCGCCCTTGTCCCAGCGGGTGCGCCGCCCCAGGTGGGTCAGCTGGATCATCACCGCCGCGCCGTGTTCGTGGCATTCATCGGTGAGGTCCTTGAGCCAGCCGACCACCTCGTCCTTGTAGGCCAGCACGTTGTTGAACACCGGAGGACTGTCCCGCGAGATGGCGGCTGACCCGGCCGTCATGGTCATGGCCACGCCCGCCTTGGCCCGCTCCACGTGATAGGCGCGATAGAGCTGCTTGGGCATGCCCTCTTCAGGATAGGCGGGCTCGTGGGACGTGATGATGACGCGGTTACGCAATGTCAGGTGCTTGAGTTGATACGGCTGCAGCAGAGGATCGTTCTTCATGTCCGGGTCCACCAGCGCTCATCAGGTGGAAAGAACTTAAAACCCTATGTACATAGGTGTCAACTAAAACGACATGAGTGAACATTGTCGCTTGTTGGGACTGTGGCCGGGCTGTACTATCGGGCCATGAATGCACCCGTCCCCACCGCTGTCGAACCCGTGCGCGGCTCCCTGGAGAGCTGGCTATCGGCCGCCTTTGAAAGCCTCAAGGATGCCGGGGTGGATGCCGTGCGCATCCAGCCACTGGCCAAGAAGCTCAAGCTGTCGCGTACCAGCTTCTACTGGTTCTTCGAGGATCGTGAAGCCTTGCTCCGCGCGCTCATCGAGCAGTGGAAGAACAAGAACACCGGCAATCTGGTGGCCCGCACCGAGGCCTACGCCGAGTCCATCACCGAAGCCATCCTGAACGTGTTCGACTGCTGGCTGGACGCGCGGCTGTTCGATTCCCAGTACGAATTCGCCATGCGTAGCTGGGCGTTGCAGTCCGCCGAGGTGGCGCAGGACATCGCCGAGGCGGATGCCCTGCGCATCGCCGCGCTCAAGCGGATGTTCGATCGCTTCGGCTTCGAGGACCGCGCCGCCGAGACCCGGGCGCGTTCCCTCTACCTGACCCAGATCGGCTACATCAGCATGAAGACCGTCGAGCCCCTGGAACGCCGGCTCACCTTCATTCCCGAGTATCTGAAGATCTTCACCGGCCTGGAGCCGGAAGTGCGGGAGCTGGAGCGCTTCTTCAGTCGCCACCAGTTGGTTGCGCCGGAGGGCTAGTCGCCGGCTTTGGTCGTCACGGGTGGGGGCCCAATGCGGCTAGTGTTCGCGTGTGCCAGGCAGCCGGTGGCAGGATCAGCAGCCCCGGGAGCCACGGCGATCTGCGTTGCTCGACATCCGGGCAGACCCCACTGCCCAGGTGCCGACGAGGGCCAGTTGAGCAGCGCTACGCCCGATACCGCTGGCGCCAGCGTAAAGCATCTCATGAGGAGGACCGTCGCTCGACCCTTCGGCCGAGCGACGCGATGTCCTGCCCCGGGTCACACGCGGAAGCGGCGGATCTGCCCGTTCAGTTCCACGGCCAGCTCGGAGAGCTGCTGGCTGGCGGCACGGGTCTGCTCGGCGCCCGCGGCGGTCTGCACCGACAGGTCGCGGATGCGTACCAGGTTGCGATCCACCTCGCGGGCCACCTGGGCCTGCTCCTCGGCAGCGCTGGCGATCACCAGGTTGCGCTCGTCGATGCCCGACACCGACTGGGCGATGGCGGCCAGGGCGGCGTTGGCCGACTGCGCCTGCTCGCGGGTCTGGCGCGCCTGGTCGGCGCTGGTCAGCAAGGCATCGACGGTCTGGCCGGTGCCCTGCTGGATGCTGCCGATCATGCCTTCGATCTCGCGGGTGGATTCGCCGGTGCGGTGTGCGAGGGCGCGGACTTCATCGGCGACCACCGCGAAGCCACGACCGGCATCGCCGGCGCGGGCGGCTTCGATGGCGGCGTTGAGCGCCAGCAGGTTGGTCTGCTCGGCGACCGAACGGATGACGTCCAGCACCTGGCTGATGTTGCGGGTCTGCTCGGCCAGCTGGCGCGCCTGTTCGCTGGCGCCCAGTACGTTCTCGGTGAGCACCTCGATGGCACCCAGGGTATCGCCCAGCTGACGCTGGCCCTGGCGGGCGGTATCGGCGGCCTGGCGCGATTCGGCCGAGGTGGAGGTGGCGTTGCCGGCCACCTCGTCCACCGCCTGGCTCATCTCGGTGACGGCGGTGGCCGCCATCTCGATCTCGCTGTTCTGCTGCTGCAGGCCGTGGGCGCTTTCCTGCATCACCGCGGTCATTTCCTCGGCGGCGGAAGCCAGTTGGGTGGCGGAATGGCCCAGGTGCCCCAGGGTGTCGCGCAGGTTGGTCTGCATCTGCTGCATGGCTTGCATGAGCTGGGCGGCTTCATCGTGACCCCGGGTGTCCAGAGCCTGGGTCAGGTCGCCGCTGGCGATGGTCTTGGCGGCAGCGACGGCATCGGCGATCGGCCGGGTCATGCTTATCGTCAGGCGCCAGGCCAGCAGCAGGGTCAGACCCAGCGCCAGGCCGATGGCGATCCAGGTGACCGCCTTGGCCTGGCCATAGGTTTCGCTCGAAGCGGCCATGGCCTCTTTGATTTCCTGCTCGTTGACTTTGCGCAGGTCCTCGGTGTTTTCGTTCATCTTTCCGCCGAGTTGCGCCATGCCCGCTTGAACCATGGCGCGCGCTTCCTCCACCTTGCCGGCGGCGACCAAGTCAGCCAACCGGTTGATGTCGTTCAGGTATTCCTTGTGTACCTGACGCAGGTTCTCCAGCGCCTGCCGCTCCTGGTCCGAATTGACCAGTTTGTCGTAGCGGGCAAAGGCCGCCGCGACCTCGTTGCTCTGGGAGTCGATCTTCTTGCGCGTGTTGGCCACGGTGACGGGATCGGGAATGGCCAGCAGGCGCAGCACCTCGATGCGGGTGCGCGCGAGCAGCAAGGCCAGGCTGTCGGCCTCGACGATGCTGGGCACATTGTTGGTCTGGATGACCAGGCTTTGGTCGCGGGTTTCCGACAACTTCACGATGCCGAAGATACCTACGCTGGCGACCAGGATGGCCAGCAGGCTGAAGCACAGCAGACTGCGGGTAGCGATGCTGAGGGAGCGGAAGGTCATGTCCATTTACCGAGAGGGAAGGTGCTAAGCACAACGGCAAAGGGCAGGATTACTTGAGGGGTCTACCTCCGGAGGGAGCTATCCGACTGACGGATGACGACAGCTAACACCTGATCCAGACGTCACTCGGGACACCGCGGCGGTGACCCCGAACGATTGCTCGACCCCCGCCGGCGAAAGTGACGGCAGCGGTTTCTGGGAAGGCGCTCACCTCTGGAGGGAGGTGAGCGCTTGGGTACCAAAGCGAACGGTGGAGGAATCTCTAGCGGGCGATCGCCGCCTCGATGTCCTTGAATTCCACGACCCGGACGTAGGGGGCGATCTCCCCGCTGATGGAAAAGTGGGCGCCGATCACGGTGACCTCGACGCCCTCGTTTTCCACCAGGTACTGGACGACCTCATGGAAGTCGCCGTCGCCGGCGACCAGGTAGAGCTTCTTCCAGCCGCGCTTCGCATAGGAGCGCATCAGGTTGAAGGCGAGCCCCACGTCCACGCCCTTCTGACTTTTCGTCGTGTACTGCTCGCCCGTCTCCGGATGCAGGATGGGGCCGCCACCCACGGACGCCGGCCATTCGTGGGCCTTGCTCTGCAGCCAGTAGAGCTTGACGCGCAGCCCCGCGCCCTTCGGCGGTGCCGAGCTGAGAAACTTGTTGAAGCCGGTCTGGGCGATGGTGGGCGGATCGCTATCGCAGTTGAAATAGTAGGCGTCGCCTATGGGTTCGCCGGCATCCTGCTCGATGAAAAGACGCAGTTTCAAATAGTCGAATTTGGCACCGGAGATAGAGCCATTCCAGGCGCTCAGGGCATAGGCGCCGTCGACGAACCACGCCACGCCCGCTCGATTTGTAGTTGGCATCGTAATGCTGGGACCAAGCCTGTTACGGTTGATGGGCGCATACCCGCACGCGGGATACGCAGAGGTCTATTGTGTGCTTAATTCGGCGTTCGCGCCTCAGGTAGCGACAATTAGCTCCACGCAGGTCCAGGCGAGGGCGCCGGGGTAGTGCCTGGACCAGTACGGGCAGTTAGGCCGGCACCGGTCCTGTTACCCCGTGCCAGGGCGCTCCCGGTCGAGCGGGGATCGCTCGGCCAGGCGAGCGGACGACGAGGACCAGTCTGCTCGCGAAGGTCCAGCCCTGCACCTGTATGCTGACCAGACGTCCATCAGGTGCCCCGAACGTGGTGCCTTTTCATCCGTTTGCGCAGCCAGATTCCAAGGGTCGGTTACCCGCGGACGTCGAGTTCGAGGTAAGCGACGGCACTGGTGGCGTCAGGGAGGGCGGTGATCCCAAAGCCCATCGCCGTCGGCCGGCTAAAGGCAAGAGGGCCAAGGTTCACAACGAAGAAAGCCGGAGCGCCGCCCAGATAGCGCGGCCAGGGCTTGAGCGTCGTTCTGTACCTCGCCAGGACCTGGACGATGCAGCCTTGGGAGATGGCCGGCAGGCCGGGGTGGCTCAGGCCCAGCCTGCCATTGCCGGCGGTCTTGCACGACGGCTCGGTCTTCTGGCGATCGCCTATTCCCGGCTGAGAAGACCCGCCACGAGAATCGGCTCAGCCCAACTGCGCCCTGGCGAGCAGCGCGTACCCCAGCACCAGCAGCGGCCAGCCCACCACCGGCCCGAACAGCAGCCGCCACAGCCACAGCCGCGGCACGAAGCCGACGCCATGGACCAGCCCGGCAGAGATACCGAGCATCACCGCCATCAGCAGCGGATGGCTGTAATGACCGCTGGCGTCGAGCATCAGTCCGGGGTGGATCAACAGCAGCAGCGCCAGGGGTGCGGCCAGCAGCAGGGACAGCGTCCGCCCAAGCGGGTGGACGCGGGGCAGGGGATCAGCATTCGGTATCGTCATGGACGTCCAGCTCCCGGGTGCTTTCCAGCCAGAGGGCGTTGATGATGCCGAAGCTCGCGGCGAGCAGGACACCGAGAATCCAGGTGAAGTACCACATAGCGTTTCTCCTTGCGTCCAGGGTGATCAGTAGAGGCCGTGGGGATTGGCATCGATGAAGCGGTCGTCGACCTTGCCCCACATCCGCAGGTAGCTCCACAGGGTGTAGGCCAGGATGATGGGCACGAAGATCGCCGCGGCGACGAACATGATGCCCAGGGTGCGCTGGCTGGAGACGGCGTCCCAGACGGTGAGGCTGGATGCCGGGTCCAGGCTCGACGGCAGCACGAAGGGGAACAGCGCGCAGCCGGCGGTGGCCAGGGTGCCGACGATGGCCAGGGCGGTGCCGGTGAAGGCCAGCGCCGCCTGGCGCCAGCTGCTGCCGAGCAACGCCAGGATGCTGCCGAGTGCCGCCAGCAGCGGGGCGAGCAGAGTCAGCGGGTGGGCGTGATAGTTGGCGAGCCAACCCGGGTTGCCGGCGGTCACCACCTTGTGCAGCGGATTCAGGGCACTGCCCGGATCGCCCTGGCTGACCAGCAGGTAGCCCTCGAAGCCATGGGCCAGCCAGACCCCGGCCAGGCCGAAGGCGGCCAGGTGCAGCAGGGCGCACAGGCCGGTGGCGCGCCGGGCGCGCTCGCCCAGCGCCTGGTGGGTACGCAGCATCAGCCAGGCACCGCCATGGGCGCAGAGCATGGCCAGGCTGACCAGCCCGCAGAGCAGGGCGAAGGGATTGAGCAGGGCGAAGAAGCTGCCGTGGTAGCTGGATCTGAGGCTGTCGTCGAGCTGGAAGGGCACGCCTTGGAAGAGGTTGCCGAAGGCCACCCCGAACACCAGCGCCGGGACCAGGCTGCCGGCGAACAGGCCCCAGTCCCAGGTGGTGCGCCAGTGGGTGTTGTCCAGCTTGCTGCGGTAGTCGAAGCCCACCGGGCGCAGGAACAGGGCGAAGAGCACCAGCAGCAGGGCCCAGTAGAGGCCGGAGAAGGCGGTGGCGTAGACCAGCGGCCAGGCGGCGAAGAGGGCACCACCGGCGGTGATGAACCACACCTGGTTGCCGTCCCAGTGCGGGGCGATGCTGTTGATGGCGGCGCGGCGCTCCTTGTCGGTCTTGCCGATCAGGGGCATCAGGATCATGGCGCCCATATCGAAGCCGTCGGTGAGGGCGAAGCCGATCAGTAGCACGCCGATCAGCACCCACCAGGTCAGCTTGAGCACTTCGTAGTCGAACATGGCGGTCTCCTCAGACGTTGGCCGGGGCAGCGGGCTTGGCCACGGCGGCCTGGCGCAGGGCGTCGCCGACCTGGGCGGCGCGTTCGTGGTAGTAGCGGCCACTGTGCAGGCTGCTCGGGCCAAGGCGGGCGAAGCGGATCATCAGGTACAGTTCCACGATCAGCAGCAGGGTGTAGAAGGTCACCAGGGCGCCGATGGAGCCCCAGAGGTCAGCGGGGGCCAGGGTCGAGGCCGACAGATGCGTGGGTAGCACCTCGCTGATGGTCCAGGGCTGGCGACCGTGCTCGGCGACCCACCAGCCGGTCTGGGTGGCGATCCAGGGCAACGGCAGGCTGAATAGCGCCCACTTGAGCAGCCAGGGCTTCTTGAGCTCGTTGCGCCGGGTCGAGGCCCAGAAGGCACAGATGAACAGCGCCAGCATCAGCACGCCGCAGGCGACCATGAGGCGGAAGGTCCAGAACACGCTGGCCACGTTGGGGATGGTGTCCAGGGCGGCCTTGCGCACCTGCTCGTCGGAGGCGGCGGGCAGGTCGTTGGTGTACTTCTTGAGCAGCAGGCCATAGCCGAGGTCATGCTTGCGGGCGTCGAAGGCGGCACGGGTGGCGGCGGAGTCGTCGCCGGCACGCAGTTTTTCCAGCAGCGCATAGGCCTGGGCGCCATTGCGGATGCGCGCCTCGTAGTGCTTGACCAGATCCTTGATGCCGGTGACCTGCTCGGTGGTGGAGCGGGTGGCGATCAGGCCCATCACATAGGGGATCTTCACCGCATAGTCGGTGCGCATTTCCTGCTGGTTGGGGATGCCGAACAGAGTGAAGGAGGCAGGGGCTGCCTCGGTGTTCCACTCGGCTTCGATGGCGGCCAGCTTGACCTTCTGCACCTCGCCCACGCGATAGCCGGATTCGTCCCCCAGTACGATCACCGAAAGCACCGCAGCCATGCCGAAGGCGGCGGCCACGGCGAAGGAGCGCCGGGCAAAGCCGATGTCGCGGCCCTTGAGCAGGTAGTAGCTGGAAATCGCCAGGACGAAGATGGCGCCGGTGACGTAACCCGAGGCCACGGTGTGGACGAACTTCACCTGGGCCACGGGGTTGAGCAGCAGGGCGCCGAAGTCGACCAGCTCCATGCGCATGGTCACGTAGTTGAACTCGGCGCCGACCGGATGCTGCATCCAGCCATTGGCCACCAGGATCCACAGCGCGGAGAGGTTCGAGCCCAGGGCCACCAGCCAGGTCACCAGCAGGTGCTGTCCTTTCGACAGCCGCTCCCAGCCAAAGAAGAACAGGCCGATCAGCGTCGATTCCAGGAAGAAGGCCATCAGGCCCTCGATGGCCAGGGGTGCGCCGAAGATATCGCCGACATAGTGGGAGTAGTAGGCCCAGTTGGTGCCGAACTGGAACTCCATGGTCAGGCCGGTGGTGACCCCCAGGGCGAAGTTGATGCCGAACAGCTTGCCCCAGAACTGGGTCATGTCCTTGTAGACCTGTTTGCCGGTCATCACGTAGACCGACTCCATGATCCCCAGGATCACCACCAGCCCCAGGGTCAGGGGCACGAAGATGAAGTGATACAGCGCGGTCATGCCGAATTGCAGGCGTGACAGGTCCACGACGGATTCCGAGATCATCCCGGCAATCTCCTCAACTAGAAGGAAGGGGGCTAGTCCAGCAGGTGGGCGCTGACCGCCTGGGCGGCGTCGGGCGGGACCGTGGGGGCGCTGAACCAGAGGCTCTTGATCACCATCAGCAGCGCCAGCTTGATCAGCAGAATGACCAGCAGTTCCTTGACCAGGCGTCCGTTCATGGCGACCTCGCGAGCCGTGGCGCCCCTCCAGGACGGAGTGGCGGCTGCATGCAGGATGCGCCTGCTGGCCCTGGGCAAAGCTGATCCAGGTCAATTGGCCAGTGGCCAGCACCTGGGGCAGGTTGTCGCAGTGGGGCAGGCGGACGGCGAGGCTGACGCCACGTCAAGGTGGCAAGGTGCCGATGCCCCAGCCATCGTCGGGAGAATGCCGGTGTCGTGCGCGGCGTAGGCCCTATTTCAGGCACCTTGCCGGACAGTCAGGCAAGAACACCTGCGGCTACCCTGTCTGCAGAATGGGGAGGTTACGCTGCCGCGGTGTCCTTCAGGACAGGGCTCCCTTCGCTCGCAATTGGGCGATCTGGTCATCGCTGAGGCCCGCATCGCGTAACACGCGGTGTGAATCAGCGCCGAGTGCCGGCGCGGCGAAGGGCATCGGGCCGGGTGTACGGGTGAAGCGGGTCGTGCGCGTGAAGCCCTGGTAACGGCCAACCACAGGGTGCTCGAATTCGGCGATCAGATGTTCGGCGGCGCATTGGGGGTCGTCGAACATCTCGTCAACGCGGCGCGCAGCGGCGCAAGGCACGGCGTCACCGAAAATCTCTTCCCATTCGCGGGCGCTGTGGCGGGTCAGGGCTTCGTGCAATTGGGGTACGATCACGTCCTGATGCTCTGCCCGCTTGCGCACCGTGTCGAAACGCGGGTCCGTCGCCAGATGGAGCAGGCCGGTTCGCTCGCAGAGCGCCTGCCAGAAGTGGGGGGTATTGGCCGACAGGTAGAGATGGCCGGACCGTGTGGGGTGGATGCCCGTGATACCGCCCGAGCGCATGTCGCGATCCAGTACACGGGGTTCGTTCGCTGCCCATACCAGACGTGTCGACTGCATCGCCAGGGCGCTGCTCAGCAAGGATACTTCGAGGGCCTGGCCAAGGCCGGAACGCTCGCGCTCGTACAGTGCCGAAGACACCGCGCCTGCGACCAGCGAGGCGGCATAGAAGTCGACCACCGAGCCGTAGAGGATTTCGGGGGGGCCGCCGGGTTTCGCCTGGGCCGCGCACATGCCGGTCATCGTCTGCAGCACCTGGTCATAGCCCGCCTTGTTGCGCAGTGGACCGCGGCTGCCATAACCGGTGACCGAGCAATAGATCAGCCGCGGATTGACGGCGCGCACCTGGTCATAGCCGATCCCCAAGCGCTCGGGTACCGAAGGACGAAAGTTATGCACCAGCACATCGGCCTGACCGATCAGGGTATGCAGGGCCGCCAATGCTTCGGGTTGCTTGAGGTCGAGGACAACACCCTGCTTGCTGCGGTTGACGCCGAGAAAGGCGCGACTTTCCGCCTCCAGCGTAGAGGGGTAGTGACGCAGGTTGTCACCGCTGGGGGGCTCGATCTTGACGACTCGAGCGCCCTGGTCGGCGAGCAGGGTACAGCCGTAGGGGCCGGCGATGTAGGCACTCAGATCGAGGACGGTGATCCCGGCAAGAGGACCCTTGCCAGGGGAATAAACGGTATTGGGCATCTGCTGGTCCAGTCAGGCTGAGGTGGGCACCTGGCGGCATATGACCGGTGCCTTGAATGACCTCATTCTGCGAAGCTGAAACGCCAAGCAAAAGCTTATTTTTTTGGCTTTAGAATCCATAAAAAGTGGATTTACTGGGTGGCCATTCTGGCGGTCAGTACGGCGCGGAACACCTCGATCAAGGTCTTTTTCGCCGAATTGCGTTTCCATAGCAGGCCCACCGGGCGCGTCAGGCCCTGCCCGGGCAATGGCACCTGCAACAGCTCGTCGAGCCGCGCATGCAGCGCACGCCAGCGTGGCACCAGGGAGACCCCGAGGTCGCCGGCAACCATCGCGGCGATCGCGTCCAAGGCATCGATTTCGAAGCGCTCCCAGGGCTGAATTCCGACCTGGAGCAGGTAGCGGTCGGCCAGCATGCCGCCCCAGGAGCGTCGGTGATAGCGAATGAACGGCTGGCTCGCGAGCAGGGTATGGGCGTCCTCGCCAGCCATGCCTCGCGCCGCGAGCACCACGAAGGGCTCGTCGGACAGGGGTTGCCACTGGAATTCCTTGGCCAGTTCGAAGTGCGGTTTGACGATGAGGGCGATATCGATGTCCTCGGCGATGACCTTGCGGTACAGCTCAGCGGAGAAGCCGGGCTCGACATGCGGACGCAGATGTTCGTAATCAGTGATGAGGTCGGCCAGTACGCCAGGTACCAGATAGCCGAGCGCGGTGGTGATGCAACCGATACGCAGGTCGCCGGCCACCGTATCCAGTGCGGCGATCGCACGCAGCTCCTGGCTACGGCGAAGCAGATCTCGTGCCGGTTCGATCAGCGCCGATCCCGCTGGCGTCAGCTGCATGTTGCGGCCCACGCGACTGAGTAGCGGCTGACCGATTTCCTGCTCCAGTGCCTTAACGCGCTGCGCCACGGCGGTTGGGGTCAGGTTCAGCTTACGGGCGGCGGCGGCGGTGGATCCCAGGAAGGCGACCTGCAGGAAGCTGTCGAGATAGCGGGTATCCATAGTCAACAAATTCTGGATTCTAAAGGTAGTAAAAAGCACTTTAGCTGGGTTTTGCCTTTCCGCACTATGGGTTCCGTCGGTGCTGAAGATCGCTAGTCATCCCGCCTGCCGCTGGTCACGGGCCTCACGGGCGACAGCTCTGATTGATCGGTGCTCAAGGATCCACGAATGAGGCTCTCCCATGCGTAGCAAGTTGTTCGTCCCTGGTTCTCGCCCCGAACTGTTCGACAAGGCGATGGCGTCCGCAGCCGATGGAATCAGCTTCGATCTCGAAGACGCCGTGGCGCCAGCTGCCAAGGAGTGGGCCCGGCAGCAGCTGGCAGCCTACCTGGAAAGGCTCGGTGATAGCCCGAAGCACATCGTCGTGCGCATCAATGCCCAGGACACGGCGCACTATGAGGCAGATCTGGCGGCGGTGGTGAGCAGTCGGGTGGACATCATCAATCTGCCAAAGGTGGAAGAACCGGGCCAGGTAAGGCACTTGGCCGACCAGCTTGAGCGCCTCGAAAGACAGATAGGGCTTAAGACCCCGGTGCTGATCCTGGCTACCATCGAATCCCCGCGTGGGGTGCGTCGAGCCGGCGATATCGCCGCGGCCCACCCGCGAGTCGCAGGCCTACAGCTGGGTTTCGCCGATCTTCTAGAGCCCCTGGGCATGGATAGATACCAACCCCAGATCGTCCAGCAGTTGCAGCTGAGTGTCCGTCTGGCCGCAGGCGAGGCGCAGGTCCCGATCTACGACGCTGCCTTTCCGGCGATCGCGGATCCCGAGGGCTATAGCGAGGAGGCGCGCCATGCCCACGCTCTCGGCTTCGCTGGCAAATCCTGCATCCATCCTTCGCAGATCGCCCTGGCCAATGCGGCCTTCCTGCCCTCGCGGGAAGAGGTCGCGAGATCCCGCCTTATCGTCGCTGCCGCCCAGCAGGCCGAGCGCGAAGGGCAGGGCGCCTACCAGGTCGAGGGCCGGATGGTCGATGGACCCTTTGTGGCACGCGCCCGGCAACTCCTCGAACAGGCGCAATCCGCAGGGTTACTGGATTAGCCCGGCGGCCTGACGTTCCGACCTCCCACCCGCGGCCGATCACACCCAGCATGAGCGGCGCCCACTTGTACCTTTACAACAATAATGAGGCTATTCCATGTCCACGCCCCCGGAGCTCACTGCAACCCCTCTACCGGTCAGTCAGTCGTCGTCCAGCAGCCGCTTGCTTGCCCTTTTCCAGATTCGCATCAGTTTCATTCCCCTGCCTGTATATCTAGCCCTTTGCGCGCTCGTCGCCGGGCTCGTTGCCGTCAGGAAGGTCGGTGTCGACCTGCCCACGATGGTCGCCATCATCGGGCTCGGCGGCGCGACCTGCGCCGAGATCGGCAAGCGTATCCCCTACCTGAATCGTATTGGCGGGTCGGCGATCATCGCGGCCTTCCTGCCCTCCTATCTGGTCAGCATCCATTGGATACCGGAGCAGGTCATCACCGGGGTCACGACCTTCACCAAGACCAGCAACTTCATCTATCTATTCGTCTCGGCGGTGGTCGTGGGCAGCATCTTCACCATGGACCGCGACATCATTCTCAAGGGTTTCGCGCGCATCTTCCTTCCCCTGGTGGTCGGGTCCATCCTGGCCTTCGTCGCCGGCGGATTGGTCGGCATGGCGGCCGGACTGGAACTCAAGCAGGTCCTGTTCTTCGTCAGCGTGCCGGTCATGGGTGGTGGCCTGGGTGAGGGCGCTATCCCCTTGTCGGTCGGCTACGCGGAAATTCTTGGCGCCGATCCGGGCAAGCTGTTGGCCCGACTGCTCCCGGTCATCCTGTTGGGCAATCTCTGCGCCATCGTCCTGTGCGGGGTGATGAGTGCGATCGGCAGCCGCTATCCGCACCTGACCGGCAACGGCAAGCTGGCAGCCGGCGATACCCTTGGCGCGCCGGTTGGCGATGGCCAGGCAAAGGCTGGCAACATCGACGTCGACTGGGTCATAGCCGCCGGTATGACCGCGGTAACCCTCTACCTGAGTGGGGTGCTCATGCATGCGCTATTCGGCCTGCCAGGACCCGTCTGCATGCTGTTCTTCGCCGTATTGCTGAAGCTCTGCAAGCTGGTACCCAAGGTGCTCGAGGAGGGATCCGCCACCCTGTTCAGGTTCTTCACCTCCTGTGTGACCTATCCCTTGCTGTTCGCCAATTCCATTGCAGTCACCCACTGGAGCGAACTCATGGCGGCCTTCCACTGGGCGAACCTGCTGGCGATCTTCACCACGGTGCTGGTGCTCGTGCTGGTCGGCTTCGCCATGGCCCGTCGTCTGGGCTTGCACCCAGTGGAAACGGCCATCGTCAACGGCTGCCATAGCGGCCTCGGCGGTACGGGGGATGTCGCAATCCTCACGGCAGCAGGGCGAATGGAGTTGATGCCGTTCGCCCAGATATCGACGCGCATCGGCGGTGCCATCACCGTCATGACCGCCCTGCTGATCTTCACGCATCTGGGGCCCTGACCCGGCACCGGAGGCTTACCGCCGTTCAGGTCGGGTTCAGAGGGGTTAAGACAGCGTTAAGACGCCCGGGCGCAAGGTAGAGCCGTGACTGACGCCGGACCGCTCCCGCGGTGACGCCAGCCCCCTGTTCAAGACCGGAGGATCCACCATGAATGTCTTCAACAAGATGGCCGCACTCGCCCTGCTCAGCACCGCCAGCTACACCGCCATGGCCGCCGAGATCAACGAAAGACGCGCCCAGGCCGCGCTGCAGCCCAAGGCAGCCCAGTCCGAGGTCGTCGCGGTGCAAGCGCAGGCGCCGGCACGCTGGGACCAGTTGCTCGATCCCCAGGCCTATGGCCAGGCGTCGGTGCGCTATCAGGCAAGGATCGTGGATCCGGCGCTGCTGCGGACCGTGAACGTCGGCTAGCGTCAAGGCGGGCTGGGCGGATCCCGGCCCCGTCCGCATGCTATGTTGAGCCCTCGAGACGTGCGCAAGGGAACGCAGATGCAGACCGTTACAGCGATACCCGCGGGACTCAGGCCGATCCGCTGGGAGGCCCATGCCTGTCTGCCCCTCGTGCCGGGGCAGGACATGTCCGGGTTGCATCGATACCGCGAGGCAGGCTTCCATCATGTGTCGCTCAACGTCGGCATGGACATGACGCCCTTCGCGACCGTGCTGCAGACCCTGGCCGGCTTCCGCGCCTGGCTGGCTCGGCACACCGAGCATTTTTCCTTGGTCGGTAGCCTGTCCGACCTCCAGCAGGCGCGCGAGCAGGGGAGGCTGGCCGTTTCCTTCGATCTCGAAGGCTCGACCATGCTGCTCGACGATCCGACGATGGTGGGGCTCTTCGCATCCCTCGGGGTGCGCCAGATGCTGCTCGCCTACAACCGTGACAACAGCTGCGCCGGCGGTTGCCATGGCGCGGGCGGCGGCCTGACGGCGCTGGGCCGCGCCGTGGTCGCGGCCGGCAATGCCGCGGGCATCACCCTCGATTGCGCCCATGCCAGCGAGCAGGCCAGCTTCGAGATCATGGAGGCCTCGACACAACCGGTGATCTTCTCCCACACCAATATCAAGGCACTCTACGATCACCCCCGAACCCTCAGCGATCGGCAGATCGACACCTGTGCCGAACAGGACGGGGTGATCGGCCTGACGGGCTTGAGCATCTTTCTGGGAGATCCGCAGGCGACGGTAGCCAGCTTCGTCCGCCAGATCGACTACCTGGCGGAGCGGGTCGGTACCCGCCATATCGGCATCGGCCTGGATACCGAATTGTGTCCTGCCCACCTGGATGTCCCCGCCGGAGTCGATGCCGAGGACTGGTGGCCGGCACGCTACTACGGCCAGCCAAACGGCCATACCCAGCTGCAGCCGGAGGCGCTGCCCGAGCTCAGGCAGCAACTGACCTCCCGTGGTTATACCGACGCCGATGTCGAGGCCATCCTGGGTGGCAACTTCCTGCGCATCGCCAGTCTTAACTGGCCCTCGGCGACGCCCTGATCGCGGGCTCCGGGTAGGACAGTCTTTCGTCGCTTCACCGTGGCAGTGGGGCGGCGCTACCGGCTTCCGCTCGCAAAGCAGGAGCTGTGACGGCATCTTCCCTCGTTTCGATAATCGCCCGGCCAAGGTGGCCTAGGGTCGAAACGCCGTGCCAGACGGTCGCGTGGCCGGTCACCGCCTCGCTATACTCGCCAAGACGTGATCTTCATCACGCTTTTTGGTTGGGTAGTGAGTGGGACGATTTCGAGTGGCGGGCTTCAAGCCAGAGATGAGCAGGGTAGGGAACAGCCGATGGGTGCGCCAGGGAGTGCCACTGCTGGCATTCGCCTGTTTCGTCCTCCTCGGCTGGACCCTCATCGCACGGTTCGATGACGAAACCCGCCGGATGGACAGGGTGCGCACCGGCGAGGTCGCGATGACCTTCGCCCTGTCGGTGGAGAAGGTGCTCACAAGCTCACTCTCCGCCACCCGAACCCTGGCGGTCCTGGTCTACCAGGGCAAAGGCCAGGTGCCGGATTTCGCCGCGCTCGCGCGCTTCCTGCTGCCGCTGTACAAGGGTGCCTATGCCCTGTCGCTGGCGCCCGATGCCGTCATCCGCCAGATCGAGCCGTTGGACCGAAACCTGCTGGTACGCGACCACGACCTCTGGGAGCACCAGGATCGCAGCCAGCTGCTGAGAACACTCGAGAGCAAGGATTCGCGCATCCAGTTCATGGGGCCCTTCAAGCTGATCCAGGGGCCCATAGGGGCGATCGGCATGCTTCCGGTGTTCCTGCCCGATGCAAAGGGACAGACACGTTTCTGGGGTTACACCGTGGTGACCCTGACACTCCCCGAAGCCCTGGAAGACGCCAACCTCGGCGCCATCGAGGCCCAGGGCTATGCCTACCAGCTGACGGGAATCGATGCGGAGACGGGGGAGTTGCGAGTGCTGCAGCGTTCCGCTGCAGCGGTGGTCGAGGGGCTCTGTCGGGACGTGCAGATCGAGGCCACGGCCTGGACGCTGTGCGTCGCGCCGCTGCCGCGTTGGCAGAACCAGGCGCGGCACTATGTCGATTTCGGCCTGGTCGTGCTCGGCAGTGCCTGGCTGGCCTGGCTGGTCCACGCCCTGCTCAGCCGCCGCGAGCGGCGTGCCGAACTGGTGCGCCAGGCCTTGTTCGATCCGCTCACCGGGCTGGCCAATCGGCGACTGATGGTGGAGCGGCTGACACAGGCCCGCGAGCAGGCCCATCGGCAGGGCACGGTCTTCACCGTGGCGCTCCTGGACCTCGATGGCTTCAAGGCCGTCAACGACAGCTTCGGCCACGCCCAGGGCGACCAGGTCCTGGTGGTGACCGCCGAGCGCCTGCTGAAGGAGATCCGCAGTTCGGACACCCTGGCCCGGCTCGGTGGCGACGAATTCGTGCTGATCATGGAGGGCCTGCCCGGACGCGAGGTAAGCGAACGGGTATTGGAGCGCCTGTTACGCGCGGTGCGCGAGCCGCTCGCCCTGGAAGGCGGCACGGCGCAGGTCCACGCTAGCATCGGCGTAGTGGTCAGCGACAGCCTGCCAGCCGACGACGGCGACAGCGTCCTGCGCCAGGCGGATGCGGCCATGTACGAGGCCAAGCGCCGCGGCAAGAATTGCTACGTCTTCGCGAGCGATCTGGCGGGTCCAGCAACGGATGATCCGTTACCCGCAGGCCGCTAACGGTCCGGATCGGCATCCAGGAACTGCCGCGCTGCAGGCGTCGCCTGGCCTGAACCCGCGTAGGCCCAAGAAACGGGCATCCGCGCTGGCCTGGGCCGCGGTAGCGGTCCTAGACGTACTGCGCCGCCGCGTAGCCCGAGGCCCAGGCCCACTGGAAATTGAACCCACCCAGGTGGCCGGTGACGTCCAGGACCTCGCCGATGAAGTACAGGCCGGGCGACTTGAGGGACTCCAGGGTCTTGGAGGACACCTCGCGGGTGTCGACGCCGCCCAGGGTCACCTCGGCGGTGCGATAGCCCTCGGTGCCCGCCGGTACCAGCCGCCAGTCGTTCAGGCGTGCGGCGATGGCCTTGAGTTCGTCGGGGCCGTATTGCTTCATTGGCTTGGACTGGAACCAGCTGTCTGCGAGCAGGGTGGCCATCTTCTTGGTGAACACTTCCCCGAGCAGCGTCTTGAGTTCGCTGTTGGGCCGCGCCTGGCGCTGCTCGGCGAGCCAGAGCGGCAGGTCGAGGTGGGGCAGCAGGTCGATGCTCAGGGCGTCGCCGGGTTGCCAATACGAGGAGATCTGCAGGATCGCCGGGCCGCTGAGGCCGCGGTGGGTGAACAGCAGATTCTCGACGAAGCTCTGCCCGTTGCAACTGATGCGGACGTCTTCCACGGCGGTACCGGACAGGGTGCTGCAGAAGTCCTTCAGCTGCGGATCGGTGACGGTGAAGGGCACCAGGCCCGCGCGGGTCGGTAGCAGTTCGTGGCCGAACTGACGTGCGACCTGGTAGCCGAAGCCCGTGGCGCCCAGGGTCGGGATCGACAGGCCGCCGGTGGCGATCACCAGGGACTCACCGCGCACCGGCCCCAGGCTGGTGTGCAACTGATAGCCCCGATCGAGGCGGGCGATCTCGGTCACGGAGGTGTTCAGGCGCAGTTCGACGCCGCCACGCTCGCACTCGTCCAGCAGCAGGGCGAGGATGTCGCTGGCCTTGTTGTCGCAAAACAGCTGGCCGAGCTTCTTCTCGTGATAGGGCACCCCGTGCTTGGCCACCAGGGCGATGAAGTCCCATTGGGTGAAGCGGGCCAGGGCCGACTTGCAGAAGTGCGGATTGTGCGAGAGGAAGTTGCCAGGCTCGCAGTACAGGTTGGTGAAGTTGCAGCGGCCGCCACCGGACATGAGGATTTTCTTGCCGGCCTTGTTGGCATGGTCGAGCACCAGCACCCGGCGCCCGCGCGCAGCCGCGCTGAGCGCACACATCAAACCTGCGGCGCCGGCACCGATGATGACGACCTGGGTATCGAACACGCTGAACTCCTTGCCTACTGACATCTGGCCATTGGCCTGCGGCGGCGCATGTTACCCGATCGGTCGGGCCGGGTGGGGGGCCGGCATCGCGCCGCCGGTCCGCTATCCGTGGACGGCGGCGCCGAGGTCGCTACGGCGGGCTAGCTGACCAGGTGCGTGGCGGCTTCTTCCAGGATCGCCTGCAGGCGTCGAGACAGCTCTTCGATCGAATAGGGCTTGTGCAGCAGTTCGAAGCCCTGGGCGCCATTGGTCGCGAGGATATGGCTGTAGCCGGAGGTCAGCAGGACGGGCAGGCTGCGATACAGCCGCCGGACTTCGATGGCGAGTTCGAGACCGCTCATGCCTGGCATCACGACATCGGAAAACACCACGTCATAGTGGCCCGGCTGATCGGCGAGCAGGGCCAGGGCGTGGTCGGCCGTGGTGGCCAGCACTGGGCGATAGCCGAGATCGCGCAGGGAGTCGACCGCGAAGTTGCCCACCTCGGTATTGTCCTCGACCACCAGCACCGCGGCCCCGCGGCCATCGGCGACCGCCGGAGCGGAATCGTCGACTGGGCGCTGGACCTCGCCCGTCGCCCGCGGCAGATAGAGTTCGAAGGTCGTGCCCTGGCCGACCTCGCTAGAAACGTGGATCTCCCCGCCGGATTGCTTGATGAAGCCGAACACCTGGCTCAGGCCGAGCCCCGTGCCCTTGCCCACGCGCTTGGTGGTGAAGAAGGGTTCGAAGATCTGTTCAAGATGTTCCCGGGCGATACCACTGCCGGTGTCCGTGATGGCGATGACCACGGCTGGCATGGGCCCTATACGCGGCGGCGTACTGGCCGGCATGTCGGCAATGGGGCGGACGCTGAGGGTCAGGTGGCCATTGCCGTCCATGGCGTCCCGCGCGTTGACCACCATGTTGACCAGGGCGGTATCGAATTGGCCCGGGTCGGCATAGACCAGGCAGGTGTGCTCGGACAGTTCCAGGGTAACGTCGATGCGCGAGCCCAGCAGCGTTCCGAGCATGTCGTGCAGCGCCCGGACATTGGCCGTGGCGGAAAAGGTGTCGGGCGTGAGTGCCTGGCGGCGGGCGAAGGCCAGCAGTTGCCCGGTGAGCTTGGCCGCGCGATCGACGGTGGTGGAAATCGCGCCGACGTAGCGCTCGCGGCGCTCTTCGCTCAGGTTCGGCCGCTTCAGCAGATCGCAGGATGACTTGATGACCGTCAGCAGGTTGTTGAAGTCATGGGCGACCCCGCCGGTTAGTTGGCCGATGGCCTCCATCTTCTGGGCCTGGCGCAATGCATCCTCGGCGGTGGCGAGATCCAGCGCCTGTTGCCGTTGCTGGGAGACATCCCGCACCGTGGCGTAGATGAGCTCGGCGTTACATACGGCATTCCAAGACAGCCAACGATAGGAGCCATCGCGGTGCCGGTAGCGATTTTCAAAGCCGATCACCGGCGTCCCCTGCTTGAGCGCCAGGAACGCCTGCCGCGTCGCGGCCAGATCGGTCGGGTGGACGAAGTTGATGAACGGCTGGGCCTGGAGTTCTTCCAGCGTCCAGCCCAGCGTCTTGACCCAGGCCGGATTGAGGTTGATGAAGAAGCCGTCGGCGTTCGCCACGCACAGTGGATCGTTGGAGCAATTCCAGATCTGATCCCGCTCGGCGGTGCGCGCGAAAACCTGGCGCTCGAGGTCATCGTTGCGGATCGAGATGGCGACGGACTTGGCCAGCTGCGCCCGTTCAGCGAGAACGCGGGCGGTGATATCCCGCGTGATGCAGACGATTTTGAGTCGCTCGGTACCGGCGACCTCGACGGGCGAGCAGGAGACCTCCCACCAGCGAGGCTCACCTTGGGCGGTAGGGCAGTAACCCTCTACGCGTGTGGTCTGGCCTGCAGCAGCCAGGGCGACGGCGCGCCTGATTTTGCCAGCTTCTTCTGCAGGCCACAGCGCGGCGTATTCGCGTCCCATGACCTGTTCCAGGCACTGCAGCTCGTTAAGCACGAGGCCCTGAGCATTCATGAATTCGATGTCGCCCGCGGCCGAAAGGACCTTCACGCAGTCCAGGCTGGCCTTAAGCAGGCTGCGGGAAAAGGCTTCGCTGTGCAGGATGTTGCGGGCGGCGTTGAAGCGACGCCGCGCACCGATTTCCAGAGCGATCATCCCGGCGAACAGTTCGAAGGCGGGAAGGATTTCGGGGCTGCTCGGGCGTGCGGGCTGGGGATCTATCGCGCAGAGGGTGCCGAAGAAGCTGCCGTCGTCCAGCACGATGGGGACGGAGATGTAGCTGCGCAGGCCGTATTGCCTGGGGGTGTGATGGTCGCGATAGCGCTCGTCCTGGGCCACGTCGTCGATCACCACCGGCCGGCGATGGTCGCGGATCTCGTCGCAGAGGGTCGATTCCACCGCCAGCTCCCCGCCGGGCGCCAGGCCGAAGCCGATATGATCCAGCGTACGGCAGGCGATCCAGCGGTCATCGGTGACCCGGGCAACGGCGGCGAAGCCCATGCCGGTCATCCGGCAGACCACCTCCAGGATCTTCGGCACCGCGGCGATCTCACCGACGAGATCGACATCGTCGTCCAGGGTGTAGGCAGGCACTTCAGGCGAAATCGGGACGCTCATTGGCTCGCTCGAACCGTGCCTAGGCAGGGCAGTAGGAAGGTGGCAAGCGACAGGCCGACCGCGCTGGAGCAGGACGCCAGCGGTGTCAGTCATAGGCCTCGCGGGGCCAGTATAGCGAGGGTGGAAGCGAAGCGGGCGAATGGATCGACCGGTAGTTGTGATGGTCGTCGCTGTCTACCCATGCCTGCGCACGTCCTTCCAGGTTCGCTCCCTCGTCACGCTCCACTCCGAGCAGCGGGGTGGCTCCCAGGAGGTTGTTCTAACACTGAACCCGGCGATCATTGCCGGAAGTATAAATCCCACATAATCCACAAATCCAAATTTTTTCCGCTTGACCCCGGCGGTCCTTCGCTATTCAATGCCGTCCAGACACCTCAGCGGTGAGAATGGTCTGGAAGCCAATGAAAACGCCCATGCTAGACGTAGCTGTACCTGATGTGATCAGTTCTGCTCGGCGCATTCGCGACGGGCAACTGACTTCGGTTGCCCTCGTGCAAGCGTGCCTGGATTCCATAAAAGCCACTAATCACACGCTCAGCGCGTTCGGTGACGTCTACGCCGAGCGGGCGTTGGCCGAGGCGCGGGTGCTGGATGCCGAAGCGGGCGAAGGACGTTTCCGCGGTCCGCTGCATGGCGTGCCTTTCGGCATCAAGGACCTGTTCCACACCGCTGGCCTGCGGACGACCCGGGGGTCGCTCACAGCGCTCGACTATGTACCGACCCAGGATGCTCCTATCATCCAGCGCCTCAAGGCGGCGGGTGGGATAGTGCTGGGCAAGACGGCGACCACCGAGTTCGGCTGGACCGGTGCCAGCACCTCGCGGGTATTTGGCGACGGCCGCACGCCGTGGAATACGAGTTTGACCAGCGGTGGTTCGAGTTCCGGCTCCGCCATCGCCACGGCGGCGTTCATGGTGCCGGCGGCCCTGGGCTCGGATGGGGGTGGTTCGGTCCGGATCCCCAGCGCCTTTTGCGGCACCTTCGCCCTGAAAGGCTCTCTCGGCCGCATTCCTACCTGGCCGTGGTCGGCGACGGAAACTCTTAGCCACGCGGGGCCCATCACCCGTACCGTGCGCGACAGCGCCTTGCTGTTCGATGTGTTGTCCGGGCCGGATGCGCTCGATCACCAGGCGCTTCCGGCGCCGACGGAGTCCTACCTGGCGCGCTGTGACCAGCCATTATCTCCGCTGCGCGTAGCCTATTGTCCGACGCTGTTCGAGACCCCCGTCCATCCAGAGGTGGCCGCTGGCGTGGAAGCGGCAGTGGACACCCTGGCACGCCAACTACCGCTCGAGGTCGAGCGTCTGACCCTGGACTGGCGCGATCCGCTGGCGACCTTCGAGACGCTCTGGGTAGCAGGGCGCGGCATCGCCTATGGCAAGACCCTGGGCGGCCGACTGGGCGAGCTCGATCCCGGCTTCGCCACCTTGATCGAGAAGGCGCGTGAGTACGATCTCGCCGACTATCTTGCAGCTTCCCAGCAGCGCGCGATGTTTGCCAACCAGGTCCACGCCTTGTTCGAGTCCTACGATCTATTGCTGCTGCCGACCTTGCCGATTTTGCCTTTTCCCGCCCACCTGACCGGGCCGGAGGAGGGCTTCGAGGCAGCCGGCAGCGGCACCCCTTGGGCGCGCTGGACCCCCTTCACCTATCCCTTCAACCTGTCGGGAAATCCTGCGGCGAGCCTGCCCTGTGCCTGGAGTGCCGACGAGTTGCCCATCGGCCTGCAGGTGGTGGGGCCCCGGCATGCGGATGCCGCGGTCCTGCAGTTCTGCGCCGCCGTCGAGGCACTGCTGCCTTGGGCTCATAGAGTACCGCCCCTGCTGCGTTGACCTGATCAACACGGCGCTCGCCCGCTAAAGAGGCTGGCCCGTTGCACCACCTTTCCAACCTGCCTTTCACCGCTCCATCCGTGAAAGGAACGTTCCATGGCTTCACCCGTCCCGCTATCGCCTCGCCTGTTCTCGCCGCCCAAGGTCGCGGCGAGGCTGCACGCAAGCCGCGCGAAATCAGCCGGAGCAGCCCGTTACACTGAGCGCTTCTCTCTGTTGTGGACGACCCCTGCCATGCTGAACCAGCCTCGCCTTGACGAAATCTTGCGTCTCATCAACCTGCAGCAACGCGTCAAGGCCGCAGACCTGGCGCAGGCCATGCAAGTATCGGAAGAGACGATCCGGCGTGATCTCAAGCACCTCGAGGAGGCCGGCAAGCTGCGTCGGATCCATGGCGGTGCGGTGCTGCCCAAGCCCAACGAAGAGCAACCCCTGCAGGTGCGTAGCCGCATCCAGACGCGCGCCAAGACCCGTCTGGCGGCCTGTGCGGCGGAGCTGGTTCAGGACGGCATGGCGCTGTTCCTGGACACCGGTACGACGACCCTCGCCCTCGCGCAGCAGCTCACCCGCTTCAAAGCCCTGCGGGTGGTGACCAACTCCCTGGATATTGGCCTGCTGCTCACGCAGCACAGCGCCAACCAGGTGCTGATGACCCCTGGGGACATCCGCCGCAACGATAACGCCCTGATCGGCCCGCATACCCTGGCGTTCGCCGCAGGCTTTCACTACGACATCGCCTTCATGGGCATCGGCGCGGTGGATGCCGAGCTGGGGCTCATGGACTACGAGGAGCCTGAGGCGCATCTGCGTCGCACGCTGACGGTGAACTGTCGCCGCAGCGTCATCCTGGCGGACGACGCCAAATTCGGTCACCGCACCTTCATCAACACCCTGCCGTTCTCGGCGGTGGATACGCTGGTCAGCAACCGGCCGCCATCCGCCGAGTTCGTGCGCTGTCTGGAGTCAGCCGATGTCGAGCTCGTTTATCCGTGACCTTCCCGTTGCCGACGCGGCGGACCTCGATGCCTTCGATGCGTTGTTCGCGCAGAGTTCGGCCATCGGTGCCACCGCCAAGGGTGGCCTGCAGCGCCTGGCCGCGTCCGCAGAGGATGGCGCCATGCGCGATGTCTTCAGCACCTGGCTACGCGCCCATGGTTTCACGGTGCAGGTCGACGCCGTTGGTAACCAGTTTGGCCTGATGACCTTCGACCCTGCAGCGCCCTATGTGCTCTGCGGCTCCCATTTGGATACCCAACCCAAGGCCGGTCGTTTCGATGGTGTCTATGGCGTGCTCGCCGGTGCGGTCGCCATCGCCAGCGTGGCGCGCCAGCTCGAGGCGCGCGGTGAAACGCCGGTCTTCAATCTCGCCGTGGTGAACTGGACGAACGAGGAGGGCGCGCGCTTTCAGCCCAGTCTCATCGGCAGCAGCGCCTTCATCGGCAGTCTCTCGGTCGACGAGGCCTGGGCCAGCCGCGACGGCGCCGGGGTGACGCTGGGGGAAGCCCTCGCGCAGATCGGCTATCGCGGTGAGGCGATGCTGGACCTGCCCGTCGCCGCCTACCTGGAAATGCATGTCGAGCAGGGCGTTCAGCTGGAAAGCCAGGGTCTTGCCATTGGTGTGGTACGGCACACCTGGGCCGCCTTGAAATGGCGAGTTCGTTTCGACGGGGAGCAGAACCATACCGGTCCGGCGCCCATGGCAGTGCGTCGCGATGCCCTCCTGGCGGCGGCCGAGGCGATCGTGGCGGTCAGGGCCGAAGCCGAGCGGCATGGCCTGGACATGCACACCTCGGTAGGCCGCCTGGAACTCGAGCCCAACTCCCCCAACGTGGTGCCGGCATTGACGCGGCTGTGGGTGGAGTTTCGTTCGCCGTCCATGGCGCTGCTGGTAGAGGCCGAAGAGCGCTTTCGTGCCAGCCTCGATTCGATCGCCGCCCGTACCGGCACCACCTTCACGCTGGAAAGCGAGCAACTGCGCCAACCCAGCCACCTGCACGAAGGACTGGCTGACCTGGCGCGACTGACCTGCGCGGCGCTGGGGGTGCCCGCTGGCGATAGCGCCACCGTCGCCGGACACGACGCCATCAGTCTAGGGCGTCGCTATCCCGCGGCGCTGTTGTTCGTACCCAGCCAGGGCGGACTGTCGCACAACGAAGCGGAATTCTCGGCTACCTCCGATCTGCACCAGGGATTACGCGTCCTCACGGCCTTGCTGTATCGCACCTGTTGCCAACCTGAGCTGTACCTCTGAGGTCCTGCGCCATGACGTCCACCCTCGAATTCGATCGTTTGCAACATGCGCTGGCCGCAGCAGGTGTGACCGCCCTGCAGATCACACCGGGCACCCCGGGCGTGGCCTCGCCAACCCGTTTGGCTTGTGAGTGGGCGGGTTTCCACGTGCACAGTGACCAGGGTGCCTTCTATGCCAAGGTGCTGTACGACGACATGCGGCCGCTCATCGATTTCGCCCAGAGCGTCGAGGCGACCCGCTGCGCGGCCGCGGCCGGGGTCACGCCGGCGGTGTGGCTCGCGGATGCCGACCAGGGTGTCATGCTCCTCGAGCGCCTGGCGCCAGAGGACTGGCATTGGGCGCGCCTCGACCGACTGCAGCCGGAGCTCAGCCTGGAGGTTCTCTGGCGGCTCAAGCGAGCGGTGCAGGAGGGGCCGGCACCGGCCTTCGAGCGATCGCCCTGGGTCGATCTCGAAAGGCTTCGCACGCTCTGTCGCCAGCAG
The DNA here is from genome assembly GCF_054558395.1 of Pseudomonas sp. No.117. Classification (NCBI taxonomy): domain Bacteria; kingdom Pseudomonadati; phylum Pseudomonadota; class Gammaproteobacteria; order Pseudomonadales; family Pseudomonadaceae; genus Pseudomonas; species Pseudomonas sp. No.117. The sequence goes on from NZ_BAAJNP010000008.1 coordinate 236,470, forward strand.
GCGGTGGCCTTGCCCGCTGACCACGCCTGGATCGATGACTGCGTCGAGCAGGCGTGGCACGCCCTGCGCCAGCAACCCGGCGAGGTGCGCCCCCTGCATGGCGATGGCCTCGCCGGCAATGTGATGGTCAATGCTGCAGGCGAATTCCGGCTGCTGGATTTCGATCGGGGCGGCTGCTTCGATCCCTGGTACGACGTCGCCATCACGCTCAACGAGCTCTATCCCTTCGAGCCGCAATGGCGCGCCGGCATCGCCCGCTGGAGTGCGACGGCGCGCGACGCGGACTACGCCCGCTGCCGCCTCTACGGTCTGCTCGATGACTGGTACTGGACGCTGTGGGGCCTCTGGGCCGGCGTCGCCTCGGCGCGGCCGCTGGAGTTCTCCAAGGTCGGCCAGTGGACCCTGTTGCGCTGCCGCATGACGATTCAGGAGTCGCGCTTCGAAAGCTGGCTCCGTCAGGTACGAGGATGAGCGAGATGAAGCGACTAGGCGAAGCGAGTACCCAGGCGGAGCGGCAGCTCGAGCAGGCGATTCTCGCTCATGAGCCCTGGGCCGGCTGCACGGCCCACTATGCCCCGGTCAGTGGCGGCATTTCCAACACCAACTGGCGGGTGCAGATCGAGGGAGCGCCAACGGCGTTCTTCCTCAAGGTACCGGGGCAGGGCACCGAGCTCTTCATCGACCGGCGTACCGCCCACGATGCCAGCCTCAAGGCCGCGGCCACCGGTTATGGCGCCCCGGTGGTGGCCTTTCTCGAGGCACACGGCGTGGAGGTCTTCGAGTTCATGGAGGGCTGGCGCGCCTCGTCCAATCGTGACTTCCTCGATCGCGACGTCCGCCACCGGGCGCTGCATGCACTCAAGGCCTTCAACGACCAACCGTTGCTGATCCAGACCAAGACGGCCTTCGACATGATCGACGAGCACCAGCGCCAGGTGCATGAGCTGGGCGGGCAATGGCCCGATGACCATGCCTGGCTCGACCGCCAGTATCGCCGCGCCCGCCAGGCACTGGAGGCGTCGGGTGTCGATCTGGCGCCCTGCATGAACGACACCCTGGCCGGTAATTTCATGCTCAATGCCGCGGCCGAGGTGCGGCTGGTGGACTTCGAATATGCCTCCAACAATGATCGCCACTATGAACTCGCGCTCTGGTTCGGCGAGATGTTCTTCGCCCCGGACATGGAACTGGCCTTGCTCGAAGACTACTTCGGCGCCGTGACCCCTCAGACGCTGGCGCGGGTGTACGTCAACAAGGCGCTGGCCGACCTCAAGTGGTCCACCTGGGCCATGGTGCAGCACGCCGTCTCGCAGATCGATTTCGACTTCTACAAATATGGCGCGCTCAAGCACAGCCGCGCCCGCAGCGTCATCCACGATTCCCGCTGGGAGACCTGGCTCAGGCAGGTCTGACGGATCCCCGAGCCACTTCGCAGAAGGTGGCCGACAACGATAGGAAACACCGGCGTCCCCCTGCAGATGACCTGTTCATCGCGCAGGCGCGCCCTTCGACTGCCTCGCGAAGCCTCTTTCGATCAACCGTCGGCCTGCCACAGGAGCCAGCCCTCGTGAACAGTCTCATTTCCCCTCGTGTACCGTCCGCAGCGCTTTGCTGCGTCGTCCGGAAGGGGGTGTCGTCATGACGTCCTCCCGTCCTTTTTCGCTCAAGACCTGTGGTTTCGGTCTGTACTTCTGCGCCCTGCTGCTGATGGCGGTGTTCCCGCCGTTCTATCTCAGCGTGAGCGGCAGCACTCAAGTGGTACTGGGCATTCCCTTGCCGATCTTCTACTGGATTCTCATCGCCGTACTGCTCGGCGTCGGCGTAGCGGCGCTCTATCTCGTCGAATCCGCCAGTGGCGACATCCCCGAGGAGACTCAGCCATGATCCCTGCCGGTAGCTCCTTCGACATGCTCATCAGCTTCGGCGTCATCGGCCTGTTCCTGGCCGGGATGATCGCCGTGCTCTATCTCACCAACAAGCAGAGCCATGACTTCGCCGACTACGCGGTCGGCGGTCGTTCCTACGGGCCCTGGTACATCGCCATGTGCTACACCAACTCCTGGTGGCCGGGCGCGACCTTCACGGCATTCTTCTCGTTGTCGGTGGGCGGGGCCCTCGGCTTCTACGGCATGGTCTATTCGACCCTCGGCGTGACCGCCATGTACCTCATGGCCAATCGCGCCTGGACCTGGGGCCAGAGATTCAACCTCACCACCCAGCCCGACCTGCTGGGCATGAGATTCGACAGCCCGGCGGTCAAGCGACTGGCCTCCATCATCGGCATCATCTCGGTATTCCCCTGGGTGGTCATGGGCATCCAGGCACTGGCCATGCTGTTCCAGTTCGCCAGCTTCGGCAGCTGGGGCATCACCGCCTGCCTGACCGCCGGCGTGCTGGTGGTGCTGATCCGCCAATACTGGACGGTGAGTATGGGCATGCGCGGCCTGATCATGACCGACATGTACCAGGGCCTGATCGCCTACGTCCTGGCCGCGGCGCTCTGTGTCTTCCTGCTGGGCGGCAGTGAAAACGCCTCCTTCGCCAACTTGGCCGAATTGCCGGCCAAGATGCTGCTGATTCCCGGCGACACCGGCACCGGCTATGGCGCCTGGTACATGTTCAGCCTGATCTTCACCGGGGTGATCGGTTCCATGTGCTGGCCCATGAGCTTCCAGCGCATCTACACCGCCAGCGGCGTCCGCTCGGTAAAGAAGGGCACGGTCTACACCATCCTGCTGGTGGGCGGCTTCTACGGCATCCTCATGCTGTTCGCCGCCGCGGTCAGCCAGGACCCGAACGTGGCGGCACACCCGCAGCAAGGCTGGTTCCTGTCGCTGTTCGATATCGGCGGGCCGTGGCTGCTGGCGCTGGCCATCGCCATAGTCCTGGCCGCGAGCATCGGTCACGTCGACGGCTGCGTGCAGGTCTGCGGTGTGCAGTTCGCCAATGATCTCGCGACCTGGACCACGCCCCGGACCGACCGCCAGCTCACCGCGCTGGCCAAAGGCGGAATGATCGTCTTCATCGCCGCCGCCGCCGTGGTGGCCTACCTGACGTTCAACTACTCGCGCCTGCAGCTGCTGGCCCAGATTTCCTACCAGGGGATCATCCAGCTGGCCGTGCCGCTGTTCTTCGGCATCTTCACCCGCTGGGGCAACAAGCAGGGTGCCATCCTGGGGATGCTCACCGGCATTCTCATCGCCATCGTCCTGACGGTGCTCTACCCGGACGACATCGCGGCGCTGGGTTCGCTCACCAGCGGCATCGTCGGCGTGATCTTCAATGCCCTGGTGTTCGTGGGTTGCGCCCTGGCCATCAAGCCCAGTGAGGCGGAAAGCCGGCGGGTCGCCGATCTGTTCGAGCTCGGCGTGGCCCCGCGGCCGGCCGCCAAAGGTGCGGTAGCGCCGGCAATGGGCTGAGCCGTCCCTCCCGGCCGCCAGCGCGCTGTTGGCGGCCGCGTCTCTTCAACACGCTGGAAACTTCCCATGGCTCTTGCTTTGTTCGACCTCGACGAAACCCTCATTCACGGCGATTGCGCCAGCCTCTGGAGTGCCTGGATGGCACGCATCGGCTGGGTGGACGCCGAGGACTTCCCACGCCGCGACCAGGCGCTCATGGCCCTGTACGGCCAGGGGCAACTGGCCATGGAAGACTACATGGCGTTCAGCCTCGAACCGCTGGTTGGCCGGACGCCCGCGGAGGTGGCCGAGGTGGTGCACGGTTACCTCGATACTGTCATCGCACCGCGCTTCTATCCCGCCGCCCGCAGCACCGTGGAGGCCCACCGCCAGGCGGGCGACCGTCTGCTGGTGATTTCGGCCTCGGCGGCCTTCCTGGTCCAACCCATCGCGGCCTGCCTCGGTATCGACGAGGTGCTGGCGATAGACGTGGAGGTCGTCGCAGGTCGGTATACGGGGCGTACCTCGGGCGTGCTCACCTACCGTGAGGGCAAGGTGATCCGTCTCGAGCAGTGGCTTCAGGAGCAGCACGAGTCCCTGGCGGGCGCCAGTTTCTACTCAGACTCCCGTAACGACCTGCCCCTGTTGAGCAAGGTCGAGCACCCGGTGGCGGTCAACCCCGATGAGGTACTGCTGGCTCAGGCCCAGGCCGCAGGATGGAAGGTGCTCGACTGGCGGCTGGCGTAACCGCCCAAGCGGCGCCAACCAAAGCGGTGCGTGCATCCGCCGACTGCACGCTACCGGTGCACGGGGCGCACACCGGGCCGTCACCTCCGTTCTTTTAGCTGGTGTCTGAAGGCTCAAGGACGGGGAATAGAAGCCGCCCTTGGACACCAAGCAAAACTTGGCACAGAGCATGCAAATCTTGAATTCACACTTGTATACAAGAATGAATGCTCATGAATCCGTACCCCATCAGTACCCTGACCCAGCGCTATGCCGCAGGTGATCTGACGCCCAGCCAGACCGTACAGACCTTGCTCGAGATGCTGGAGCTCAGTGATCGACCGGAGGTATGGATTCACCGTCTGCCGCAGGCGGCCCTGCAGGCGCGGGCCCGGGAGTTGGAGCAGCAGGCCAACGAGTTCGGCGGCGCGCTGCAGGAGCGGTTTCCGCTCTATGGCATTCCCTTCGCGGTCAAGGACAACATCGATGTGGCAGGACTCCCCACCACGGTGGCCTGTCCAGAGTTCGCCTACGTGGCCCGGGAAAACGCCTACGTCGTCCAGCGTCTGCTGGATGCCGGCGCCATCCTGGTGGGCAAGACCAACCTCGATCAGTTCGCCACCGGCCTGGTGGGCGTCCGCTCGCCCTATGGCGCCGTGCGCAACGCGGTCGATGAGCGCTACGTGTCCGGTGGCTCCAGCTCCGGCTCGGCGGTGGCCGTCGCCCTGGGCTATGTCGCCTTCGCCCTGGGGACGGATACGGCCGGCTCCGGGCGGGTGCCCGCCGGATTCAATGGGATCGTCGGGCTCAAGCCGAGCCTGGGATTGCTGAGCAGCCGCGGCGTCGTGCCGGCCTGCCGGAGCGTCGATACGCTGTCCATCTTCGCCGCGGATGCCGCCAGTGCCTGGCAGGTCATGCAGGTGGCGGCCCACTACGATGCCGAGGACGCCTATGCGCGCCAACCCCTGACCCGGCCTGTGCAGCGCCGGCAGTGTAGGGTGGCGGTACCGGCGCAGCCGGAATTCTTCGGCGACGGCCAGGCCGCGCAAGCCTACGCGCAGAGCCTGGCGCGGTTACGCCAGGATCCGAGCATCACGATCGACGAAATACCCTATGCCGTCCTGGCCGAAGCAGCCGCACTGCTTTATCAAGGGCCCTGGGTGGCCGAAAGACGGGCGGCCGTAGGGCAGTTCTATGAGCAGCGACCGGCTGCCATCCATCCCGTGGTCAAGGGCATCCTGGCTGGCGCGGACCGTTTCAGCGCGGTCGATACCTTTGAGGCGCACTACCGGCTGCAAGCCCTGACCCGGGAAGCCGAGCGACTGCTGGCGGGCTTCGACCTGCTGGTGGTGCCCACGGCGCCGTGCATGCCCACCATCACCGAGGTCATGGCCGATCCCATCCAGAGCAATGCGCGCCTGGGTCACTACACCAATTTCGTCAATCTGATGAACATGGCGGCCTTCGCTTTGCCAGGGGTACCCCGGGCCGATGGTCTGCCGGCAGGTATCACCCTGATCGGCCGGGCTGGTTCGGACCATTACCTGGCCGAGACGGCCGCCCGCTGGCAGTCGCTGTTCGAGGGCGAAGACCAAGGCGACGCCATCGCCCTCGCGCCGCTGGACGCGGGTGAACCCCAGGTGGAAGTGGCCGTCGTCGGTGCACATCTCTGGGGCCAGCCGCTGAACTGGCAACTGCTCGAAAGCGGTGCCCGCCGCCTGCTCAGCACCACCACCAGTGACCACTACCGCCTCTATGCCCTGGCCAATACCCAGCCGGCCAAGCCAGGCCTGGTCAGGGTGGCGGAGCAGGGCGCGGCGATCGACCTCGAGGTCTGGACCATGCCACTGCGCCTCTTCGGCGCCTTCGTCGCCGCGATTCCCGCGCCCCTTGGCATCGGCTCGGTCGAGTTGGCCGATGGACGCTGGGTCAAGGGCTTCATCTGCGAGCCTGCCGGCCTCGATGGCGCCCAAGACATCACCCGCTTTGGAGGCTGGCGCGCCTATCGCGCTTCGCTCTGATCCCGACACCCACCGAGGACCTTGACATGAATCCTATCGACCGTCGCAATTTCATCAAGCTGGCAGGGCTGATCGGCGCCAGTGCCGCGCTGCCGTTCAGCCTGGCCCGGGCTGCCGACAAGCCCCTTGTCGTCGGCTTCATCTATGTCGGCGCCCGCGACGATTTCGGCTACAACCAGGCCCATGCGCAGGCTGCCGCGATCATCAAGACCCTGCCCAACGTCAAGGTGATCGAAGAGGAGAACGTCCCGGAAACCGTGGCGGTGCAGAAGTCCATGGAGGCGATGATCCGCCAGGATGGCGCCACCCTGATCTTCCCCACCTCCTTTGGCTACTTCGACCCCCATGTGCTCAAGATGGCGAAGAAGTACCCGGATGTCCGCTTCGCCCACTGCGGTGGCCTCTGGCAGGAAGGCAAGGATCCGCTGAATGCGGGCAGTTTCTTCGGCTACATCGATGAGGGCCAGTACCTCAACGGCGTGGTGGCGGGCCATATGAGCCAGTCGAAGAAGCTCGGCTTCATCGCGGCGAAGCCGGTGCCCCAGGTGCTGCGCAACCTCAATGCCTTCGCGCTCGGTGCCCGTTCGGTGGACCCGAGCATCACCGTGACGGTGATCTTCACCGGTGACTGGTCGCTGCCGGTCAAGGAAGCCGAGGCGGCCAACAGCCTGATCGACCGCGGCTGCGACGTCCTGACCTGTCACGTGGATGGACCCAAGGTGATCGTCGAGACCGCCGAGAAGCGCGGCGTCATGACCTGCGGCTACCACGCCAGCCAGGCCGCCCTGGCGCCCAAGGGCTATCTCACCGGTGCCGAGTGGAATTGGGAAACCCCCTATCGCGCCCATGTCGAGGCCGCCCGGGCCGGTAAGCCGATGATCAACTTCATGCGTGGCGGGCTCAAGGACGGCTTCGTGAAGACCTCGGCCTACGGCCCGAAGGTGAGCGACGCGGCCAAGCAGCAGGCCGACGCCATCAAGGCCCAGATGCTCGCGGGCAGCTTCGTCATCTTCAAGGGCCCGATCAAGGACAACAAGGGCACTGTCGTCATCGCGGACGGTACCAGCCAGCCGCAGACCGACGTCGTGCTGGAGCGGATGAACTACCTGGTCGAAGGCGTCCAGGGCCAGATCTGAGGGTGGCATGAATAGCCTCGAACACAAGCTGCAACGGCTGGCGGCCAGGGCGCTGCCCGGCCTGCCCACGCTGCTCGCCGTGCTGTCCTCGGGCGCGCTGTTTCTGCTCTTCCTCGCCGTGCAGAACAAGCCGGCGCTGGCGGCGGGCGCCTTGGTCTTCGAAGGCGCCTTCAGCTCTTCCTTCGCCTGGGAAAATACCCTCCAGCGCGCCGCGCCCCTGATGCTGACCGCCCTGTGCGTCGCGCTGCCAGCCCGGGCCGGGCTGATCATCATCGGCGGGGAAGGGGCCCTGGTCCTGGGCGGTCTGGCCGCCGCGGTGCTGCCCCTGTGGCTACCCGAGTTTCCCGGGCCTTTGATGCTGGTACTGATGGGCCTGGCGGCGATGCTGGTCGGCGGCCTGTGGATCGGGCTGTCGGGCTGGATGCGGCAGAGCCGCGGCCTCAACGAGACGATCGGCAGCCTGCTGCTCTCCTACATCGGCATCGCGCTGTTTCGGCAATTGGTCGAAGGCCCGCTGCGCGATCCGGCGAGTCTGAACAAGCCCTCGACCGTACCGCTCGAGGATACCTATCTCATCGGTACCGTGAGCGACGCCTTTGCCGTGCACTGGGGATTGGTGGCGGGCGTCATCGCCTGCCTGCTGGCCTATGTCCTGTTGCGCCATAGTGTCAGCGGCTTCGCCCTGGGCATCGTCGGCGGCAACGTGCGAACCGCGCGGATGCTGGGACTTTCCGTCAATCGCCTGGTACTGATGACCTGCCTGCTCGGCGGGGCGGCGGCGGGGCTCGCCGGGATGTTCGAGGTCGCAGCGGTGCAGGGCAGTGCGAACGCGGCGCTGATCGCCGGCTATGGCACCAGCGGCATTCTGGTGGCCTTCGCCGCCCGGCATAACCCCCTGGCCATCATCCTCTGCGCCACGCTGCTGGGCGGGGTAGAGGCCAGCGGCAGCCTGTTGCAGCGACGCCTGGATCTGCCCGATGCGACGACGCTGATCCTCGAGGGCATCCTGTTCACCAATCTGCTGGCCTGGGAAGCCCTGAGTCCGCGTATCACGGCCTGGCGTCTGCGGCTGTTGGCGAAGGCGGCAACCCCGGTCGGAGGCGTTCCCGAGCATGGCTAACCTCGATTGGCTGACCTTCTTCCTGGCGCTGCTGGCCGGCGCGGTACGGGTGGGCACGCCTTTTCTGTTCGTCAGCCTGGGCGAGTGCCTCACCGAGAAAGGCGGGCGCATCAACCTGGGCCTGGAGGGCATCCTGGTCGCGGGAGCCATGACCGGCTACGCCGCGTCCTACCTGTCCGGCTCACCCTGGCTGGGCGTGCTCGCGGCAGGCAGTACCGGCCTGGTCCTGGGGTTGCTGCATGGCATCGTCTGCTCGCTACCCAAGGTCAACGACATCGCCTTCGGTATCGCCCTGATCCTGCTGGGAACGGGCCTGGCCTTCTTTCTCGGCAAGGCCTTCATCCAACCGCAGGCACCCATGCTGCCGTCGTTTTCGCTGGGGCACTGGTCCGCGGATGAGCGGGTGCGCTCGGCACTGAACATCAATGTGCTGTTCTTCTTCGGTGTCGCCCTGGCCATCCTGCTGCACTGGGGGCTGCGCAGCACCCGCTGGGGCCTGATGCTGCGCCTGGTCGGTGATCATGCCGAATCGGCCCAGGCCCTGGGCTATCACCCGATCAGGGTACGCATCTGGGCGACGTCGGTCGGCGGCTTTCTCGCCGGCGTCGGCGGCGCCTATCTCTCGCTGTATTACCCCGGCAGCTGGAACGAGGGGCTTTCCAGTGGCCAGGGGTTGATGGCCGTGGCCCTGGTGATCTTCGCGCGCTGGCAACCGCTGAATTGCCTGTGGGCCTCCTTGTTGTTCGGCGCGGCCGGTGCCATTGGCCCCGCCCTGCAGGCGGTGGGTATCAGTACGGGTTACTACCTGTTCGCCGCCGCGCCCTATGCCCTGACGCTGCTGGTGATGTTCGTCACCTGTCGGCCGAATCGAACCCTGACTGGTGCTCCCGGCGAGCTCAGTCTCACCCGATAGAGGTATAAGCTCATGTCCAGTGGTCTTGGTGGTTTGAACAAGTCGCCCAATGGCGTCGTGATCGGTCTGGCGCAGCTGTCGCTGCCGGATCCCCATACCCGGGAGGCCCTGTGGGCACAGACCCAGCGGGTGGTGGAGATGGTCGGCAAGGCCCGGCGGGGCATGCCCAGCCTGGACCTGATCGTCTTCCCGGAGTACTCGCTGCACGGGCTGTCCATGGATACCTCACCGGAGATCCTCTGCTCCCTGGAAGGGCCGGAAGTGACGGCGCTCCGCCAGGCCTGCGTCGATAACCGCATCTGGGGTTGCTTCTCCATCATGGAGGCCAATCCAGAGGGCAACCCTTTCAACAGTGGCCTCATCGTCGACGACACCGGCGAGATCCGCCTGTACTACCGCAAGATGCATCCCTGGGTGCCGGTCGAGCCCTGGGAGCCGGGCGACCAGGGCATTCCGGTCTGTGACGGTCCGCGCGGCAGCAAACTGGCACTGATCATCTGCCACGACGGCATGTTCCCGGAAATGGCGCGCGAGTGTGCCTACAAGGGCGCCGAGATCATGATCCGCACGGCGGGTTACACCGCCCCGATCCGCCAGGCCTGGCAGATCACCAACCAGGCCAATGCCTTCTGCAATCTGATGCAGACCGCGAGCGTCTGCATGTGTGGGTCCGATGGCACCTTCGACTCGATGGGCGAAGCCATGTTCGTCGATTTCGACGGTAGCCTGATGAACCAGGGCGGTGGTCGTGCCGACGAGATCGTCTGCTGCGAGATGCGTCCGGACCTGGTGCGTGAAGCGCGCCTGCACTGGGGCGTGGAGAACAACATCTATCAGTTCGGCCATCGTGGCTATTCCGCGGTCAAGGGCGGCGCCCAGGATTGCCCCTATACCTACATGCATGACCTGGCGGCGGGTCGCTATCGTCTGCCCTGGGAGGACCAGGTGGTCCACACCGATGGCACCTCCTGCGGAATGCCCGCGCCGGAGCGCCTGTTCACGCCCTCAGCTCAGGATTGACCCATGAGTCCACGTCAGCTCGCCTCTGCGCCTTACCCCTGGCCCTATGACGGTCGGCTCGATCCGGCCAACACCGCCCTGGTGATCATCGACATGCAGACCGACTTCTGTGGCGTCGGCGGCTATGTCGATGCCATGGGCTACGACCTGTCGCTGACCCGTGCGCCCATCGAGCCCATAAAGTCGGTGCTCGAAGTCATGCGGGCCCAGGGCTTTCCCATCATCCACACCCGCGAAGGCCATCGTCCCGACCTGTCCGATTTGCCGGCCAACAAGCGCTGGCGCTCGCGGAACATCGGCGCCGGCATTGGCGATGACGGTCCCTGCGGTCGCATCCTGATCCGGGGTGAGCCGGGGTGGGAGATCATTCCGGAGCTGGCGCCGCTACCGGGTGAGATCGTCATCGACAAGCCTGGCAAGGGGTCGTTCTACGCCACGGATCTTGAGCTCATCCTGCGCACTCGCGGCATCGCCAACCTGATCCTCACCGGGATCACCACGGATGTCTGTGTCCATACCACCATGCGCGAGGGCAACGACCGCGGCTTCGAATGCATCCTGCTCGAAGACTGCTGCGGCGCCACGGACCACGGCAACCACCTGGCCGCGCTCAACATGGTCAAGATGCAGGGTGGGGTCTTTGGTGCGGTGGGCGACTCGTCCATGCTGCTCGCCGTGCTGGCAGGGGACTGAGCCATGCGCGCCCTGGACCTGGAGATCATCGGTGCCGGCAAGACCTTCGGTAGCTTTCGTGCCCTGGCTGAGGTCTCCCTGAAGGTCAGGGCCGGGACCGTGCACGCTCTACTGGGCGAAAACGGGGCGGGCAAGAGCACCCTGGTCAAGGGCATCGTCGGCTATGGCCCGCTCGACGAAGGCGCGATCCTGGTGAACGATCGCGAGCGACAGATCCGCACGCCGAGGGACGCCCACGCCCTCGGAATCGGCATGGTCTATCAGCACTTCACCGTGGCACCGGGGCTCAGCGTCGCGGAAAACCTGGTGCTGTCACGTGGCGACCTGGGCTGGCGTATCGACTGGTCGCGAGAGCGCGAGCGGCTGGTCGCTTTCATGGCGGGCATGCCGTTCCGCCTGGACCTGGAGCGTCCCGTGAACAGCCTGGCGGCGGGTGAAAAACAGAAGCTCGAGATCCTCAAGCAGCTGTACCTGGAAAGGCACCTCATCATCCTCGATGAGCCGACCTCGGTCCTGACGCCCCAGGAGGCCGATGAAGTCTTGGGGTTGATGCAGCAGATGGCCCATCGAGGAGATATCTCGGTACTGATGATCACCCATAAGTTTCGTGAAGTGACCGCCTTCGCCGATGACGTCACGGTCCTGCGCAAGGGCCGGCTGGTCGGTAGCACGGCCGTTGCGGACACCTCGCCCGAATTCCTGGCCAGCTGGATGATGGGCGAGGCGGGCGCCGCCGCGGCCAAGCTCGAGCGGTCCGGCGTGATCGAGGCGGCACCTCGCCTGGAGGTGGTTAAGCTGGATGTGCCGGGCGACAAGGGGACGCTGGCGGTCAGCGAACTGTCGCTGGCCGTACGCCCCGGCGAGATAGTGGGTATCGCCGGGATTTCCGGTAACGGCCAGCGTGAGCTCACCGAGGCCCTGCTGGGGCAGCGCAAGGCCAGTGCCGGCGAGATCCGGGTGAATGGCCAGCGCTATCACGCCACCCGCCGCGAGATGCAGGACCTGCGCCTCTACAGCCTGCCGGAGGAGCCGCTGCGCAATGCCTGCATCGCCAGCCTGAGCGTGGCGGAGAACCTGGCCTTGCGCAATTTCGACCAGGCACCGCTGTGCCGCCAGGGCTGGCGCCTTGATCGCCGAGCCATCCGTACTCAGGCGCGCGACCTCATCGCGCGCTTCCAGGTGACGCCGGCCGATCCGGAGCGGCCCATCGGTACCCTATCGGGGGGGAACGTCCAGCGTGCCGTCCTGGCGCGGGAGTTGACCGAGGGGGTCGCGGTACTGATCGTCTCCAATCCGGTGTTCGGACTGGACTTCGCGTCGGCGGCGCTCATTCACCAACGGATCGTCGCGGCCAGGAATGCCGGTGCGGCGGTGCTGCTGTTGAGCGAAGACCTGGATGAACTGCTGGAACTGGCCGACCGCATCCTGGTGATGCATGACGGCCATATCGGCTTCGAGACCGCCATCGCCCAAGCCGACCGGGCCGTGCTGGGTCACCATATGGCGGGCGGTGCGACGCAGGCGGAGGCCGTATGATCCAGGTGAGCGCCCGTCCCGACACCTTCGCCTTCGAGCCGGCCAGTACGGCGCTCGTGGTGATCGACATGCAGCGGGATTTCATCGAACCGGGCGGCTTCGGCGCGGCGCTGGGCAACGATGTGACGCCGCTGAAAGCCATCATCCCGGCCGTGCAGCGGCTGCTGGCGTTGGCCCGTCAGCACCGGGTGCTGGTGGTCCATACCCGCGAATCCCACCTTCCCGACCTGTCCGATTGCCCCCCTGCCAAACACGCCCACGGACTGCCCGGACTGCGTATCGGCGACCCCGGGCCGATGGGGCGCATCCTGGTTCGTGGCGAACCCGGCAACCAGCTCGTCGCCGAGGTCGCCCCGATAGAGGGCGAGTGGGTGATCGACAAACCGGGCAAGGGCATGTTCCATGCGACCGGTCTGCACGAGCGACTGCAAGCCGAGGGCGTCAGTCACCTGGTGTTCGCCGGCGTCACCACCGAGGTCTGCGTGCAGACCAGCATGCGAGAAGCCAATGACCGCGGCTATCGTTGTCTGCTGATCGAGGAGGCCACGGAAAGCTATTTCCCGGCGTTCAAACGCGCGACACTGGACATGATCGTCGCCCAGGGCGGCATCGTCGGCCGGACGGCCTCTTTGGCGGCCCTGGAAGCCGCTCTGCACGAGGACCTGCCATGACATCGGTTTCCGCAATCAATCTTCCTGAGGTAGTGGCCGCGGTAACGGCGGCCTTTCGCGATTACGAGCGGGCGCTGATCGCCAACGAGCTGGAAACGCTCGACGGGTACTTCTGGTCGTCGCCCCACACGGTGCGCTTCGGGGTGGCGGAAAATCTCTATGGCAGCGAGGCCATCGCCGCGTATCGACGGCTCTGCCAACCGGTCGGGGCGGGCAGACGTCTGCACCACACGGTGATCACCACCTTCGGCGAGGACTGCGCCACCGTCAGCACCGAATTCAGCGATGGCGTTACCGCACGGGTCGGACGCCAGATGCAGACCTGGCTGTGTCTGGAAGGGGAATGGAAGGTCGTCGCCGCCCACGTCAGTATCGACCTGGACACCTTGGACGCCCGGGGATAACCCATGACCCAGTTCCAGACCAACGCCCTGGGCGAGCAGATCTACCTGAGAATCAAGCAGGAAATCTTCGATTTCTATCTGCTGCCCCATGACCGCTTCACCGAGACGCAGATCGCCGAGCGCTACCAGGTGTCCCGAACGCCGGTACGCGACGCCCTGTACCGCCTGCAGCGTGAAGGCTATCTGGAGGTGGAGTTCCGCCGTGGCTGGATGGTCAAGCCGCTCGACTTCGCCCGGATCGACGAACTCTACGACCTGCGCATCGTGCTCGAATCCGCCGCCGTGGATCGGCTGTGCGGGCTGGTCGACCTGCCGGAAATGCTGGAAGCCCTGTGCCAGGTCTGGATCGTGCCGCAGGACCAGCGCCACACCGACATGCAAACGGTCGCCGAACTGGACGAAGCCTTTCACAGCGGGCTGGTGGCCGCGACGGGGAACCGGGAGATGCTGCGGGTGCACCGCGAGGTGACGGAGCACATCCGCATCGTCCGGCGTCTGGACTTCTCCCAGCGCGCCCGCATCGAAGAGACTTACAACGAGCACGTGAGCATCCTCAAGGCACTGCGCCTGCGCAAGCGCGATGACACCCTGCTGATGCTGAGGGCCCATATCGAGCAGAGCAAGATCGAGGTCCGCAAGCTCAGCCTCTCGAGGCTGTCCGAGGCGCGGCGCCGGTTCGAGCGGCCACCGGCGGCGTCCGAGGGTTAGAAGATGAAACTGCTCAGGGGTGTGGACCTGCCGGCGCCGTCCTTACGCGAGCGGGGAAGTAGGGAAATCATCTGCGAGATTTCGATGGACGACCAAGCCCGTAGCCGTCCGCAGGGGCAGCAACAGCGCTAGCGGCTCCGCCCGGCCACTGCCTCGGTAGTTTGCAGATCCACACCAGGCATGATCGCAACGGTGATGCCGGCGCCGTGCACGGCAGGGTGGCGCCTCGGCGCGGAGTCATCATGTGATGGCTGAGCCCGCTGATCATGGCTTCGACGGTCGGCAGGTTTACCCGACAGTATGATCGAGCCTGACCCAGGCCCCGAGGCTGATTCCTCTGGCCGTTTTGCTCGAAACTCGGGCGCAGACTTCGTTACCGCCACTATCCTCGCGCCAGACCGTGGCGCCTTGGCTTGTTGCGACGAGCGGCCTTGGTCAGTTTTAGCAGGGAGATTGGACGGTTCAGGCGTCTCGTGCCAGCGCACAGGTCCCGGACCAGAGCCTTTCGTGACGTCTCCGTGGCACTTATGGAGCCAGCCTCCAGTCGTAACTCTGGCTTCGCTTGGTCGGTGACGCGGCCCTGCGCCTTCCCCCACGATCCGCTCCGAGACGACTCCTATGAATACCGCGAACTGGGCTTACATTCTCATCGTCGTTGCTGGGTTCTTGCAGGCCGCAGGAGCGGCCATGAACGGCTCTCTCAACAAGGCGCTGGTCAATCCCTGGCTGGCTACCTCCGTATCCTTCGTAATGGTTACCTTCGTAGCTGTTGGTTTGCTGATCTGCATGCCCAAGCCCCTGCCGTCGGTCAGCCAGATTGGTGACATGCCCTGGTGGGCGCCGCTCGGCGGTATCGCCGGTGCCGTCGCGGTGTTCGCAGGGCTGATCTTCATCCAGCGTCTCGGCGCGGCGCCGGTGAATGGAGTCACCATCACTGCGAACCTGATCGCCAGCCTGGTGATCGATCATTTCGGCCTGTTCGCCATGGAGCAGCACGCGATGAATGGATGGCGGCTGCTGGGTGCGGTATTCATGATTGCCGGTGTCGTCCTGATTGCCCGGTTCTGAACGTCAGCTCTGCTACCTCGCTGGACGCGTTGGCGGCGCTTGGCGACCAGGCTGAAGCTTACGAAGGGAGCAGCGACCTTAGCGCGAGCAATTGCCTGCCTTGGTGAATCCTGCAGCCTTAGCTTCACCTTCCGAGGCGAAGGCAACCTGGTTCTTGGGTGATACCTGGTGGTAGCTCGGGCAGCCCTCAGGCAGATGATAGACATGGCTGTTCCGGTTGCCGATGACCGCGTCCTGGGTTGCCTGCGCGGAGCTATCCGACCTCGCTGGTTCACGGGGCGCCGGTGCTTTGGTGGGCAGAAGACTTATGACGCCATCGCCAACCGGTTGGTAACCCACCGTCCAATGGCGCGCACCGGAAACGAAGGGATTGCCGTGGCCCATGATCGACGCGATTCGCTGATCACGTTCGCGTTCCCAGGCGGTCACCGGGTGCTGTTGATCCCACGCCATGAGCAGTTGCTGTTGCTGGCGCGACATGTTCAAGGCGTATCTATCGAACATGTAGAAGGTGACGCGGGCGACCAGTCCTTTGACGTCGTCGCGTGGCTCGGCGGCGCGGTCCTGGAAGTCTATCCTGGTCGCGCACTGACCGTACTGCCGTTGCACACCCTGAGCCATCCCATAGTTGAAGTTTGCACGGTCGCCGTTCACTTCGCCGACGGCAGGGTAGAGGTTGAACAGATCGGCTTCCATCGCGCGGAAGACCGGATCATCGGCCACGCAATGCTCACGCCCGCCGTTCTGCCAGCACTGGCGCTGATGGCCAAAGGTCCAGGCCGGTACTATGTGCTCCCACTCCGTACGTTCGCCGCGAGACTCCTGCTTGCGGGCCTGAAAGCCACAGGAGGCGGCATCGACCCGTCCTCCAGACTTGCCGACCCACTGCCATTGGCAGCCGCAGTACAGGTCGCCCTGGGTACTCGTATTCTGGTCGAAATAGACTTTTTGTCTGGCGATTACCTTGGCTTCACCGAAGGTATCGGGCGCTGCCGCCTGAGCGGAGGTGGCCAGCAGGGAGGTCAGGAACAGCGAAAGCAAAAGGCGCATGAATCTCAACAGCTCGGAAAGGGCGCCGAATTGTATAGCTTTTGTTGTAGGGGCGGCTGGAGCGTAGCGTGGGGCACGCTATTGCCGTTCAGTGGTGCCAGGCAGCCGCAGATCGGGGTGAGACTGGCGTCGCAGACGATGCGGGTGAATTATCCAGGGCAGGCGAAAATTGTCTTACCAGTGACGGCGCTATTAACGGTGTTAGGTAAGACCACTGTGCAGGTTCAGCATGGAGCGAAAGCGCCCAGCTTCGTGAATCCAGCTTTGACGCCTTG
This sequence comes from Pseudomonas sp. No.117, assembly GCF_054558395.1. NCBI lineage: Bacteria > Pseudomonadati > Pseudomonadota > Gammaproteobacteria > Pseudomonadales > Pseudomonadaceae > Pseudomonas > Pseudomonas sp. No.117. Next base: position 253,209 of record NZ_BAAJNP010000008.1, read on the forward strand.
AGTTCCATGGATTCGACGGAGATCTATCGGCGGAATAGTTTTGCTATAGCGATCATTCAAGGCCTGGCGCCACTGGCCGAGATAGAGCGTATCGAAGCCCTCACCCTGAAGGTGATGCCGCCACAGTGGAAGCCTGACCTGGATCAGCGTGTAGCGGCCCACCTCAAAAAATTCAACGAAACCCAAGACGCGCCGCTGTAAGGCGGCTCGCGCGCCGGCTGTAGCCAAGGAAAAGAAGATGCAATACGCAACCCTGAACCACATCTACCGTTTGGTATGGAGCGATCTGCACCAAACGTGGGTTGCGGTCTCCGAGCTCACCCGGGGTCAAGGAAAGAAAGTTACCCGTAAGCTCAGCGCGGCAGTAGTCGTGACCGCCAGTATGGTGGCACCCCTCGCTCATGCAGGACCGACGGGGGGACAGATCACTGCCGGCAGCGGCACGATCAATCAGTCTGGCTCGACCACCACGATTAACCAGGGCAGTCAAAACCTCTCGTTGAACTGGCAGTCGTTCAACACCAGCGCCTCAGAGACGGTCAACTTCTCGCAGCCTTCGACGTCCGCAATCGCCGTCAACCGCATCGGCGATCAAAACCCCACCCAGTTTCTGGGCAAGCTCAACGCCAATGGCCAGGTCTATCTGATCAACCCCAATGGCATCGTCTTCGGCTCCGGTGCTCAGGTAAACGTCGGCGGCCTGGTGGCCTCCACGCTGGATATCAACGACAGCGCCGCGTCGGGCAATGCGCGGACCTTCAGCGGTACAGGCGCCGGCAGTGTTGTCAACAAGGGCACCATCAACACGGCGAACGGTGGCTATGTCGCGTTCGTCGGCAAGCAAGTCCAGAACCAGGGCACGATCACGGCACCCGGGGGCGCGGCGGCCTTGGCTGCCGGCAGCGATGTGACCCTATCCTTCACTGGCGACAAGCTGGTGAATCTGCAGATCAACAAGAGCACTGTCGATACCCTGGCGGAAAACGGCGGCCTGGTGCAAGCCGACGGCGGGGCGGTGTGGATGTCCGCGGGCGCACGCGACACGGTCCTCGCCAGTGTGGTGAACAACACCGGCATCGTGCAGGCGCGCAGCGTACAGAACGTCAACGGCACCATCGTCCTGGAAGCCGGCAGTGCAGGTACCACGACCAATGACGGAACGCTGGACGTTGCAGGCGCAGCCACTGGCCAGCACGGTGGTAGTGCCAAGGTCCTGGGCGGGACGGTCAACCTGACCGCCAACAGCCGAATTGATGCATCCGGCGATACGGGCGGTGGCTCAGCGCTGATCGGGGGCAATTTCAAAGGCCTCGGGTCTGAGCAAAGAGCGAAGAACACCACGGTCGCCGCGGGCAGTCGGATCGAAGCGGATGCGCGCGGCAGTGGAAAGGGTGGTCAGGTTGCCGTCTGGTCGGACGGCGCGACTCGCTTCGATGGTTACATCAGTGCCCGTGGCGGTAGGGCGAGCGGTAACGGTGGCAGCGTCGAGACATCCGGTAAGCACCTGACGATCGGTTCGAATGCCTCTGTCGCCACGCTGGCGCCTAATGGCCAGACCGGAGATTGGTTACTCGACCCAGACGACTTCACCATTTACTCCGACGGCAATAGTACCGGCGATATGAAGGATACCGATGTGACGGCCGCCCTGCAGTCGTCCAACGTGACCATCAAGACTGGCGCGACGACGACCTGTACTGGCGGCCTAACCTGCACGGGCCACAGCGGCAACGGCGATATCATCTTGGCTAATGGCGCGCTGATCGGCGGGTCGAACTGGACCAGTGGCACCACGCTTACCTTAAGCGCCTACCGAAACATCGAGCTGCAGGGTACCGCAAATCTTGATTCTGGCTCAGCCACCGGCAACATGATCCTGCGGTCGGATAACACGGGTACGGGCACCGGCACCGTCCTTCTTAGCAACGAATCAAATATCTTCGGGAATAGCACCGGCACGGTTCAGATCTACTACAACCCGAGCAGCTATACCTCGCCGACCAATTACGCGGGTCTTACCGATGTCAACGGTGATCCGCTGATCAGAATGCCGGATGCCAGCAAGCTCAGTACCTACATGTACGTGAACCTGGCAGCAGTCATCGGCAACAAGACCTACGACGGCAGCACGGCCGCTTCGATCAGCTCGGCTACCGTACGCGGTGGTGTCCCCTCGGACGTGACTGTCGACACCAGCGGCGCCACTGCGACATTCGCCGACAAGAACACGGGCACCGGCAAAGCGGTAACGGTTTCCGGTATCACACTGAGCGGTTCCGGCGCAGGCAAGTACGCGCTTAATGGTCTGGATAGCAGCACCGCCACTATCAGTAAGCTCGACCTGAGCCTTTCCGGCATTTCAGCTAACAACAAAACTTACGACGGCACGACGATCGCCACGATCTCTGGCAGCGCCGTGGTATCAGCACTCGGTAGTGATGCGGTCAGTGTGTCGGGGAGTGGCGCAGGTAGTAGCTTTGCTGACAAGAACGCCGGCACGGGCAAGGCGGTCACGGTCAGCGGCTACACCCTCACAGGCGCTGACGCGGGCAACTACAACCTGGTTCAGCCTACCGGCTTGACGGCGGATATCACCAAAGCCAGCCTTAGCGTGACGGGAGTCGCCGCGGCCAACAAAACCTACGACGGCACCACCGCGGCGTACGTAGTAGGGACGGCCGCCGTCAGCGCTTTCGGCAGTGATGCGGTCGCCGTCTCGGGTAGCGGTAGTGCCAGCTTCGCTGACAAGAATGCCGGCAGCGGCAAGGCCGTCACCGTCAGTGGCTACACCCTGAGTGGCGCCGATGCGGGTAACTACAACCTGATCCAACCGTCTGGCCTGACCGCCACCATTGGCAAGGCCTCCCTGGTATTGGCAGGGCTGGGTGTCAGCGACAAGGTCTACGATGGCACTACGGTGGCGACCCTGTCGGGTACCGGTTCGGTCAGCGCCTTGGGTAGCGATGTGGTGTCAGTGCAGGGTAGCGGCAGCGCCGTCTTTGCCGACAAGAATGCAGGTGCCAACAAGGCGGTGAACGTCAGCGGCTACAGCCTGAGCGGCGCCGATGCTGGCAACTACAACCTGGTCCAACCGTCCGGCCTGACTGCCACCATCAGCAAGGCGGATCTGCTGCTGTCGGGCTTGGGTATCAGCAACAAGGTCTACGATGGCACCACCGCAGCGACCCTCACAGGTACTGGTTCGGTCAGTGCCTTCGGGAGTGATGTGGTCTCGCTCGCGGGCAGTGGCATCGCCAATTTTGCCGACAAGAATGCGGGAAGCGGTAAGGCCGCTACCGTCAGCGGCTACACCCTGACCGGCGCCGATGCTGGCAACTATAATTTGATCCAACCGTCCGGCCTGAGCGCCGACATCGCAAAAGCCAATCTCAGCGTGACAGGGGTCGCCGCGGCGAATAAAACCTACGACGGCACCACCGCCGCAAACGTAGTAGGGACGGCAACTGTTAGTGCCTTCGGCAGCGACGCGGTTGCCGTCTCGGGCAGCGGTAGCGGCAGCTTTGGCGATAAGAACGCCGGCGCTGGCAAGGCCGTCACGGTCAGTGGCTACACACTGAGCGGCGCCGATGCAGGCAACTACAACCTGATTCAGCCCACCGGACTGAGCGCCACCATTGGCAAGGCCTCCCTGGTATTGGCAGGACTGGGCGTCAGCGACAAGGTCTACGATGGCACCACTGCTGCGACGCTTTCCGGTACCGGCTCGGTCAACGCTTTCGGTAGTGACGTGGTCTCGGTAACGGGTAGCGGCAGCGCCAGCTTCGCAGACAAGAACGCGGGCGCCAACAAGGCGGTGAACGTTAGTGGTTACAGCCTGACGGGTGCCGATGCTGGCAACTACAACCTGGTCCAACCGTCCGGCCTGACTGCCACCATCAGCAAGGCGGATCTGCTGCTGTCGGGCTTGGGTATCAGCAACAAGGTCTACGATGGCACCACCGCAGCGACCTTCACGGGCACCGGTTCGGTCAGTGCGTTCGGTAGTGACGCGGTATCCGTCACTGGTAGCGGCAGCGCTAGTTTCGCGGATAAGAATGTCGGTAATGGTAAGGCCGTTACGGTTGGCGGCTACGCCCTCGGTGGCGCCGATGCTGACAACTACCGTCTTGTCCTGCCATCGAGCTTTACGGCGAACATAACGCCTGCCTCTCTCACTCTGTCCGGCATCACCGCCAGCGACAAGGTGTTTGATGGTACGCAAAGGGCCAACATCAATACCGGCAATGCGGTATTGACCGGGCTCCTGGGTGGGGATGCCGTTAACTTGGTTTCGAGTGGTGCCTTCGCGGACGCCGCCGTCGGTAATGGAAAGCTCGTCACCTTGAGCAATGGTTTGAGCGGTAGCGATAGTGGTAACTACACCCTGACTGGCCAAACCACGACGCTGGCCAGCATTACCGCCATCCCTGCCGGCCCGGCTGCAACTATACCTGCAGCGACGCTCGCTACCACGGGCTCGCTCCAGACAACGCAGAACGCGGTCGCTCAGGTGCAGTCGGCAATCCTGCCAGTCCAGGCCACTGCCCAGCCGCGCGCGTTGAGCCTGTCGTCTACCTTGGAGGTGCGTGACTTGCAGCAGGACAACGTTGCCAGTGACGAGCGCAACGGAGGCAACGGCAATACGGCTTTCCTGAACACCTCCATCGGCTTCGGTACCCAGGCACCAAGGCTCAGTATCCAGAATGGTGGCGTTCAACTGCCTCCTGTCGCTGTCAGCGTCTCCCAGTAGGTCTTCATGAACAATAGAAACGTTTTCGCACTGGCCTATAAACCTCTGGTTGCCGCTGTCTTCCTGAATGGTCTGGCAGCGTCGGTCTACGCCCAGGTGCCCCCGGACGCCGGGACCATCCTGCAGCAGTTGCAGCCCACCTTACCGTCTTCACCGCCTTCGGCTGCGCCTTCGTTGCAGACGCAGCCGAAGACCAATGCAACGTTGCCGGAGTCGGCTCCTTTCTTCGTCAGGCAGCTACAGCTAACGGGCAATACCGTCTTTCCTACCGAGGCCCTTCACGACCTCGTCTCTGACGAGGAAGGGAAGTCATTGACCTTGCGGCAAGTAGGCGACCTTGCCGGTCGGATCACTGCCTACTATCAGAATCGTGGCTATCAGCTGACGCGGGCGATCATTCCTGCGCAGACCATCCGGGACGGGGTGGTTACCATCCAGGTGATCGAGGCTCACTATGGCAAGGTGCAACTCGATAACCAGAGTGAGGTACGCGATAGCCTTCTGCAGGCTACGATTGCACCGCTGCAGAGTGGATCGGTGATCGATGACGGCTCGCTCAATCGCAGTCTGCTGTTGCTGTCCGACATTCCAGGTGTGGGGGTCGCGGCGACCCTGAAGCCCGGTAGCGATGTCGCGACGTCCGACCTGACTGTTGCGACCAAGCAAAATCCCAGCGCCTTTGCCAACGTATCGCTAGATAACTACGGCAACAAGTACACCGATCGTGGCCGCCTGTCGGCCAACTTCAATGTACTCAATCCGCTTCACCTGGGGGATGTGCTCAGCGCTACGCTGCTGACGACCGGGAGCGGGATGAACTATGGGCGTTTCTCCTATGAGGCGTTGATGAATGGGCAGGGGACCCGCGCTGGCGCGTCCTATTCCTATCTTCGCTATCGATTGGGCGACAATATCTCGGACCTGGACGCCAATGGCACCGCCATGGTGGGGAGCGCCTGGGTGCGGCATCCGCTGATGCGGAGTCGCACTGCTAACGTCTACGTCCAGGCGCAATTCGACCGGAAGCAGCTGGACGATCGTATCGATGCGACCGACTTGCGGACCGATAGGCATCTGAACAACTGGGTGCTGGGGCTCAATGGCGATCTCCGCGACGACGTTCTCGCGGGCGCCATCAACCTCTGGAGCGTGGGCATCACGAGTGGGCGGGTCGTGTTCGACGAGGTCAACACGGCGGCGCAGGCGCAAGGTAGCTTCTCCAAGTTCAACCTCAATCTTTCCCGGCTACAGGGACTCACGCCAACCAATGCGCTCTATGTGAACGTGGCGGCGCAGTGGAGTGATGTGAACCTGGATTCTGCGGAGAAGATGACGATTGGTGGCCCGTACAGCGTACGGGCGTATGACATAGGCGCGCTCTCGGGTGATACGGGCTACGCGGGTACTGTCGAACTACGCCATGACCTGGGTTCAGGTCCGATGGGCTACTGGCAAGCGATAGCCTTTGTGGACAGTGCGTACGTGAAGGTCAATCGTCATCCAACCGGCAACGCCGAGAACAGTGGCAGCCTGTCCGGTGCCGGCGTCGGCCTCAATTGGCGAGGGCCGGATCAGTGGCAAGGATCAATCTCCGTCGCCAACCGGATCGGTAGCGAGCCTTCCCTGGTGGCAGACCAGTCACCGGTGAGAGGGTGGGTCACGGTAAGCAAGGCGTTCTGAGACGGAGCGCGCGATAGTCCAACCAGCGCTCGGTCGGCAGGAAACTGGTCCTGTCGATCGAGTCTGCCCGACGAGTGTGCAGTTACAGATCCTTGGCCGGGACGAAGTGTACCGGTTCGCGTAGGAAAGGCTTTCGATCAGGTAGTCACGAGCAAGGCTTTCTGGTCTTGTGAGGTGAGCGGGCCAGTCCAGGCCGCGGTCAGCAATGAATCCGGTGTCGTAGGTGATGCCGGTTGGCGAATCGAATGACCGTCTCGGGACCTACACGGGTTGTCACCTCGTAGATGAATAATGCGAGCCCAGGTCTGTCACGGGGTATTCCTAGTCCTAGCGTTGGATGACGGCCTGCTTTCCCGCTAGAAGCATTATGCAATGCTCCAGTCTCTGGCTTTCCTATCACGAGGTGCGAGCGTTTTTGCCAAAGAACCTTGCGACGGGGCGGCACCTGTAACGCTACGGCCTTCTTACTAATGTTGTCCCCGACGGCACCTGGCATGGGTAAGGCATCAGTTCTCGTTGTAGCAGCCAGTGCCATACACGAGATAGTCCATCACGTGCTCCTGGCCGGCGTGATCCAGGTAATCGAGGTGAGCCGGGACGATACCGCAGCGCGAAGCCAGGTCGGTCTGGCTGATGACCTTGTCGATGTCGAGGTGGACGAAAAAGCTCGGCTTGTCGTGGATGGGGGTGGCACTGGTGGTATCTGCCATTGCCGAGCCGCTAACGATTAGGCCGAAGATCCCGAAAATGAGCGCTTTCATGGTAAGTCCTCTTGAGTGGGCAGCGTGTTGCTGACCAGGTCACTCTAGGAGGGCAGGGGGGACTGCAGGCTGACCAGCGGATGACAAAAGCGTCATGGGCGCTGTCCTGCCGGGCGAAACCGAAAGCCCGGGAGTGGCAGCACCCGGCCGGAGGAGCGCGCCAGATCCCGGCTGAACAGGGTTGGCAGTGCCATAGCGCTGGACGAGCCTGGAGGGGCCGCGGGTGGATTGACCGTGTTCCATCGGCTAACGTGACAGCGGCGACCGCCTCGGTCACTTCGCGGCGGTCGACCTTCACCGCTTCCTTCTGGTGCGGTTGATAGCAGGATCAGGGCAATCAGCCCATTGCCGATAGGAGGGATGCCGAGCAGCTGATCCCCAAGCGTGTCTAGACACTTTCGGTTGCCACGCGCGCCTGTCCGTCCATTTACACCCCTTGTTTGCGCTCCTCCGCCAGCTGCTGCTGCCTGGTAACACCTCGGGCTCAAAGAATTTACTGATGCTGCCGCATCCATCGCTCCGCGGCCGCTTTTGCAGAGAGGTCTTCGTAACGGCACCCATGGTCAAGCTGACTGATCACCGCGTTGCCCGGTCGCAGCTGCCGCAGGTCTTCGATCAGGGGGGCGGGTAGTTTCCCCAGTAGATCGTTGGCGACAATCAGTGTCGCTTCGTCTTGTCCACCCAAGAGGCCAAGAGGATCCTCGAGTGCGCGGATAGCATAGCGATGATGAAGGAACTGGGGATGCCATAGCGGCACGACGAACCATTCCTTGGCTGCATACGAGCGCTCGTATCTGTCGAAGCAGGTCGTGCCCGCGCCCTCGGCAAAGAAATACCCTTCACTGTCGAGACCGTACTGCTGGATGATCGCCTTGGAAAAACGGCTAATTCCCGCCCCGGCGTTGATGCCCTGGATGCAACGGCTCGTTGCTTTCATTATTTCCGGCTTCGTCAGGTCCGTTATGCTCTTGATTGCGTGCTCGGGTATGTAGTCAGGGACGCCCCAGATGCAATAGGGCTCATAAAGGACGGTAACCTTGCTATTCGGTCGCTCCAGCGCTGCCAGATAGGCGCCATGACTGGCGGGTAACCAGGCCGAAACGAGAAGGTCGACGCGAGCGGCATCGAATCGTTGAAAAGTTTCCTCATGTGGAGCTTTGTCGATCTCCACTTGGAAGCCGTACCGCTCGAATAAGACCTGAACGAGAGCGGCGCTCACGGTATGAAAGCTGAGATCTATGCAGCCTAATCGAATGATCTGGGTCATGATTGATTCCGCTGTTGCAAAGGATTTAGGGCGAGCTAAAAACCTTCGAGAACGATCTTTCCCCGAGATCTTCCGCTTTCGATGAGCGCGTGGGCTCGCTTGAGGTTCTTTGCGTTGATCCTACCGAAATGCGCGGTGGCAGTCGTTTTTATGATGCCTTGGTCGACCAGTGCGGCGACATTGTTGAGTAGTTCATGCTGTTTTATCAGGTCGGGTGTTTGATAAAGGCCGCGGGTGAACATGAGCTCCCAGTGTAGAGAAAGAGATTTTCTCTTCAATAACGAAATGTCGAGTTGCTCGGGGTCGTCGATCAGTGCAAGTTTGCCCTGGGGAGTAAGCAGGTCTACGATTTGACCAAGGTACTTGTCGGTATGCGTGAGGCTTACTGCGTAGTTGAAAAGGTGGCCATCGGGTAGCGTCAGCTGATCGGCGAACGGCAGGTTGTGGTTGATGACATGGTGTGCTCCCAGTTCCTTTACCCACGCCGTCGTTTCTGGGCGTGATGCCGTCCCCACGATCGTCAGCTTGGTTAGTTTTCGAGCCAGCTGAGTTAGTATCGATCCGACTCCGCCCGCGGCACCAATGATAAGTAAGTATTGACCCTCTCCGTCACCTTCCTTTATGGACAGTCGGTCAAACAGTAGCTCCCAGGCAGTGATCGACGTAAGCGGCAGGGCCGCCGCGTGGGCGTTATCTATCGTCCGAGGTTTCAGTCCAGCCATTCGCTCGTCGACCAGATGGAATTCGCTATAGCACCCAGGCCGATCGATGGCGCCCGCATAGAAGACCTCGTCACCCACGTTAAACAAGGAGACATTCTGGCCGATCGCTCGGACGATGCCGACGGCGTCCCAGCCCAGGACACGAGGACCGTTGGTAGCACCGCCCTGTCTGACTTTCGTATCAACCGGATTTACCGAAATGGCAGCGATTTCTACTAGCAGGTCTCTATCGTTCGGAACTGGCTTTTCAAGGTTTTCTTCATAAAGGGCTTGTGGATCCTCGAGCGGAAGACCTGCTTGCCGGAACACAATGGCTTTCATCGACTATCGCCTTTCAGAGTGGTTGGTAGTCCTAGACTAGCAGCGCGACTCCTAGACGATTTTCAAGAAAACCGGGTAAATTCTTCTTGATTGTGAAGAAGCTGTCGGCAGTTTGAGTGGTGTCTGGTTGTTAGGTGCAGGCTGCCGACCTATGGACGGCTAACCTTCATAGGCGCTGAACTTTTCTTCGAGGAATTGCTTGAGCCTTTGTATGGGCAGGGTAAGAGACTTTCTATGCGCGCACACGAGTTGCAGCGGTGCCAGCTGCCCCAGCACATTAGGCAGTAATTCGATCAATCTGCCGCCCTTGATATCTTCCAATACGTCTATCCTCGATTTGTAGATGATTCCTCGACCAGCGACCGCCCATCGCCTTACTACATCGGCATCGTTACTGGTCCTGTCACCGTTGACGTGTATGCTTTTCGTTTCCCCATTCTCCTCGAACACCCAGCGATCATAGGTATGCTCGCCCATCACGTAGCGCAAGCAATTGAACCTGACTAGTTCCTCAGGACAGGACGGATAACCATGTTCTCTTAAAAAACCAGGGGCGGCGCACAGCGTTCGACGATTGAGCGGTGCCAAGGATAGTGATACCAGGCTGGAATCAGCCAGTTGGCCATATCTTAGGGTGGCGTCCAGGTGTTCGCTATAGAGATCGGCAACCTGATCGCTTATTCGAAGTTGAAAACGAATTTTAGGGTAGAGCGCTTGAAACTCGTCTAGCCAGGGCAGAATGACGTTACGACCAATATCCGAAGGCATGGATAGCTTGAGGGTTCCGGCAATCTCGGCTTGATCGGTTGCCAGGGCTTGTTCCCCATTTTCCAGTGCACCCAGAACGTCTATCGCATGGGGGAGGTAGCGTTCACCATCGTCACTCATTCGCAGGCTTCGCGTTGAACGTATGAACAGCCTGACGTCCAAGATGCTTTCCAGACGCTGTATGGCTCCGCTTGCCAGTGCAGGTGAAATGTTGAGTATACGAGCCGCAGCGGAAAAACTGCCTGCTGACGCGCTCGTGACAAAGACTTGAAGATCATCGACGCGGACGATTTTATTCATTTTGTGGAAATTCTTTAGCGGCTGGAAGGGTTTTTTAGTCTGTCTCGAAAGACAACCATTGCCTATTCAGGTCAATTGAGGAATATGCAGTGCGTAAGATCAAGAGAGTCAGCCTGTTTGCGTTGTTCGCGTCCTTTGGTGTCATGACTCCGGTCCTGGCTGAGACCGCTTCGCCAACCCTGCAGACCGTCGCGCGGTCGAATACGGATGTGTGGAATGCGGTCGCCGTGGATGCCAACGGCGAACTCTATGTGTCGGGCCCTACCTGGATGGGGGTGACGGGGCCGTCGGTATCCAAGCTGGACGCCGCCGGTAAGGCGACGCCGTTCCCCAGTGCCCGGTGGAATAGTAGGTCCGGTGAGGTGCCTCCTGCGGAGAGGTTCATCAACGTGAACGCTATGCGCTTCGGCGCTGATGGGAATCTGTGGGTAGTGGATGCGGGTGTTACAGGGTTTGGTGGATCCGTAGTGCCGGGGGGTGCAAAGGTCGTGGTGATAGATCCGCGAACGAGCGCCATCGTCAGGGTTTATACCCTCCGTGAGGACATTGCAAAGGACGGCAGCTATATCGATGACATTCGCCTGAACCAGGGTCACGCCTACTTGACCGATGCGGGTAATCCTGGCGTTGTCGTCTTGGACCTCAACACGGGTGCTGCGCGTAGGGTGCTCGATAATAGCCCTGCTGTTCGAGCACCGGCCGATAGAACCATCATCGTGGACGAAAAAATCCTCCGCGCGCCGAATGGTCAGCCACTCAAGGTTCATGCAGATCCTCTGGAGGTTTCTGCCGATGGCCTGTGGCTCTATTTCGCCTCGTTGGAGGGGCCCTGGTACCGAATTCGGACGGAGTTGCTTGATGACCCCACTCGAACCGATGCTGATGTTGAGCGCGGTGTCGAGTTTTGGCGTGACCTTCCTCCGGTCGGCGGCACTGTCATGGATAAGCACGGTAACTTTTATTATAGTGACCTCGCGGAGAACAGTGTAAAACGAATAACCGCAGCTGGAAAAACCGAGTTGATTGTGAAGGATCGCAGACTTCACTGGGTGGATGCACCCGCCATCGATAGTAAAGGATCCTTGTATCTCCCTGCGGCCCAGGTCGATCGGGTAGGGTTGTTCAATGGCGGAGTTTCCAAGGTGGAACGGCCTATAAGGGTCTATCGAATCAACCTGAAGTAAATGGCTATATAACGCGTCGACTTGGGTCGAGCCTAAGTATTTCTGCTTAGGCTCGACAGTCATTGTCGAGGTTGCTATGGAAGCCTGTCACCAATCCAGAAATGTGGATCGTACACATCTCGCTGGTCAGTTGTGGGCTCGATGGTCGCTGCGACTACGCAGCTGACGCTCGCCTTGTTTCTCGTCGCGTTATCAAATTCGGATTGTTCTGGGCTCGTTTTATGAAGAGTCAGAAACTCTTCATTTCGCCATTCCTCGATCACGATCCACTCGTTTTCATTAGTTGTGGTGGCGAAGATTTGCGATGAAATGCAGCCCGGTTTTTTGCTCACGGCTTTTACTAGTCTTGCAAGGTTGGCAAACAATTCACCATTGCAGTCGGAAGTTGCGGCAATCCTTGTTACTGCTATCAGCTTGTCTTTCATTTCAGCCTCCGCCGTCGCCCATGGGGTACGTGAAGAGTGCCCTCCTACCCCCATCCTCAACACCAGCCCCTCGCTGAAACTGTTTCTTGGTTTTCCGGAAAGACCGTCGTTAGCCGCCGAGATAACCTCGGCCTTTGGCGCCGAGTTGCGCTTGTCTCAAACTATGAAAATTCGCTTTCTCTAGGTGCTACCTGGTCAGCTTTCTTGGCGCTTGTAACTAGGCGTGACAACCTATGCGCAGGCGGAGCGCGTGGCGTAGCTCGGGGGGCAGGAAGCTCGGCACGATACGTCATGACTGGTCCGCAACGCGCCTAGCGTCAGACCTATCGAAAGCGGTGCAAACGTTTCATCTAAGAAGTAGAACAGACAGGCGATATCGAGCGCGAGCCATTCAGGGTGCGCGCCGCGATCCCTGGGTTAACGGTGGCTCGAGTCGAGCGAATGCATGAGTTGGGATGAGTTGGCCGCCTACCGCGAAACGAGTTGCCCTAGCGGCCGCCAGCAGCATTTCCGCGGTAATAGCGCTAGGGGCGAAGAGTCCAGGGATCCAGCAGCGATGCGCGCTATCACCGCTCGATGAAAGCTCGGATGAACCCAAGACAGCTAGTTGTTCAAAAGCATGTTTTGAGAGTACCGCGACCCTTCGATCCGGATCGGGTTGCCGCTGACCAGATTCACCTCAACCTTGCTGAGGAAGTAGCTGTCCGCACCGCAGCTGCTCGATACCGGTACGTTATCGAGGGTGTGATAGATCTTTTGATGATGGGCGTCAGTAGTGATCGCCGTGCGCTGAAACCCGCTGCTTGGGTAATAGGACGTAGCGCAGGGTACAGAGGAGCCGGTAGACATCTGATAGACGACCAGGCGGCTGTTGACCACGCTCCCAAGGCCTTTCTGGTCGGGTGTCCCATAGGCATATTCCGGACAGGAGCCGGTGCCGTCGTAGCAGACGGTCATTTCTATGTCGCCTATGGCCTTAATCGACGTCACGCCGGGGGCGGGCGTCCAGCGGGCGGAGCGCAGCGCATACTCGTTCGAACCCGCAGGCAGCTTCAGACTGAGGTGCACGGACTTTCTGCAGCAGGTAGTGGTGTTTTGGTCATCATCCACGTCGTCGCCCGCGCGGTTCCTGCATTGGCTGCCGGCGTCACCCAGGCGTCCAGCCTTCTGCGCGAGCGCAAAGTCGCTCTCGTCGTTCTCCGTTCCCCAGGCAGCACCCTGGAGACCACTGGCCCAGCTCAGGTAGGTGTTCGAATCGCCGCTGAGTAGCGTCCAGGAGTTGCTGCTCAGAGCGCCATCACCTTTCAGGTTGCGACCCTGGAGCTTACAGGTGTAGGTGCCTGCGCTTGCCGGAACGAAGAGGTATCTCACGTCCTCCTGAAGTTGACCCCTGGGGTTGCTGTAGGCGTCATTGCCTTCATGGTTGCGCGTGCTCCACAGATACTCATCGCCACAGGCGATCCTCAGCCCAAGCATCAGATTACCCGTCGTATCGCTGGTGGCGGTCCCGCGGGCGAACAGGTAGAAGGGCTCCCCGGCAGCGAGTTTCTTGGTTACTTCGATATAACCATGGGCGGCGTCGCCGCCGACGTCCAGAGTTTGTCCATCGGCGCGATAGGCTTGGGGTTCCAGCAGGGCGAGTGCGGCCTGGGCGGCAGGCGTCATGGTAGCGGCGACGATGGCCAGCAGGCCGGAGGCCAGCCAGTACGGGGTAGGAGTGTCCATCGAGTTATCCCTTCATCGAGTGGGTCGGAGCGGTCCGTCCGCCTATGGAGCTAGCGCAACGATAGTCGTCAGACGAATCGGGTGCTAGCGACGAACCCTTCTGTTGTCAGGACAACGACCAACGGCTCGGACGCTCCTTGTGTCGCTGATTCAGGGCAAGAAGGCAGAAATAGGTACCGCCGCCTCGGCAGGGAGACTGGCCACCTGCGCAGATCCTGCTACCCAGCGGTGGTCGGTGCCTGGTACGACGAAGCCACGGTTCTGCAGGTTGCGACCCTCCTGGAGAGTGTCAGTGAGGTCAGGGATATGCATCTCTCTCTCAGTCGGTAGAAGAGGAGGCGAATGCTCGTCCGAAATGTGGAGGCCGGGCCTCGCGTCAAGGCGGGGGAGGATACCTGCAAGGAGCGGATGCCGGGCAGGCATCCTTCTGCGAGGCCTATCAGGATCGTAGTGAGGGCCAGGTAACTCCGCTGCGTTCAGGCTAGGTCGACCGCCCAAGGTGGTGGTTAGGTGTTGAGCGCCGTCTGGAACGGCATCCAGCGCTCGGCCCATACGATCTACCATTGCGAGTGCCTACCTCGAGGGGCATATCGGCAAGCAGCCAGGGCTACTCATACCTGCGCCATACCACCGTCGACCGGCAGTTCGGCGCCGGTAATGAAGCTGCTCTGGTCGCTCACCAGGAATAGCGCGGCCGAGGCCACTTCATCGGTGCGAGCCATCCGGCCGAGTGGGATCAGCTTCGTCAGCGTCGCTCGGATGTCAGCGGAGGCCGCTGCCATCATGGCCGTGTCTGTGGGCCCGGGCGCGACGACGTTGACGCGGATGTTTCGTGGGGCCAGTTCATTGGCCCAGGTTCGCGCGAAAGAGCGTACGGCGGCCTTGGTCGCGCCATAGACGCCATAGCCTTGGGTGCCGATCGCCGCGGCGATCGAGCCCACCAATACGATGGCGCCCCCATCCGGCATGATCGCGGTTGCGGCTTTGGCGGCGAACAGCAGGGCGCGTACGTTGAGGTCGAAGGTGCGATCGAAGTGATCTTCACTGATCGAGTCGAGCGTCGCGAATTCCGAGATGCCGGCGTTGAGGGCGAGGATGTCTACTCGTCCTACTTCTTGGTGCACCGTCTCGAAGAAAGCGGTGAGGGCTGCTACATCGGCTGCATCGACGCATCGCTCCCGGAGCCCACCGGCGCCAACCGCAACGTCGCTCGCCTGGGCACGCCGACTGGTCGCATAGACGGTAGCGCCTTCCATGGCGAAGCGTTGGGCGATGGCGCCGCCAATGCCACCATTTCCGCCGACGACAACCGCGATTTTTCCTAGAAGAGTGCTCATAAGTCCTCACAAGAGTGATGTGGTTGACTAGGAGCGACGGTATCATTCCTATATCTAATCACAAGAACGCACTTACTGGTGCCTAGATATACAGGTGGATACCCATGGGCAAAGACGTGCTCGAACTGCCGCTCGATGTCACCGCGACCAGGCCTATCCTTGAACATATCGCCAACAAGTGGACGGTCCTGATCCTGAGCGTTCTGTGCACGCAGCCGGCGCGGTTCAATGACCTCAAACGCCGCCTCGATGGCATCACTCACAAATCGCTGTCCGATGCCTTGAAGCGGCTGGAGCGTAACGGCCTGATCATTCGCAAGGTTCTGCCGACGCAGCCGATCGGCGTCGAGTACAGCATCACCGCGCTGGGTTGCTCGCTCCGCGAGCCCTTTGCGGCCCTCTACGGCTGGTCTTTGGTAAACGGCCCCGCAATGGAAGAGGCCCAGCGGGCTTACGATGCTTCCAGGGGGGAGGAAGGGCAGGGGGAGGAGCTATAGCAAGGCAGGCGACTCGAGGTGCGCCCTGTGTAGGTCCTGGAATGAGCTGCGCCCGTCTGCAGTTGCGCAACGGCGCTAGAAGCAGGAGGGATAGGAAGGCTGGCGATAGCCTCTGGCGCCTTGCGCTTATCCAGCCTGCGACGCGCTGTGCTCTGCACCGCTCGGGTAATGATATCGACATCTCATACGATAACGGATGCGACGATAAAAGACGTCGCCGATGATGGCGTTACGCTATCTTTGGGTCGGCGGCGCGACTGGAGTACGGGTGCCATGAGCATCAATGATGAAGAGCTGGACAAGCGACTGAAGCTGGCCGAAGGGATGAGCGCGACCAAGATCATGGATCGCGCGCGTGCTGACCGCGGCTTCATGAGCAACATCATCCTGGCACTCGAAGAGTGTGGTGTGGATGATCGCACCGACGAGGAGAACGCCCTGCTCGAGTGGGCACGCTCCTTTCAGCGTCAGCAGGGTTTCCGCGGTGAGTGAGGGCCGCCTAGGGCAGGACGAAGCCCTGCATCGGGCGATCGCTCAGGCGACCCATAATGCGCTGCTGCTGATGCTCTACGAAAGCCTGAGAGCCCAGGCCCAGTTAGGTCTAGACGCCAGGATCGAGTGGGTATTCGGCCAGGCCGGTGCGCCCCGGGCGGAGGTGAAGGTGGAGCATCAGGCTATCGTCGACGCCATCGCCGCTCACGATCCGCTACTTGCCGAGCAGAGCATGCGCAGTCATCTGCAGTCGGTACGGACACGCATGTTCGCCCCGCGTTAGTACGTCAGTTGCGGCGGGGCAGATCGGCGTTGCGACGCAGCTCTGACGGTCCGGTGTTACCCAGGCGGAGTGTTGAACAAATTCCGTTGCTGCTCGATAGGAGCTAGTCGGGACAAAGCATCGATTTCAGAGGTAGTGCAGTTGCCCCGGCGGCCGGCGCAAGCGACTCAAGCACCCGGTAGCCAATGGCGGTGCGTTCGCTGCGCGTTCCTGGGCCTATCTCACGCATCAGGGAAGGCGCATTGACGTGCCTGCAGGGCTTCGAGCACCCAGCGCCTGTCGCTACGGCCTTCCGCGATGGCCTGCAGCTGGGCATGTTCGGCCTCGGATTTCGCCTTGGCCTTGGCATAGACCTTGTCAAGCTCGGTGAAAGGCACGCAGAGCAGGCCGTCCTCGTCGCCAATGATCAAGTCGCCCGGCTCGATCACCATGCCGGCGATCGCCACCGGGACGTTGATTTCCCCAGGTCCGTCCTTATAGGGACCGCGGTGTGTGATGCCAGCGGCGTACACCGGCAGGTCACGCTCGGCAATCGCGCGTGAGTCACGGATCGCTCCGTTTATCACGAAGCCGCCCAGGCCCTTCTGCTCTGCATAGCAGGTCATCAGCTCACCGATCAGCGCATTAGTGAGGTCACCGCCGGCATCCACGACGAGGACGTCGCCCGGTTGGGCGAGGTCGAGGGCATGGTGCAGCATCAGGTTATCTCCTGGGCGACATTTGACCGTGAGTGCCGGTCCGGCCAACACGCCACCGCGGTGCATGGGGCGCAGGGTGGCACCGGCAGCGGTCATACGGCTCATCGAGTCGCTGATATTGGCCACCGGCAGGGTACGAAAGCGAGCGATATGATCGGCGCTCGCCTGGCGGGTACGTGGCAATACTCTGAAGCCTACAGTCATGGTCGGTTTTCTCGTTCAGTGGGGCGCAATGCGGTAGAGCGTGGCGGCAGTCTGGCTGAACAGGCTCGCGCGTTCCGCGGCGCTGAAGTCCTCGGTCAAACGCTTGAAGGCGTTCCACAGCACGCCGTAGCCATACATACCCTTGTCGACTGGGAAGTTGCTTTCGAACAGGCAGCGCTGCACACCGAAGTGCTCGATGCAGTGCAGGATGTAGGGTCGCCACAGTTCGGCGAGCTGCAGGGAGGTTGGCGGCAGAGATCGCTGATGCAGGTCGAAACCCGATACGCCCATGCCCAGGCCACCCAGCTTGACGCTGACGTTCGGGCAGCGCGCCAGGCGAGTCATCGCCGCCGTCCAGTGCGCGTAGACCTCGTCGCGCCGCCCTTGATAAGGGCCTGCGCCCAGTGGCCCGCCCACGTGGTCCAGCACGATCCCTTGATTGGGCAGGTGCTCCGCCAGAGCGATCACTTCGTCGAGTTGGGTGTGGTAAGCCCAGACATCCAGCACGAGGCCGTATCGTTCCAGGCAACTGGCACCGCGAAGATAGGCTGGCTCGACGAGCGCGCCGGCCGGTGGCGGAACCGGATTGGTCACCAGGCGCGGATCGGGGTGCCAGGCTGTCGTGTTGCGGATGCCACGCAGACGGTCGCCGGATCGTTCGAGCATTTCTTCCAATACCGGCCGCACCGCGTCTCCGAGACCTAGGTCGGCACCGGCGATAATGGCAGCATTCATGCGAGTGGCGCCGTACCGCCCGCTGGCGCTGCGTTCCGCGATGGTAGTGGCGAACTGTACTTCCCCAACGCTCTGAAAAGCCACGGGACGGGCCATGTCGAACATCGAGCGGCACTGCACGTAAACGGTGGCGACCACCTTGTGCCCGGCGTGATCGATGTCCGCCTGATACTCGTCGGACAGGTAACGCTGGCCGCTACGGTCCCACAGGTGATGGTGCGCATCGATGATCGCCAGCGTCGGATCCAGCGCAGGCTCCTTCACCTGGGCCAGCCAGTCGGGGCGCGGCGCTATGTGGGGCGAGGCAGGGCGCGTGGCGTTCATCAGTGGGCCCGGATGTCGGCGATGAATTTCGCCGCGCGCGGGTGTTCGGGGGCACTGAAGAACGTCTCGGGTGCGGCTCGTTCGAGCACCCGCCCGGCATCCATGAACCAGATGCGATCGGCCACGTCCCGGGCGAAGCCCATCTCATGGGTCACGCAAATCATGGTCATGCCGTCAGCTGCCAGGGCCTTCATCACCTGCAACACCTCACCCACCATCTCTGGATCCAAGGCGCTGGTGGGTTCGTCGAACAGCATCACCGGCGGCTCCATCGCCAATGCTCTGGCAATGGCCACCCGCTGTTGCTGGCCACCCGAGAGTTGCGCCGGCATGGCGTCCGCCTTGTGGGCCAGGCCGACCTTCATGAGCAGTTCCTGGGCCTTCTGTGCAGTCTGGCTCTTGTCACGCTTGAGCACCGTGAGTGGGCCGATCATCACGTTGTCGAGCACTGACAGGTGCGGGAACAGGTTGAAGCTCTGGAAAACGAAGCCGATTCGGCTGCGCAGCGCGTTGAGATCGTTGCCCTTGCCATGCAGGTCATGGCCGTTCACCTCGATCTGTCCAGCTTGGATCTCCTCCAGGCGGTTGACGGTACGGATGAGCGTGGACTTGCCCGATCCAGAAGGCCCGCACACCACGACCACTTCACCAGCGGCAACGGTTTCGTTGACTTCGTGCAGCGCCTGATAGGTGCCATACCATTTGTTAACGCCCTTGAATGCGATCATTTGCTTTGCCCCAGCAATAAGGTGTTGCCCGCGGCAGTGCCGGTGGCGGTGGAACGGATACCGGCACGCTGGCGCCCGATGGCTACTTCCAGCCACTTGGCCAGGCGACTGAGCGAGAAGCACAGCACAAAGTAGAAACCAGCCAGCAACAGGTACACCTGGAACGGCTGGGTCAGCAGCTGGTTGTTCACCTGGTAGGCGGCGAAGGTCAGCTCCTGGGTGCCTATGAGGTAGGCGAGGGAGGTGTTCTTGGTGATCAGAATGAACTGGTTGACTATGCTCGGCAGCATGTTGAACAGCGCCTGGGGTAGTACCACCTTGCGCATTGCCTGGCCGTAGCTCATGCCAATGGCGCGAGCGGCTTCCATCTGGCCTCGCGGTACGGCGTCGATGCCGGCGCGAACCACCTCGCCCAGAAACGCACCTTCGTACACCACCAAGGCTACGACCATGGTCACGGTGCCGGAGATGTTCACTCCCGTGATGAGCGGAATCACGAAGTAGGCCCAGAAGATCAGCAGCAGCAGCGGGATCGAGCGCACCACGAAGGTGTAGCCCGTGGCGAGGTTACGCACGAAGGCCAGATTGGAGGTGCGAGCCAGGCCGATCCCTACCGCGATGGGGAAGGCCAGCACCAGGCTGGTGAGCGCCAGTACCAGGGTAAGCGCCAGCCCACCCAACGGCCCGTGAGGGTATTGGCCGACCAGTAGCATCACCCCGTAGTCGTGAAGGATATCGAGCATGAGTTACCTCGCCATGCGCAGGGTGATACGGCGTTGCCACCATCCACCCAACAGCATCAGGGTCCAGGAGCCGAGCAGGTAGAAGAGGCTGGCTACCGCGAAAGTCTGGAAGGTCATGTAGGTTTCGCCCTCGATCTGGCGAGTGACATACATCATCTCGCCGGTACCGATGGCCATGGCCAGCGCGGTGGACTTGAACAGGGCCAGAGCCTGGTTCACGAGTGACGGCGCCGCAGCGCGTACTGCCTGCGGGATCAGTACCTTGCGCAGAGTTTGCAGGTAGTTCATGCCCAACGCGGTAGCGGCCTCACGCTGGCCAGCGGGTAGCGCGCGGAACCCGCTGCGCAGGTCTTCACTGGTGTAGGCGGCCGCATTGAGCGTGAGGGCGATAACGGCGAACACCATCTCACCCCCCTGGGCATTGACCCAGTCCTGGGCGGCGACGGGCAGCAACTGGGGTACGCCGAAGTACCACACGAAAAGCTGCACCAGGCTAGGTACATTGCGGTGGTATTCAACGAAGGCGTCCACCAGCCAGCCGGCGGCCCGAATTGGCAGCAGGCGGATGCCCATCAGCACACAGGCCAGACCGAAGCCCAGCACCGCGCAGGTCAGGAACAGCTGCAAGGTGACGGCGATGCCGCCGAGAAAAAGATGCAGGTAGTTACCCTGCAACAGGGACGCGAAGCCATCGAAAAGGTGCACGGAAACCTCCAATAGGGTCGCCTGTCGGCGACCCTGAATCTGTCACTGGAAGTCGGAGAGCGGGGTCAGCTTCTTCTCACGGGCCAACTGGAATTCGGTCCCCGGGCCGTACCACTTGTCCCAGAGCGCTTGCAGTTCGCCGGTGGTTTCCATGTCTTGCAGTGCCTTGTCCACGGCCTGCGTCAAGGCTTCTTCACCTTTCTTGATGCCCAGGCAGTTGGGCTCGAAATGCAGCGCCTGGTCGAGGAAATGCATATTCTGCGCGCGAGCGTGGAAGCGAATCGCGGCGGGCTCGGTCATGGCCATGCCCTGGGTCTTGCCTTGCTGCAGGGCCAAGAAGGCCGAAGGTGCGTCTTCGAAGGCAACGACTGTGGAGCCTTGCAGTTGCTGACGCGCATACAGCTCGGGAGTGGAGCTTTTGATCGCGCTGATGCGCTTGCCCTTGAGGTCGTCAAAGGTCTTCAGGTTCGGATCCTTCACTAGAATCTTGATGGGCGTCTGGTAGTAGGCTGCAGAAAAGTTGATCTGCCCGGCGCGGTCTTTCGTGTAGCCCAGGGCGGCGGCGACCACGTCGGCGCGGCCGGATACCAGCGTCGGGATGCGTGCGCTTACCGCAATGCCCTGTAGCTCGGGCTTGACGCCCAGGTGTTGGGCCAGCGCCTTGCACACGTCCACGTCCAGACCGACGATCTCCCGCGTCGTAGGGTCCTGGTAACCGAGCGGTACGCTGTCCGTGAGAGTGGCGCAGCGAAGGGTTCCCCGCTCCTTGATGTCTTGCAGCGCGTCGGCCATGGCCGAGGAACAGGCCAGTAGGCTTAGTACAGCGAAAATTGCCCGTTTCATAGTCAGTTCTCTGTTACATGGTTAGGGCAGAAGGGTGACGCGCAGTCGTTGTTGTTCTAGTCGGTAATGCATCAAACCAAAGCTTCGCAGGCCGCCTTGATGCGTTGGCAACCTTCCTCGATCACCTCGGTGGAGGTGGCGAACGACAGCCGCAGGTAAGGTGACAGACCATAGGCCGCGCCGTGCAACACGGCCACCTGGGCTGCTTCGAGCAGATAGGTGCGCACGTCCAGGTCGGTGTTCAATACCTTGCCATCCGGGGTGCGCTTGCCCAGCAGGCCAGCGCAGTTGGGATAGGCATAGAAAGCGCCTTCGATCGGTCGGCAATGAAGGCCGGGCACCGCGTTCAGGCGCTCCATGATCAGCGCCCGGCGCCCGGCGAACAGCGTGGCGGCCTGCTCGACGAAGGCGGCGCCATCATCGAGCGCTGCGACGGCCGCTGCCTGGTTGACTCCTGAGGCGCCGCCTACGCTTTGCGACATCAACTTGTCCATGGCCTTCACCAGGGCTGCCGGGCCGCCGGCGAAGCCGATGCGCCAACCGGTCATGGCATAGGCCTTGGAGACACCGTTGACCACCAGCGTCCGCGCCTTCAAGGCCGGTGCCAGTAACGCAGGCGCGGCCAGGGCCTGGCCCTGGTAATTGAAGTGCTCGTAGATCTCATCGGTCATCAGCCACACCTGCGGATGCCGCAGCAGTACCTCGCACAGGGCCTGCAGCTCCACCTGACTGTAGATGGCGCCACTCGGATTGTTCGGGGTGTTGAGCACCAACCACTTGGTCCGTGGGGTGATGGCCGCCTCCAGTTGCGCGCCGGTGATCTTGAAACCCTGTTCGTCCGGACAGGCCACGATTACGGGCACGCCGCCGTTGAGTTTCACTACGTCCGGATAGGACACCCAGTAAGGCGAAGGGATGATCACCTCATCGCCTTCGTCCACCGTGCAACTGAAGGCGGTGTAGATCAGCTGCTTGGCTCCAGCGCCGACGATGAGTTCGTTCAGCGCGAAGTCCAGGCCATTTTCTCGAAGGAATTTACGTTGAACGGCCCGCTTGAGCCCGGGAGTGCCGGACGTTGCGGTATAGCGTGTGTGCCCAGCCAAGGCAGCGCTATGAGCAGCTTCTACAACCAGGGCAGGGCTGTCCAGGTCGGGCTCGCCTGCCGTGAAATCCAGTACCTTCACGCCCTGCGCTTGCAGCTCGGTCACACGCTCCTTGGCCGCCACGCTGGCCGATGGGCTGAAACGGTCGAGGCGGATGGACAAGGGATACGTCATGGAAGGGCCTTAGCGGGACGGGGAAGGATGTCACCGACGTTACCGATGGAGGCCTCGAATAAATAACGATATTTTATCTGCGGAATTCATCGCTTTTATGCATGACAGGAAAAGCCCGTGATCACCATCAAGCAAGTTGAAGCCGTGTATTGGGTCGCTCGTCTCGGTAGCTTCGACGCAGCTGCGGATCACCTCAACACCACCCAGTCGGCTGTTTCCAAACGCATCCAGGATTTAGAAGGCCGCTATGGACAGGCGCTGTTCGACCGCAGCGGCAGGCGGGCACTCCTCACGCCGCTGGGCGAGCAGATTTCACGTCTGGCCGAGCCGCTGCTCGCTCAGCGCGACGTGCTGGTACAGACCCTGGAGAGTCCTGCAACGCTGCAACGCAAGCTGCGCCTTGGAGTGACAGAGCTGACCGCGCTCACTTGGCTGCCAGATCTCGTGCACGGCATCCGCGAGCGCTACCCGAGAGTTGAAATCCTGCCGGAAGTTGACGTCAGCACGGTGCTGTACTCGCGCCTTGAGAGCAACTCCATCGACCTGATCATCGTCCCGGATATCTTCCCCAACCATCGTTTTACCAGCGAGCCGTTGGATGCCGTTGAGAACGCCTGGCTGTGCGCGCCAGGGCAAGCGGGTGACAACCTTCATTTGGCTGCGACAGCACTGGCGGAGCGTACCCTGGCGCTGCAAAGCGGGCAGTCGGGCATGGGGAGGGCCTATGGGCATTGGTTTCGCGAACAGGGTCTGGACGTAAGCCGGGCGATCTTCTGCAACAACCTGTTGGCGCAAATAGGTCTGGCGGTCAGCGGTCTCGCTACCTCCTACCTGCCGTGGCGCTCACTGAAACGAATGATCGACCGCGGGCAGTTGGTAGTCTTGCAGGTGACTCCAGCTTTGCCGCCGCTGCAGTACCAGGTGATCTACCGTGCGGTAGAGACCGATCCGTTCCTTGGTGGGATCAGGGAGATCGCTCAAAAGACGTGTGACTTCGGCAAGTTCATTATGCATTAGGGGAAGCCGTGCAGCTGGCGCGTTGCCGATTCACCCATGAAGTAATGTGGCGCGTATGCTTTAGCTTGGTAAGACCTTTAGATTAGCCAGTGACCCGCACAGCATCACGGATTGCGCCGGGGCCGGCGCGTACGGACCAGCAATTGGCTAACACTGGATTGTGCCGACATCGTCCTGCTCGGCCTGCCCGAGTATCGCCACCTACGCAACAACGTCCCAGCCAAGCGGGCCTTGGCGCCAACCCACAAGGGAAAGGGCCTAGGTCTGGCCTAGGTCAGCGCCCTTGGCCTTGAACCCTTAGCACCCGGCTGGTTATTTCGACCGAGCAATAACGGCTGCAAGTTTCAAAGACGCTACCGGCTCACCTCATAGGCGCACATGTTCACCGTCGCCGCCAGGTTGAGGGACTCGATGGCGCCCGAACCGCCAATGGTGAAGGGCTGGGCGCCAAGGGCCGTGAGCTGCTCGCGGGGAACGCCGCGGGCTTCGTTGCCGAACAGGTAGCAATCGAAGGTCTTGAATTCGGCCGCCTGCACGGGCGTGCCTTGCATGTCCAGGCAGGCCAGGCGAGGGAAGCGCTCCCGCAGGCCATCCAGTTCGACGTCCAGCTCCAGCGGGGTGTGGAAGATGGCGCCCATGCTGGCGCGGACGACCTTGGGATTGTAGGGGTCGACGCTGCCGGGGCTGAGCAGGCAGCGAAAACCGCCGAACCAGGCCAGGGTGCGCAGGATGGTGCCCAGGTTGCCCGGGTCCTGGATCTCATGCAGGTAGACGGCGCGCTCGCCTTCGATGGACACCGGCGGAGTCGACGAAGGCGCAGGCATGGGCACCACAGCCAGGATGCCTTGCGGGGTCTTGGTGTCGGCGAGCTGTGCCATCTGCCGGTCGCTGATCGGATGGGTCCGGAACGGACTCTGCCACTGCTCGTAGGCGCCGGTCACATAGAGCTCGGCACGCTGCAGCTCGGGATGCTGCAGGGCGGCCTTTTGCAGCTCCAGCGCCAGGTGCTCGCCCTCCACCAGAAAATGACCGAATTCGGCGCGGTACTTCTTCTGGTGGAGCTTCTTGATGTCGTCGAGCTTCATCAGCCAGCGACCCGCGCCAGCGGGGCGTCCTGCTCGCTACCTTCCGACAGCATCGCCTTGGCCAGGGCCTCGGCGACCTTGATGCCGTCAACCCCCGCGGAGAGGATGCCGCCGGCGTAACCGGCGCCTTCACCCGCGGGATAGAGGCCGCGCAGATTCAGGCTCTGCAGCGTCTCGTTGTCACGGGTGATGCGCACCGGCGAGGAGGTGCGGGTCTCGATACCGGTCAGGATGGCGTCATGGCGATCAAAGCCGCGGATCTGCTTGCCGAAGGCGGGCAGGGCTTCGCGGATAGCCTCGATGGCGTAGGCAGGCAGCGACGGCGCCAAGTCGCCCAGGCGTACGCCGGGCTTGTAGGAAGGCTCCACTTCGCCGAAGGCAGTGGAGGGTACGCCGCGAATGAAGTCGCCGACCAGTTGGCCGGGCGCCGAGTAGTCGCTGCCGCCCAGCTCATAGGCGCGCGATTCCAGGCGTTCCTGCAACTCGACGCCGGCCAGCGGATCGCCGGGGAAGTCCTGTTCGGGATTGATGCCGACCACGATGCCGGAGTTGGCGTTGCGCTCGTTACGCGAGTATTGGCTCATGCCATTGGTCACCACGCGACCCGGCTCGGAGGTGGCGGCCACCACGGTGCCGCCCGGGCACATGCAGAAGCTGTAGACGGCGCGGCCATTCTTGGCGTGATGGACCAGCTTGTAGTCGGCGGCACCTAGCTCCGGGTGGCCGGCGTACTTGCCCAGGCGAGCCTCGTCGATCATGCCCTGGGGGTGCTCGATGCGGAAACCGACGGCGAAGGGCTTGGCTTCGATATACACGCCCTGGCGGTGCAGCATGCGGAAGGTGTCGCGGGAGCTGTGGCCCAGGGCGAGCACCACATGGCGGCTACGCAGGGTCTCGCCGCTGGCCAGCACCACGCCTTCGAGCTGGCCGTCATCGATCAGCAGGTTGGTCACCTTGCTCTCGAAGCGGACCTCCCCGCCGAGGGCGATGATTTCCTCGCGCATGGCCGCGACCACGCCGGTGAGGCGGAAGGTACCGATGTGCGGCTTGCTGACGTAGAGGATCTCTTCCGGCGCGCCAGCGCGGACGAATTCGTGCATCACCTTGCGCGCGTAGAACTTCGGGTCCTTGATCTGGCTATAGAGCTTGCCGTCGGAAAACAGGCCGGCACCGCCTTCGCCGAACTGCACGTTGGATTCGGGGGTCAGCACCTTCTTGCGCCACAGCGCCCAGGTGTCCTTGGTGCGGCTCCGTACATCCTTGCCGCGCTCCAGCACGATGGGCTTGAAGCCCATTTGAGCCAGCAGCAGGGCGGCGAACAGGCCGCAAGGGCCGAACCCCACCACCAGCGGGCGCTCGGTTAGCTGGGCCGGGGCCTGGCCGACGGGGTAGTAGCCGGTATCCGGTGCAGGACGCACGTGCAGGTCATTGGCAAAGCGGGCCAGCACCGCTGCTTCGTCCCGTACTTGGAGGTCGATGATGTAGATGAACAGGATGACGCTGTTCTTCTTGCGCGCATCGTAGCTGCGCTTGAACACGGTGAAATCGAGGAGGTCGGCGTCGCGCAGCTTCAGACGCTCCAGGATGGCCTGGCGCAGTTCGGCGGGGGTGTGGTCAAGCGGCAGAGACAGTTCGTTGATGCGAATCATGACAATTATCCTGGCCGGTGACTCCGGCAAAGGAAGGGACGAGGAGGGGTAGGGCGGCGATTGTACCCGGCGGCCCCGGCGCTGTCAGGCCGGGACGATGGGCGCTCCACTGGGCGGCCTGGCGGTCGCTCCGGCGATCGCCGATTCGTCCCCGAGCGTTATCGGCTTATAATCGCCGCCACTTTGCGGCCGGCCAGACCTGGCGCGCGTCCGCTCCTCACCCGCTTTCCCGTGGTAGCTCCAACATGAAAAGATCCAAAAGCAGCCGTCGCTGGCTGGATGAACACGTCAACGATCCCTACGTCAAACGCGCTCAGAAAGACGGCCTGCGCTCGCGCTCCAGCTACAAGCTGATCGAGCTCAACGAGAAGGACAAGCTGATCCGTCCCGGCATGCTGGTCATGGACCTGGGCTCCGCGCCCGGCGGCTGGTCGCAGGTGGCCGGTGGCATCGTCGGCGACAAGGGCCGCGTGGTGGCCACCGACATCCTGCCCATGGGAGCCCTCGACAACGTCGACTTCGTCCAGGGCGACTTCACCGACGATGCCGTCTTCCAGAAGATCCTCGGCGTGCTCGATGGCCGCCAGCCCGATCTGATCGTCTCCGACATCGCGCCCAACATCAGCGGGGTCGCAGCCGCCGACCAGGCCGCCGCCATGTACCTGGTGGAGCTGACCCTGGACATGGTGCGCCAGGTGCTCAAGCCCGGCGGCAACTATGTGGTCAAGGTGTTCCAGGGCGAAGGCTCCGATGTTTTCCTGAAAGACGTACGCACCTCCTTCGAGAAGGTGTCGATCCGCAAGCCCGAGGCCTCGCGGCCGCGGTCGCGCGAGGTCTATCTGGTGGGCAAGGGCTTCAAGGGTTGAGCGAGCCTCGCTGGCGAGTGCGCTGACTCTCAGCCGTCGCCGGTCAATCAGCGAAACGGCGGTCTGGCAGTTGGAGGTGGGCACTCAGTGGCTCAGGACCGGTGAGCCCATCGCCCGGGTGCCAGCGGGAAAGCCATGGCGACGAGCCGAGCAGGCGATCGCCAGAGCGCTCAAGGCCAGCGCCAGCACGACCCAGATCAGGGATTGAGCGCCAAAGGTTTCCAACAGTACCCCACCGAGAATGCCGCCCCCGGCGATGGCGCTATTCCAGGTCACGACATTCATCGCCAGGGCCGCGTCGGCGCCCGAACCTGCCGTGTCGGCCAGGGCGGTCTGCAGCAGGGTAGCGGCGCCGCCGAAGGTCATCCCCCAGACGAATACGCCCAGGTACTGCACCAGGCTGGAATTGCTCTTGAGCCCTAGCAGCAGCGCTACCGCGGCGAAGGTCGCCAGGCTGACCAGTACCGCCCGCCGCAGACTGTGGTCGACGATACGACCGGTTATCCAGATGCCCAGCAGCGAGGCCGCGCCGAAGGTCAGCAGGACCAGATCGACGTGCTCGCGCAGCCCGGCCTGGGCGACGAAGGGGGCGATGTAGGTGTACAGGACGTTGTGCGCCAGCATCCAGATGAAGACCACCGCCAGGATGGCGCGGATGCCCGGGGTCTGCAGCACCTGGCGCAGCGGCAGCCGCTGGCCCGCGGTCTGGCCAGGATAGTCCGGTACCTTGGCCATCACCCAGACGATCAAGCCCAGGGTGAGGGCGGACATCGCCGCGAACGCGAGGCGCCATCCCAGCAGGCCCCCCAGCCAGGTCCCCAGCGGTACGCCCAGTGACAAGGCCACCGGGGTGCCGATCATCGCGACGGCCATCGCCCGCCCCTGGAGGCGCGGCACCACCATCCGCCGGGCATAGCCGGCCAGCAGGCTCCAGGCGAGTCCGGCAGCCGCCCCGGCGGCTAGCCGCGCGATCAAGGTCAGGGTGTAGCTGGAGGACAGGGCGGTCAGGGTATTGAACAGCAGGAATCCCAGGAGGGTAGCGAGGAGCACGCGGCGTCGCCGCCAGCCTGCCGTGGCGATCGTCAGCGGGATCGCGGCGACGAGTGACCCGACGGCATAGGCGGTCACTGTCTGGCCCGCCAGGGCGTTCGAGACGTCCAGCCCCTCGGCGATCTCGGGGAGTAAGCCTGCCGGGAGGGTCTCGGTCATGATGCAGATGAAGCCGGTCATGGCGAGGGCCAGCAGCGCGGCTACGGGAAGCCGCTCGGGATTAGCGTCTGAATTCACGGTAGGTACGTCCTTATATATGTATCGATCGATACATATATAAGCAGTCGCGTCTCTCATGGTCAACGATTTCTGTATCGATTAGTATTTAAGTCTGGTGAAGCGGGAGATCTGTCATGGCTCAATTGGGGCGTCCACGGTCGTTCGATCGCACCGAGGCGATCGACGCGGCAATGCTGCTGTTCTGGCGATACGGCTACGAAGCGACCTCTTTGGCGCGGCTGAAGGGTGCGATTGGCGGGGGCATCACGGCGCCCAGTTTCTATGCGGCCTTCGGCTCGAAAGAGGAACTGTTCAAGGAGGTGGTCGCCCGCTACATGGCGACCCATGGACGGGTGAACGACCCCCTGTTCGATGAAGCGCTGGCACCCCGTGTGGCTATCGAAACGGCCTTGCTGCGGTCGGCACGGATGCAATGCGATGAACGTCTGCCCAAGGGCTGTCTGGTTGCGCTCGGCATCCTGGGGTCCTATGCCGACGAAGAGAGCAGCGTGGCCCTGCCGCTGCGCCAGGCACGCGCCCGCACGCGGGCTGGCTTGCTGTCGTGCGTCAGGCGGGGAATCGCCCGCGGCGACCTCGCGGAAGGTACCGATGCCGACGCCTTGGCTGGCCTGTTCGAAGGCTTCATGTTGGGCCTCTCGCCGATGGCGCGCGACGGCGTGCCACTGACGGTGATCGAGGGGGCCGTCGGTCAGGCGATGCGGCTGTGGGACCTCAATTCCCTCGCGGGGAAAAGCGCAGCGCCTCACGGCTGATGGCGGTTTGTCGTGGCGCCTGGACGTCTGCACCGGGGAACAAGGTCTGCCCCCGTGGCTATCATTCCTGGCTCTAGGTATAGCGAATCAAGACGGCAGAGGATTCGGGTCCGATCCCGGCGGGACGCCTTTCCAGGGCCACGAAGGTCAACATCAGCTAGCGGCTAGCCGTTCTCGGCCAAGCCTGCCGGTGTCATGGCAACACCCGCTTTTAACGGCTGTCCGCCAGGGAGATGCGGTCGATGACAGCTTGATACGCCGCCAGGTCGAGAAACGCCTCGACTCTAGTTGCTCGGCCATCCCGTAGCTCGAAGATCCAGACGTAATCGTTTCTGTAGGGCTCACCATCCACCGCGGTACCCGTACCGTCCCACCGCACCACCACCGTGTCGCCCTGGGCCCAGATGGCTTGCACATTAGGCACGATGGGCTCGGCCAGGCGCTGCGCGAAAGGCCGAACGGCGCGTTGGAGAAAATCCTCGCGTCCTCGATAGACACCCGCCGCCGGCCCGCTGCCTTGAATCGTCCAGACCACCTCGGGCGAGAGGATGACTTCGAAAAAGCTGCCGCGGCCCGCCTGCCAATCCTTGAAGGCCTGCTCGATGAGTGCGCGGTTATGCTCCGGCGTGGACCGGCTTTGCGCGTTGCTCAGGCCACCAAAGAGTACGGCGCAAGCCAGTAGCCCGCTCATGGTCAAACGTTGCGAAAGGTTCATGACTGTACACTCCCGCAGCCAGCCCAGGGTGATGGCCGCATTGAAAGGGTTCGTTCCGATCGCCTGTGCCATCGGTAGAACACACCTTAGCGATACCCGCCTAGATGGATAACGGGTCGCCTGCTGGACGACATGGTTAGCCCGTCTTACCAGAGGTTGCGCTATGCAGCAGCTAGCGCTTAGCCGCCTGGTCTGGGGCCGTGCCAGGATTGGCCAGGAGGGTCTGGCGGCGTCCGAGGCCCTGCGAGCGCCTAGTAGGTAGATCAGCCGTGACGAGATCAGGCCCCCGGCGACACTACTGTCTCCGTCCTTCCTGGCAGGGACTCCGGCATCCAATCATTGCTGGATGTTGCGGTGATAATTGCCTGTGCGATAACAGTCGGGAGGCGGTTTCCAGGCACATATTGGCGGTGCTCTCCGCTTTTTGACGGCTGCCGAATTAAGCGCTGTTGGCAATCTCAGGTAAAACGGCTCTAGTGCAACCATCTCAGCAGATCTGCGTGTATGTCGCTTGCGGCTAACTTGGGTATGACCAGATAAGTCCTACCTTTGTTTATTAGCTCCTGTGCAAAAGGCATTGGTATGAAGCTCTGATTCATTACTCAGTCTAATTAGTCCTACCTTTACCTGATAGCTACTGGCCATTATGGTTGGTCAGTTCGTGTAGCCACGGGCGGCACGAGCTCAGGGGCAATGACTGCTGTCATGCACCTTCGGCGAGCGGCTTGGTGGTCCTGTGCAAGGGTGACTCTAGGCAAGTCGATGGCAGGAGGCGCACTCCACTGGGCATCTATTCAAGGATGAAAGGGCACTGGCGGAGCAAGCACAGTGAAATTCAATGCCATCTCCACCGCGGCCTCACTGGGCTTCCAGCGACAGCTCGCAGCGACCAACAGATCCGTCGCCCAGTCCTTGGAGCGGCTTTCCTCTGGCACTCGCCTCAACAATGCCCGGGACAACGCCGCCGGTCTGCAGATTTCCAACCGGTTGACGAGCCAAATCAATGGCCTTGGTGTCGCTATCCGGAATGCCAATGACGGCAACTCCATTGCCCAGACGGCAGAGGGCGCGCTTCAAGAGTCGACCAGAATGCTGCAGCGCATTCGCGAACTTGCGTTGAAGTCCGCTAACGGCTCGAACAGCGATGCGGACCGTACTGCCCTGAATGCTGAAGTCGGGCAACTCAAGAGCGAACTCGACCGGATCAGCGACACCACGACGTTTGGCGGTCGTAAGCTGCTCGATGGATCCTTCGGTACGGTGGGTTTTCAGGTTGGTGCAGGGGCGAATCAACTCATCAACCTCGGTCTTGCCCAAACGAATGCGGCGGCACTCACCGGTAGCCTCTATGAAGGGCGAAGCAACAAGGTGGAGCTCGCGGTCATCGTTGAAAGTGCTGGGGGGCAGTTGCGTCAAGTGCCTTTCCAGGCGGGACGTGTCGATATCACGCTAGGCTTCGATCAGGGTGAGAAAACCGTCTCGATAAACGTGGCCGAGAACGAAGACCAGAAGATAGTGGCGCGCAAGATCACCGAAGCGATCAACGGCGCCAGTCTCGGTGTTGGTAGCTACCTCAACAGCGATAACTCGATCAGCTACGTGTCCGGCGCAGGGCGGTACGGCGGGTCATCCTTGCAGACCGTGAAGCTCAGCGTTCCCGCGCAAGGCGGTCTCGACGGTATCGCGATCTTCGGTGCAGAGATCGCGAACTCGGGACCAGGGATCACCAATGCCATGCAGAAGGTGACCAATAGCCGGGTTGCCGACATCGACATCAGTACGGCCCGAGGTGCACAGGCTGCGATCTACATAGCGGATGGTGCCCTGAAGCAGATCGACGATCTGCGGGCGAGGCTGGGGGCTACCCAGAACAGATTCGACAGCGCGGTCTCGAATCTGCAGAACATCCGGGGCAACGTGATGGCGGGCCGAAGCGTAATCAGGGATACCGACTATGCCGCCGAAGCGGGGCGGCTCTCGCGGGATCAGATCCTTCAGCAGGCGTCGATTGCCATGATCGCGCAGGCCAATCAGCAGATGAAAGGTGTCTTGCGACTGCTGGGCTGACCGGTGACCGCGAGCGCTTGGCGTCCCCGCGAGGCAGCCGTTTTTGGCTAGCCCTGATATTTCACCGTTGATGCCCCCCTGCCGTCTAGGGCGACACATCCATCATGTCTTTTCATTACTCATCATTCCCGCCTACGCCTATCCGATGGCAAAATCCTTGAAGACCTCAGGCAAGAGCGGGTGCATGTCCTTGGCAAGATCCCCTCTAGAAAACCCGCGGTGGACTTGCGTTCCCACGTTGGCCTTGAGCAGTAGGTAGAGGCGGATCCCGTTTGGCCGTCAGACAGCCAGCGACGGCGGGGAGCTACCGTCTGGTCGTTAGATGGCACCCAAGGCGATCGTCCTCGATGCGCCAACGCCCTTCGTTATCCCTCGGATTTCCATCAGAGTTCGCCATGCCCATCGACGTCGACGCTATTCCAGACAGCCCCGCCTTTCCCAAGGAGGCAGACGTCGTGGTCATCGGCGGGGGGATCGTGGGAGCCTGCACCGCCTACGAGCTCGCCCGTGCCGGCGTTTCCGTGGCGTTGGTGGAAAAGGGGCGGGTAGGGTGCGAGCAATCCGGGCGCAACTGGGGGTGGGTGCGCCAGCAGAATCGCGACCTGTTCGAGCTGCCCCTGGCGATGTACAGCTTGCGGCGTTGGGGCGAGCTGGGCGCTGAAATCGGCATGGACTTAGGCTTCCGGCGCGAGGGCATTCTCTACGGCACCCGGCAGGAGGCCGATGTCGCCCGCTGGGAGCGTTGGGGGCAGGGCGCCAAGGAGCTCGGTTTCGTCAGCCACCTGCTCTCCGCCGAGGAAACCAAGCGGCGCCTGGGCAGCGCGATCTCCGGCTGGGTAGGTGGGCTCTGGTCGCCGGACGATGGCCGCGCCGAGCCGTCGAAGGCCGCGCCCGCGATAGCCAAGGGCGCCCAGGCACTTGGCGCGAGCCTTCACCAGCAGTGTGCGGCGCGGGGACTCGAGATCACCAATCGCCGGGTGACCGGGGTCTGGACCGAACATGGCTTGATCAAGGCATCCACCGTCGTCTGCGCGGGCGGCGCCTGGAGTTCTCGCCTGCTACGCCAGTCTGGTATCGAGCTGCCGGTGGCCAATATCGTCGGTACGGCGTTACGGACTACGGTCGCCCCCGAGGTGTTCGCCGGCTGCCTGAGTACGCCGGATTTCGCGCTCAGGCGGCGGCTCGACGGCGCCTATACCGTGGCCATCCCCGGCTTCGGGCGGATGGAGCTGGCTCCCCAGGGCATCCGCTATGCGGCTAAATTCCATGAGATGTACCGAGCCAAGCTGGCGAAGAAGTTGAAGATCCGGATCGGTCGCAGCTTCTTCGCGGGCCCCGAGGCATTGGGCAGCTGGACCCTGGACCAGGTGTCGCCTTTCGAGAAGATCCGCATACTCGACCCGGTGCCCGATCGCGAATTCCTGTACATGGCGATCGAGCGCCTTACCCGCGAGTTTCCGTTGCTGGCCGGGATCAAGGTAGCCCATGCCTGGGCCGGATTGATCGATACGACCCCGGACATAGTGCCGGTGATTTCCTCGGTGGCGACGCTCCCCGGCTTGGTCATAGCTTCAGGTTTCAGTGGTCACGGCTTCGGTATCGGACCCGGGGCGGGGCGCCTGGTCAAGGAGCTGGTGCTGAACGAGAAGCCCTTCGTCGATCCCGCACCCTATCGCCTGTCGCGCTTCAGTGACGGCTCGAAAATCCGGCGGCCCGAGATGATGTAGAGGGCGCTTTGGTCAGGGCATTGCCGGAGGTTTGACGTGGCGACCTCTGGCAGTGCAGTTGCTTACGGCCACG
Organism: Pseudomonas sp. No.117; assembly: GCF_054558395.1. Classification (NCBI taxonomy): domain Bacteria; kingdom Pseudomonadati; phylum Pseudomonadota; class Gammaproteobacteria; order Pseudomonadales; family Pseudomonadaceae; genus Pseudomonas; species Pseudomonas sp. No.117. Next base: position 287,219 of record NZ_BAAJNP010000008.1, read on the forward strand.
GCTTGGCTAGCAATGGGGCCGTGACGCTGGTATGCGCCTAGGGCCGGAAGGGGCGCAGCGGACGTCCCGCCAATTGCCTGGCCAGGGCAATGAAGTTGCACGAGGCAGGTGATGGATTGAAGGCGCGGCAGGCGAGGGTAATAGGTGCCACCAGCCTGGGCCGGGCCTCACAAATGGCGCAGTAGAAGATGCTGTCTCTATGCACCTCGGCCATGGACGCAGGGACTGCTGAAATACCTGCTCCGGCCGCGACGAGGCTAAGATTGGTCAGCATGCGGTCCACCTCGAAGGCGATTTTCGGCTCGAACCCGGCGTGACGACAGGCATTCAGCAGATTGGCGTACATACCCGGGGCGCCGGGCTTGCGGACCAGGATGAATGCCTCGTCCGCGAGGGCCGGCAGGGGCAGTCCCTGTTGCCTTACCCGTTCCAGGGCTGCGGGTGTGAGCCCTTCCAAGAGGTGATGACGGGCAGGTAGGGCCAGGAGCATCGCCTCGTTGAGCAAGCGGTGAAAGGCCACCTCCTCGGGCGCGTCGACCGGTGCGCGCAGGATACCGATGTCTAGGCGCCCCTCCGCGACACCGTGGGTGAGTCCTTGGGCGTTGTCCTCGGCGATCACGATGTCGACGTCCGGGTAACGCTCCCGGTAGCCACGAATGATGCGGGGGATCAGCGCATGAGCGGCCGCCGAACTGGTGAATCCGAGGGCCAACGTGCCGTCTACGCCCTGGGCGACGCGTGCTGCCCGATGAGCTCCCTGGTCGACGCGGGCCAGGATGTCGCGCGCGTCCTCGAGAAAGGCGGCGCCTCCGGCAGTGAGTGCTACGCCCCGGGGATGGCGAAGGAACAGCGCGAAGCCGAGTTCGGCCTCCAGCGCCCGGATCTGCTGGCTGAGCGGGGGCTGTTGCATGTTCAAGCGCGCGGCCGCCCGGGTGAAGTGCTGCTCTTCGGCAACCATGACGAAGTAACGTAGATGCCGCAGTTCCATGGGTTCGCCTGATCTCTTAAGCGCCGGCGTACCCGGCCGATCGATTAGGATGGTGGCGCGAGGTGGTCGCTACCACCTTCTACAATAACAACAACTTCGGAGTTCGAATGGGCGCGAGGCTCGCTCGCAACGGTACTGTGCAGATTGCCGTGGCGGTTATCGGTGGTGTTTTACTGGGACTTTGGCAGCCCGCGTGGGCGGTCGCCATGAAGCCCTTGAGTGATCTGTTTCTGTCTACCCTCGGCTCGCTCATACCCCTGGTGATGTTCACCCTGATCGTGTCGGCGATCGCCCGGCTGGACCGGGGTGCTGGAGTCCTGGCCACGCGGATGGTGCTGTATTTCCAACTAATGTCCTTGCTGTCCCTGGTGGTGGGACTGCTCGTCGGCTGGTTGATCCTTCCGGGCGCTTCGGTAGACCTCGACCTCGTACCGGGTGGGTGGGATGGCGCCGAGCAGGCCGACACCCTACTTTCCGCGCCAGTCGCTCCACTTTCCTCTGTCAGCAATACTCTTCCAGGAATGCTGGTAGGGGCGTTCACTCACGGCATCATGTTGCCGCTGCTGTCACTCGCCGTTGTGCTGGGCCTCACCTGGCGCTATCTGGGCGACTGGGGATTGCCCTGGCTGGTCGGTCTCGAGCGGGCCGCGGCGCTGTTCTTGCGGTTGCTGCGGCTTTTCGTCCGGCTGGCGCCTATCGCTGCCTTTGGGGCGATGGCCTATACCGTGGCGCACTATGGCGGAGCCTCGCTCTGGCCGCTCCTGAAGTTCCTGCTTGCTGTCTATCTGGCTTCCCTGGTCTTCGTTTTCGGCGTGTTGGGTCTGGTTGCCCGGCTGAGCGGCTTTGCCCTATTGCGCTTGGTGCTCTGGCTGAGGCGCGAATTACTGCTCGTCGTGGTCACCGGCTCTTCGGTCGCCGCCTTACCGGCGCTGATCGGACGTCTCGAACAGGCAGGTTGCCCGCCAGGGCTGGTGCGCCTGTCACTCACCACGGGCTATACCTTCAACCTGGCTGGCTCGAACCTCTATATTGCGGTCGCTCTGCTATTCCTCACCCAGTTCGTCGGCGTCGAGCTATCGATAGCGCAGTTGGCCATCTTCGTGGTTGTTGGACTCATCACTACCCTAGGCTCGACGAGCGTAGCGGGCTCGGCCTTCCTGACGCTGGCGGCGACGCTGGCGATTCTGCAGCTCATCCCCTTGGAAGGGGCTGGCATGCTGTTGGGGGTCGAGCGGCTGATGAAGTGCCGGTCGATCACCAACGTGTTGGGCAACTGCGTCGCCTGCCTGGCGCTGGCGCGCTGGCAGGGAACGCTCGATGACCAGCGGCTGGGAGCTGCTCTGGCGTCCTGAAACGCCGGAGGCATCAGTTCTTCAGCAGCTTGGCAAAGGCCTGGTCGAGGTTGGTATCGGCTTCGGCCAGACGTTGCCGGCGACCTTTGGTCCAGTCGACATCGGCCTGCAGGGTCTTCTTCGCCTCACTCAGCATGCGCTGCACTTCGGCGGGCTGCGGACCACCCGTACCGACCCTCGTCCTGACCATGGCGACGGGGGAAAGCGCTGCGCGGAACTCGTCTTCCTTGAGGGGCAGCTTGGTGTCCTTCCACTGGTACTTCGCGGCAGCCTGGGTATAGAGCTCCTGGGCCTTGGCGAAGGGGAAGGTCTTGGGTGTGAAGCCTTCGTTGCGAGCCTCGGTGACGATCAACGAGGCGAAGCTGTGGCCAATGCGGAAGGGCACCTGATGTCCGCGTTCCAGGGTGTCGGCCAGCTCCATCGACGTGGTCCATTCGTTCTCGAGCTCCTCCAGGGCGCGCTGGGGGTTGACGGTGAGGGCGTCCAGCACGCGGTCCATGCTGATGAACATACCTATGGCGGAATCGTAGAAATTCAGGTCGTCGAAGGCGAACTTGTAGTCCGTCATGCCCGTGGTCACGTTGTGCGCGCGCAAGGTGATGGTTTGTGCCAGGCCTATGGTGTCCGAGGCCGCTTCGCGGGTGCGCATCAACAGTCCGGGGTTACGCTTCTGCGGCATGGCGCTGCTGGTGTAGGTGGAGCCTTCGTCCAGCAGTAGCCAGGGGCGGATCTGGTGGTACTGGGTGTGAATGTCGCCAATCATCGCGCCGAGACGGATCGCCGAGGAGGCGGCGATGTCGGCCGCTTCGATGGGAATGTCGTAGGTGGAGACCTGACTGGAATCCAGCGAGTTCTGGCGAACGCCGTCGAAGCCGAGCAGCGAGGCTAGCCGTTCACGATTTAGGGGATAGGCGGAGTTGGCCAGTACCGCGGTACCCATGGGGCTAAGATTGAGGCGCTCGTAGAGCTGCGCGATGCGTTGGGCGTCGCGAGCGAAGGAGTCGGCGTAGGCGAGTAGGTAGTGGGCATAGGAGATCGGCATTGCCTGGACGCCGTTGGTATAGGCCGGCACCAGCGTATCGACGTTCGCCGCCGCGATGGTGAGCAGCCGCTGGCGGGTCGCGTTCATGGCGTCGCTGTAGGCCAGTACCTGTCCGCGCAGGGAGGCCAGGCGATAGGTCGCGTAGATATCCTGCCGACTACGCCCTGAATGGATCAGCGATGCCTCCGGGCCGATCTTGTCGGTCATGATGCGTTCCAGCTGGAGGATGTCACTGGGACGTTTGCCATCCGGCTGGCCGCCTTGATCGATGGCGTACTCGACGCCGCCGGCGATCTTGCGTCCCATCTCCGGGGCGACAATGCCTTCCTCGGTCAGCATCACGATGGACGCCTTGTTGATACGGTTCAACCAGTCGAACTGGTCTTCGACGCCGCCCGCACGCGCGCCGCTGTGCTCGACGGTGCCGCCGATTCGGGCTACTTGCGCCTGGCACTCGGCGGTGGTTTTGCAAGAGGTATCGGCGGTATTGGCCGCCAGGGCCAGGTTGCCGCTGGCCAAGTTGATCAGTAGGGCAAGGGGCAGTAGACGCGGGATGGCGAGCATGGCAGGTGATCCTCTCAGCTAGGAAAGAGCGCGGGCGCCAGGCTGCGCAACGCGCCCGCGGTGGGCATCAGAGCAGGGGCAGGGTGTAGCTGAGGATCAGCCGGTTCTGGTCGATCTCGGTGTCGTTGTGACTGCGATAGGTGCCGTTGCGCCAGCGCACCTTGAAGTTCTTCAGGGCGCCGGTCTGGAAGCTGTATTCCAGCTCGGTATCGCGCTCCCACTCCTGGCCGGCGACGCCACCAGGCCCGTCGAAATGGTCACCCCTGAGGTAGCGCGTCATGAAGGCGAGCCCCGGGATACCCCAGGCGGCGAAGTCGTAGTCGTAGCGCACCTGCCAGGAGCGCTCGCCGGGGTTGGCGAAATCCGGCGACAGCATCACGTAGTTGACCAGGTACGAATCGGTTCCGTTGAGGTGGGGAAAGCCGGTCTCGCCGTCCATCCGCTGGTAGGCGGCGCCAAAGGCGTGATGACCGAGGTTGTAGGTTAGTTTGATGCCGTAGGCATCGTTGTCGACATTGGTGCTGCCGGCCTTGCGCGAGCGCGCGTAGCGCAGATCCGTTTCCAGCGACTGGTCCTTGCCGACCGGCAGGACGTGCAGGACGTTGAACATATGCTGTTCGTAGTTCTGGTCGAGGCGGCCATAGTCGTAGAGCGTGGTGAGTGCCTTGCTCCAGCGATAGCTCACGCCAGCGAAGTCGAATCTATCGCTGGTCCGGCCGCCGGTGATCCCGCTGCCGGTGACGGTCATGTCTTCGTTCGCGCTGTCGTTGCGGACCCGGTTCTGGGTGAGGCGCCCGGCGTTGAAGGTCAGTCCCTCGAATTCCTTGGACAGCAGGTGGGCGCCTTGGAAGGTTTGCGGCAGCAGGCGCGAATTGCTGCTGCGGACCGTCTGCATCCTGGGTAGCAGGGTGCCCACCTCGAGCGTGGTCTGGGATACCCGGACCTTTCCGGTCAGGCCGAGCTTGCTGTATTCGTCGGGCGCGCGGTCATCGCCGACCGGGAGCAGGCCGGTGTTCTGGCGGTCTGGACCCGAGTCCAGTTTCAAGCCCAGCATGCCGAGGGCATCGACCCCGAAGCCGATCGGCCCGTCGGTGAAGCCCGACTCGTAGTCGAGTATGAAGCCCTGGGCCCATTCCTCACGCTTGGATTGCCGCGCGCCGGATTCGCGGTAGTCGCCGTTGAAGTAGAAGTTGCGTAGTTCCAGTTCGGCCTTGCTGTCGGCGAACAGTTCGGCGAAGGCATCCACGGGACAGAAGGAGGCGAGGGTGGCGGTACCAACCCCGGCAGCGAGCGGTGACAGGCGCATGGTGAATTCCTTGACGCGTAATTGTTATTGGGCGCGTTCGTGTTGAGCCGGCACGGGCTCACGCAAGGAACCTTAAAGGCTTTGCCGGAAGATTAAAAATATATGAAATGTCGCTATCCGATACTTTATGAGTATCCGAAGCTTCGACGTGGCAGTGGAATTCTGCCTGCGGTTATTGAGTCATCCATATAGTCAGATAGAGGCTTGCGTATTCTGCCAGCAATGACATCCTCCGGCCTGCTCGCTCAGGCTGGCGGCAGGCCGGGCGCTGGGGCCAATGGTTTTCCAAAGAAAGCGCCGATGCTCAGGCAGCCGTCACGGCCGCAAGCTGGGCGAGGTCGTCCTCGCCCAGCACCCGCTCCATGTCGAGCAGGATGACGAAGCCCTCATTCTGCTTGGCCATGCCGCTGATGAAGTCGGTACGGATCGAGGTGCCGAAGCGGGGCGCCGGTTCGACGCCATCGGCGGCGATTTCCAGGACTTCGCACACGGCGTCCACCACCACACCGAAGACCTGGGCGCTACCCTCGACCGGTAGCTCCAGTACCACGATGCAGCTGCGCCGTGCCGTCTGGGTCGCCTGGTTGCGAAAGCGTACGCCAAGGTCCATCACCGGCACGGCGGCACCGCGCAGGTTGATGACGCCGCGGACGGCGGGCGGCATCAAAGGCACCGTCGTGACGGCGCCGTACTCGATGATCTCTCGCACGCAGCCGGTGTTCACCCCATAGCGATCACCACCGAGCTGGAAGGTGAGGAACTGGCGGGAGAGCATCACGCCTGCTCCTCGAACCGGGCAAAGCCCGCCGGTATGGCGCCCTGGGATCCGCCATGCGCGGGAAGGACCAGCGAGGAGGCCCGCTTGGCCAGACCGGGGCCTGCACGACCCGGAGCGGAACGCGTCAGCTGTGGCGCGGTGGGTGTTCCACTCAGGGTGAAGTACTCCATCAGCTGCTGTAGCTGTTCGGCCTGGCTGCTCATTTCTTCCGCGGTCGCGGCGAGCTCCTCGGACGAAGAGGCGTTCTGCTGGGTGACCTGGCTGAGTTGCAGCATGGCACTGTTGATCTGCTCGACCCCCGCACTCTGTTCTTCGGAAGCGGCGGTAATCTCCTGCACCAGATCGGAGGTCTTGTTGATCGAGGGCACCATCTCATCGAGCAGGGACCCGGCGCGCTCGGCGAGGGCGACGCTACCCTGGGCTACGGTACTGATCTCCTGAGCGGCTACCTGGCTGCGTTCGGCCAGCTTGCGCACCTCGGCAGCCACCACGGCGAAGCCCTTGCCGTGTTCGCCGGCACGGGCGGCCTCGATGGCAGCGTTGAGCGCCAGCAAATTGGTCTGGTAGGCGATGTCGTCGATGATGCCGATCTTGTCGGCGATGGTCTTCATGGCGATCAGGGTCTCGCTGACCGCCTGGCCCCCTTCATTGGCCTCACGGGCGGCCTTGCCGGCCATGCCGTCGGTAACCTTGGCGTTCTCGGTATTCTGGGCGATGGACGCCGACATCTGTTCGATACTGGCGCTGGTTTCCTCCACCGAGGCGGCCTGCTCGGTGCTCGCCTGGCTGATGCTCTGCGCGGTGGCCGAGATCTCCTCCGAGGCGCTGGCCAGACCATCGGAAGCGCTACGGACATCGCTGATGATCTGCGACAGGCGCTGATTCATGCCGTCCATGGCGCGCAGCAGCGCGGCCGTTTCGTCCCGCCCTTCGGCTTCGATACGCTGGGTGAGATCGCCCGCGGCCAGCCGATCGGCGATCTCGACGGCGGCGCGCAACGGGCGGGTGATGCTACGACTCATCAGGAAGCCAAGCAGGATGCCGAAGGCCACGCCCACGGCGATGATGCCAATCAACATCACGCGGCTCCGCTCATAAAGCTGGTCGGTCAGATCGTTGGCGTCGCTAGCATTCTGCTCCTTGCGCTGCGACAGCTCGTTCATCAGCGTTCCGACCTGGTCACCGTAGTGACGGACACTGGCGAGTTGGCTATCCAACGCGGGATCGGCGTCTCTGAGTGCCCGGTCGTGGGCTATGGCCATGGCCTGGTTCAGCTGGGTGCTATAGCTGTTGAGCAGGTCGTCGATTTGTCGGAAGTTGTTCGCCGAGGCTTCACTGTTGAACAACGGGCGAGCCTTGGCCAGGTTGTCTTTCATGTTGGCCAGCCCCTGCTTGACCTCCGCCTGGGCACGACCGCGGTCCTCTTCGGTGGTTGCCAGCAGGTAGTTGCTGCGGGCGCGACCGATGAAGATCAGGTTCAGGTTGGCTTCCTTGATGTAGGACAGCCCGAGCAATTCGCGTTGATAGAGCTGGGTTGCCAAATCGTTTATCTGGCTGCTGTTGTTCAGTCCTACCATCCCGACGACCAGGCTGATAGCGGCGACAGCGATGAAGGACACGATAAGGCGCGTACCAATCCTGAAATTCTTGAACATGTGAAGCTCCTGCTGAAGAGCGGTAGGTGACAAACACCCACCAAGACCGACGACGGAATAGTGACGTCAATGCTCAGTCTTTCGGATTGGACTCTGCTTAGTTGATAGTGGCCTTACGCCATAAGGATGAATGGCAGATGGTTATCGAAGTTGCTTTGCGTTATTTCAATAAATGTTTTTGCGATGATAGGAAGGGTGCAGGCACTTGGGATGCGCCGGCAATGCCCAGGGCTGCCCCTAGGTCGCAGTGGGCTGGAGTTGGAGTGGCTTATTTGCCGTTTTGGCAAAATAAGCACAGCGCTATTGGCTTAGGCGGTATTCGAGGTGGAATTCGCTGGCTCATTTTTCTCGCTAATTACTGAGAATGCCCCAAGTTGTCCCTTATTCATGGTATTGATGCAGTGGTATGGGAGTTACTTATGCCTGCCGTTGCGTCCAGGAGAAGTAGGAAGACCTTGCTGCTCGGCATGAGCGTCGCGATGCCAGAGCGCCTTGGCGTGGTCATGGCAGACTTCACAGAAGTTCGTGCTCTTGGCTGCAGTTATAACTTGCCAAGCTCTCGCTATCAGGGTGAGTAAGATGTTCCGCTTGATGGTTGAAATGGCGTTAAATGTCGCAGTGTGGGTAAGGCCGAGTTTTTGAAGCAGCACCCGTCACTCTCGCTGTAATTTGGTGAGCCAGCGGCACGCGGTATCAGCCGGCAGAGCGCCTTCCGTTTTCCAAGCCGTGTTGCTTCAGCAGATCGAACAGCCGCTGCGCCGCGGGGCTGAGTAGTTGGCCGTGACGGGTCACCAGGCCAAGCGTGCGCGTGATGGCGGGCTCCGCCAGGGGAACGGCCGCCAGGTAGGTATCGAGCGCACCGACCGGAATAGCCAGGCGCGGCACCGTGGCCACGCCCAGGCCGGCTGCGACCAGGTCGATGACCGTTCGCACGTGCCGAGCTTCCAGCACCGGTCTGGGCAGATCGGGAATCCTGGCCAACGCCAGGTCCAGCAGCATGCGATTACCGCTGGCCTTGTTGACCGCGATGTAGCGATGGCCGCCCAGTTCAGCCCAGCGCACCGAGGCACGCGAAGCGAGCGGGTGACGGGTGGGGCAGACCAGTACGAAGTCGTCTTCATGCAGGGGCTCGAAGACCAGATTCCCTTCCTGCGCACCCAGGTAGTTGATCCCGAAGTCCGCCTCGCCTCGGGTGACCCGGGTCAGCACGTCGCTGGCACCTTCGTCCAGCAGGCGCACCAGAATGCCCGGGTAACGGCGCTGGTACTCCTCGAGTACCTGGGGCATGAGCTGATTGATCACGGTGGGTACGCAGGCGATGGTGACCTCTCCCGTCAATCGATTCGCGGCGTCGGTCACCTCCAGCAGGGACTCGTCGAAGTCGTTCAGCACCTGGCGTGCCCGCCCCAGAAAGGCACGACCGGGCGCACTGAGTTCTATGCGCCTGGTCGTCCGATTGAGGAGGCGGACGCCCAGGCTCGTCTCCAGCTTGATGATGCGCCGCGACAGCGCGGGCTGAGACAGATGCAACTCCCGAGCGGCTGCGGCGAAGCTGCCAAGATCTGCCACCGCGACGAAGGCACGCAGATCACCCATTTCCACATTCATGTTCTTCATGCATGGGCCCATCGGATAAATGCAGTTAAGTTGGGATGCATTGTGCTCCATGCTGACCCTGCGCGCCTTTCTCCTGCCAAGAACGCTAATTGGAGCCTCGCATGATTCCCCTGAACCGCCGCAGTTTGCTCAAGATCAGTGCCGTTGCTTCGGCCGCGGCCGCCGCGCCGCGTTTTGCCGTGGCTGCCGATTCTGCCACCAAGGAAGTACCGGGTGGGGTGGCCCCCGCCGACGGAAAAGACACCACGCGCTTATTGGCCGCCTACCTGGTCAGGGCGCGGTATGCGGACCTGCCGCCGAGCGTGCGCAAGGAAGGTGTCCGCACCTTGCTCAACTGGGTGGGTGTCGCCGTCGGCGGCTCTCGGCACGAAACGGTCGAGCGTGCCTTGCGCGCCCTGAAACCCTTCGCGGGTCCCGAGCAGGCGAGTCTGTTGGGGCGATCCGAGCGACTCGATATCATGAATGCCGCCTTTCTGAACGGGGTGGCCAGCCATATTTTCGACTACGACGACACCCACCTGAAAACCATCATCCATCCTGCAGGACCCGTGGTATCGGCGATCCTGGCGCTCGCGGAGTATCGGCCGGTAACGGGGCAGGACTTTCTCAACGCCCTGGTGCTGGGGGTGGAAACCGAATGCCGCATCGGCAATGCCGTGTACCCCAACCATTACGATGTGGGTTGGCATATCACGGGCACGGCGGGCGTGTTCGGCGCAGCCGCCGCGACCGGCAAGTTGCTCGGGCTGAATGAGCAGCAGATGGTCTGGGCGCTGGGCCTGGCTGCGTCGCAGCCGGTCGGCCTACGGGAATCCTTCGGCTCCATGAACAAAAGCTTCAATCCCGGCAGGGCGGCCAGCAACGGGCTCTTTGCCGCGCTGCTGGCCGCCCAGGATTTCACCAGTTCGGACGGCATGATCGAGGCGAAACGCGGGTGGGCCCATACCATCAGCACCAAGCAGGACTTCGCCGAGATCACCGAGGGGCTGGGTACCCGCTATGAAGCGGCGCTGAACACCTATAAGCCGTTCGCCTGCGGGATCGTCATCCATCCGGCGCTCGATGCGGCGATCCAGCTGCGCAACGAGTACCAGCTGAAGCCGGACCAGATTGCCGAAGTACGGCTGCGGGTTCATCCGCTCGTGCTGGAGCTCACCGGCAAGAAGACGCCAAAGACGGGTCTGGAAGGCAAGTTCAGTATCTACCACTCCGTCGCCATCGCCTTGCTCCAGGGTGCTGCGGGTGAGCGTCAGTACAGCGATCAGGCGGTCCGGGATCCTGCGGTGGTTGCCCTGAGAGCCAAGGTGGTGGCCACCGTCGATCCGGCGATCAAGCCCCAGCAGGTGGACATGACGATCGTGCTCACTGACGGCCGTGAGCTACACAAGTACATCCAGCACGCGATTGGCAGCGTGGAAGTACCCATGACCGATGCGCAGCTCGAGGCGAAGTTCAGCGACCTGGCCGAGGGCATCCTGTCCGCCCAGCAGACGCGGGCGCTCATCGACACCTGCTGGAAGGTCGAACAGTTGCCGGACGCCAGCGTGATCGCGCAGGCGGCCCGGCATAGTCCGGCGTAGTACCTCTCGTGGCACCTGAGCAGGGATCTCGCGCTGCTCAGGTGCGACGAAAGTCCTTCCTTGACCCACTGCCAGACCCTTACCAGGAGAGCCTAATCATGCTCTATGAGCTCACCACGCTTTCCGGCCCGCTACTGAAGCGGGCGACCATCTCCGCCAACGCCCTGACCTGGATGACGGGCGCGCAGGCCGGGCGCATCCTTGGCCATTGGCATTCCGAAATCGGTGAGCTGGGTGCAGTGCTGATCCTGCGCCGCTTCGCCTCCCATGAGGAGCTGGCGGCGGAGCGCCAGCGCCATCACCAAAGCACCGATCCCTTCATGGGTGCCGGCCTCGTGCGGTCCGTGCAGCAGGAAAGTTACCAGGCCTTCGATTTCCTGCCGGACATCGAGCCGCGCGCCTATGGCGGTCTCTACGAGTTTCGTACCTACTGGCTGAAACCGGGAGGGCTACCGCCCACGCTCGCCGCCTGGCGGGCGGCACTGGCGCCGGCGCAGGAATACACCGAGCACCTGGTGATCAACATGGTCGCGCTCGATGGCCCTCCGCGTATCCTGCACCTCTGGGGATTCGAATCCATCCAGCAGCGCTTCGACCTGCGGGCGAAGCACTATGCGGCAGGCCTATGGCCACCCAAGGGAGCTCCCGAGCAGATCGACCGGGCGAACTCCATGATCGCCCTGGCGGATAAGCATTCGCCCCTGTGTTAGCCGAGCGCCGCTGCGTGACCGGTCTCAGCGCAGGGTAGCGTCGACGAGGTTGCGGAGCAGGGGCCTCCGGGGCCGCTTTTCCAGTGGGATTTCCGCCTGGTCGAACCAGCTGGCGTCGGCTTCGGGATGGGGTCCGCTGAGGGCGACCACTCCCTGACCGAAGGCGTAGCGTGCGGCGGCGATATCGCCATTGGCGTAGGTCGCAAGCGTCGCGAAGCCGCGCGCGTGGCTGGGTGGTAGATAGGGCCCGTCCTGGTAGAAGACGTTATCCTCGCGGCCCGCCCAGCGCACGGCGACCGCGGCGTCGTCGATGGTGGTGATGGGAAAACCGGGGCGCCCCACCTCGGAGTCCAGCTCTTCGGGAATCAACGCCAGGTTGTTGGCATCGGCCAGGTAGGCGCCCATGCAGAGTCCCAGGTAGCGACCGCCCGCGGCGACATAGCCACGCAGCGCGGCGACCCGTGTCTCCCCGAGGCTCTCCAGCGCGGCGGGGATATCCTGGCCGCCGCCTGGCTGCACATAGAGGGCATAGCGACGCAGGGTGGCGGGGGTGATGTCGACGCTCTCCTGCGGGCCGATGAAGTCCACCCGGTAGCGAGGGTCCAGGTGTTCAAGCGCCGTACGCACGGTCTCGGAGCAGTCATCACAACCGGCCGGCCCGCGATAGACGGCCACCGCCACGCTAGGCAGCGATTCGGCACTGGCGAGACGCACCGAGCCGAGCAGGCCAAGCGCGGCGAACAGGGCATACCCTAATCGAGTTGAGCGTTTCATAGGCAAGACTCTTCGGTAATCGGCCAGTCCATTCCAAGCTGGGCGCCGTCAATGAAGCTGCCGCTGTCTGGCATACGGCAGGGGCTGAGACAGGCAAGCTTTCCAGCCAGGTGCGCACGGCTTCGGGCTGCCGAGATAAGCCGGTACTAGGCATGGACCACGGAGACGATTGAACGCAGCGGGTGCAGCGCCTCGTCGCTGGCATCGGCATCGGTGACCAGGGTGCCTATGTCGGACAGCGGAATGATTCCGTAGGGAGAGGCGGCGCCGATTTTCTCCCGGGTAGCCAAGACGACAGTGTCTGCAGCTCGGCGGCTGATCATCCGTTTTATCGCAGCTTCTTCGGCGTTTCCGGTGGTCGCACCCGTATCAAGGTGTAGGCCGGTTACGCCCATGAAGTAGCTATCGACGCTTATTCTCGAAATGGTCTCTGCACAGGTCGCTCCCAGGGTGACGATGGAATGCTTGAACAGTCGACCACCGATGAGTTCGACCTCTATCAGTGGATGCCGCACCAGCTCCATCACGATGCTGGGGCTGTGGGTGACGATCGTGGCTTCGAGATCCTGTGGCAGGTGTCGAGCGAGCTGGACGTTGGTCGTTCCGCCATCGAGAAAGACGATTTGTCCAGACTGGATCAGCCGAGCTCCCACACGGCCGAGCGTCACCTTGCTGGTCGCGAAAGCTTCCTCGCGCGCGGCGTAATCCGCTACCGCCGCAGAGGCGGGCAACGCCCCGCCATGCACGCGCTGCAGTAAACCTTCGGCGGCTAACTCTCGGAGGTCGCGGCGAATGGTGTCCTCGGACACGCCGAGGCGCTGGCTGAACGTCTTGGCGACGAGCCGTCCCTCCTGGCGCAGCACCTGCTGAATGAGCGCCTTGCGTTCACGGGTGAGCATGCCGATCCTCTTTGCACGAAATTACTTGACGTTGCACGAAATCGCACGAATTCTAGCGTGAGCCAACCGGCTGGTAAACAGCTCCCTTCATTAACAAGGATTGATCATGAGCCTAGCTCCACGCATCCGCGTAGAAGACGTCACGCTACTGTCCGATGACTGGTTCGTTTTGAAGAAGACCACGTTTTCCTTCTTGCGCAGTGACGGCACGTGGCAGCGGCAGTCCCGGGAGACCTATGATCGCGGTAACGGCGCCACCATCCTCCTCTACGATTCTGAACGACGCACGGTGGTCCTTACCCGCCAACTACGCTATCCAGCCTTCGTGAATGGTCATGACGATCTGCTCATCGAGGCGCCTGCAGGACTACTGGATGCGGCGGCGCCCGAGGTGCGCATTCGCGCCGAAGTCGAGGAGGAAACCGGCTTTCGGGTGCGCGAGGTGCGACAGATATTCGAAGCCTTCATGAGTCCTGGTTCGGTAACGGAGCGGCTGCATTTCTTCGTTGGCGAGTACACACCCGGAGATCGAAAGTCCGCTGGTGGTGGCAACGTCGCGGAAGGAGAGGACATCGCCGTGCTCGAGGTCAGGCTCGAGGAAGCGCTCGATATGATCGACGCCGGGATGATTCGCGACGGCAAGACGATCATGCTGCTGCAGTATGCGGCGTTGAAGTTGTTGCCTCGCGCTGCCGCAGCCTGATAGCCGAGCGCCAGTCACTCTTATTGAACCGCGACCGTATTGGGCATGCCGCCTTGCCGGAAAGGCTGTCTTGGTCCAGCTGGTCTTAACCAGGTCAGGTGGTAACACCTGCCTTGGAAACACTCAGACCGGCGCGGTGCCCGGGCGCAGGTAGGGCAGCACATGGGCGACGTAATCGGCCTTGCCCAACTCGATGCCCTCGGCACGCAGGATGGCGTAGGCGGTCATTACGTGGAAATAGAATTGCGCCAGCGCCCAGTCGCGCACGTACTGCTCCACCGAGAAATCGAACACCATGCCCTGCGGTAATTCATGGGCAAGGTGGGCCGACTCGGCCAGCGGCGACCCGGCGGCCGTCACGGTTCGTACCACTTCGAGCGTTTCGCTGATCCTGGCCTGAGCCTGGGCGATGGTGCCGGGCTGCTCGGCAGCGTGGCGGCCCTCGTTGAGCAGCGTGGTCAAGGCAGGGGGAAAGGTCTGGCCATACAGGCGGAACACCCCTTCCTGGGCCTGGACACAGGCAAAGCGGATCTGGGTGGCGAGAGGAAACATATCGGGCGCCAGTCTTGCCACCAGCAGCGCCTCGGCCGCGCCTTCGGGGCGCTGGCTCTCGGCCTTGGCGAGCCAGGCCGATAGGGCTCCCAGCAGGTTCGTGTAGGTAGGGACGAGGATATCCGTGAGGGTCATGGTAGGTCCTGCATGGGGTCGAAGGAGTGTGCGCTGTGCTCGGCCGCTGGAGCTGGCGATTGTCGGGTGGGCTAGCCCCCGTGGCGCTCTAGTAGAGTGTGCTGGCGATGCGTTGCGGCAAGGCCTGGTCGTAAGCCTCGCCATCCACCTGCGTCGGACAGAGCTGCTTGAAGATCGCGCCGGGGGAGGGTAGCGCACTGCGCGCCAGGTGCTTGGAGGCATCCCAGAGCCCGGCCCTGATCACCGCGCGGCTGCACTGGAAATAGACGCTGGTGACGGTGACTTCCAGCACCGTGCGCGGGCGCTGGCCATTGACCTCGAAGCGCGCCAACAGCGCCGGATCGACGGTTATCCGGGCGGTGCCATTGACGCGCAGGGTCTCGCCAATGCCGGGAATCAGGAACAACAGGGCTACCTGGGGATCCTCGAGGACGTTGCGTAGGGTATCCAGGCGATTGTTACCACGGCGGTCCGGCAGATAGAGCGTCTTGGCGTCGTGGACCTGGACGAATCCCGGCGCATCGCCACGCGGAGAGGCATCCAGTCCCCGGGATCCTGAAGACGCCAGGATCACGAAGGACGCTGCCTCGATGAACGGCTGGTAGGCGGGGTGGAGGTGATCGACCTCCTTCAGCAGCGACGGTGGGGCGACCTGGCCATAGAGGCTTTCCAATGCCTGGGTCGTGGTGATGTAGTCCTGCTTTGAATGGTCCTGCGCCATGCGCGGCTCCTGGCTTGACGTGTCTGCGCGCCTCTCCTGCATACCAATGCTCGTCGTACTCGACGGGTAAGGAGGCATGCTGAACTGTAGCCGATAGGGGAGAAGCTGGTCAGGATTCAGAACACGCTTCTGTATCCGTCGAAGTGCCAACCCCATCTGCGCGCCGCGCGGATAGTCCGTCAGAGAAGCAATGCGCCGGCGACGTGATACTTATAGCGCTTTGTAGCTGTCCTAGAAGACCCGGTAGGCGAAAGCGCCTCAGCTGGGAATTACCCAAGATCCTTCGTTTGTTAATCAAGAGAAGAAACCTCGATGACCACTCCGCTACGCCTGTACGAATTGACCGGTGCCGATGACAGCTGCCGCTTCAGCCCCTATTGCTGGCGCGTTCGGCTGGCGCTCGCCCACAAGGGGCTGCCGGTCGAAACCGTCGCCTGGCGTTTCCACGAGAAGGAAGCCATCGCCCGTTCCGGACAGGGCAAGGTGCCGGTGCTGGTGGCGGGCGAGCAGTGGGTGAGCGACAGCTGGGTCATTGCCGAGTATCTGGATCGCCAATACCCCGAGCGGCCCTCGTTGCTGGGCGATGCGTCGCTAACGGCAATGACGCGCTTTATCAATCAGTGGGTCGTGGACAGCGTCCATCCGGCGCTGGCGCGGTTGATCCTGCCCGAGGTCCATGCCGTGCTGGATGACGTCGACAAGGACTATTTCAAGCGGACCCGAGAGGCGGCGTTCGGCGTATCCCTGGCTGACCTGGCGGCGCAGCGCGACACCTCGCTGCAGGCACTTCGCGAAGTCCTGAAGCCGCTGCGCAGCACCCTAGCAGTGCAGGACTACCTCGCCGGTGAAGCCCCGGCCTATGCCGATCACATCGTCTTCGGCGCCTTTCAATGGGCTCGGGTGGTCAGCACGCAACCGCTGGTGGATAAGGAAGATCCCATCGCGGTCTGGTGCGAGCGGATGCTCAATGCCTACGGCGGAGTGGCGCGCCAGGCACCAGCGGCGGCTGAGCGGTAGTCTCAGTGCGCCAGCCCATCCGGGCAGGTTGAGCAGAGCCCTCGACTGATGGGGCGCCCAGGGGGCAACTACCGACGATCGGCTCCCCATTGATCCCGCCGTCGTTCTTCGGTCAGCAGGACAAGCCTCTGGGACGCAGTCTGTGGCGAGGCCCGAGCAGCCGCGCTTTCGCCGGTCGGCCATGCTCAGTAAATCAGGCTGATCTTCCCCAACGCGACCGCCGCGACGAACATGACCAGGCAGGTACCCACGCTCCAACCGAGGGTGGCCCGCTGGTTGTCACCGTAGTCGATGTTGAGGAGCCCACATAGCAGGTAGGTCGAGGCCACCAGGGGACTGAGCAGGTGCACCGGCTGGCCGACGAGCGATGCTATCGCCATTTCTTGATGAGTCAGGCCATAGTGATTGGCTGTTTCCGCCAGGATGGGCAGGATCCCGAAGTAGAAGGCGTCGTTGGTCAGCACATAGGTGAAGGGCATGCTGATGAAGGCGGTGAACGTCGACATGTAGCGACCTGCCGCTTCGGGTATCACCGCGACCAAACTGTCGGAAATGGCCTGGATCATGCCGGTACCCGACATGATGCCAACGAAGATCCCCGCGGCGAAGATCAGCAGTGTCACAGCCATGACATTGGCCGCATGGGTACTGATGACCTCTTTTTGAGCCTTCATGCTGGGAAAATTGACCACCAGTCCCAGGGCGAAGGCGACCATGAACAGGATCGGCAGGGGCATCAGGTTGAGCATCATCAGGATGATCAGCGCGATGGTCAGCACGGCATTGAACAGGAAACGCCAATCGCCCAGGCGCTGCTCGGTAAAGCCTTCCAGACCTTCACCGTCCTTGAGCGTGACGATACCTAGCCGACGGCGCTCGGCTCGGCCCAGCGAAAAGGCGGCAAACCATACCCAAGCAAGCCCGGCCACCATGATGGGGAGCATCTCGATGAAGAGGTCCGTGATGTCGACGTGCATGGCGCTTGCCGCCCGGGAGAAGGGGCCGGCCCACGGCAAGATGTTCATCACGCCGATGGTGAGCAGCAGAACCGTCGCCATCACCTGCAGGCTGATACCGGTGCGACGATACAGCGGGAGCAAGGCGGCGGTGGTGATGATGTAGGTGGTGGCGCCGTCGCCATCGAGACCGACGCAGGTACCCAGCACCGCCGTACCGAGCACGATGCGTTGGGGATCGCCCTTGACGATCTTCAGGATCAGCTTGATGAGCGGATTGAACAATCCCGCCTCGGTCATCATGCAGAAATACAGGATGGCGAAGGTGAGCATGATGCCGGTGGGCGCCAGCATCTTCACACCGTTGAGCATCATGGGGCCAAGGCCGCTTGCGAAACCACCGAGGCAGGCGAAGGCGATGGGTACCAGGATGAGCGCGACCAGTGGCGAGAGGCGCTTGCTCATGATCAGGTACATGAAGCAAGCAATCATCGTGTAGCTGAGAATGGTCAGCATGTATCCCTCTTCTTGTCGATTCTTATAGGCGGGGTGACACGCAGCGATCTGCGTGCGGTCGGAACGGTGGGAGAGGGTGCGTAATCCCTTAGCGCGGAAGATCGGAGAACAGGGCCTTGCCCGGTTGCTCTGTCGCAGCCCTGAGTAGGCTGCCGGTCGATGAGTCCGTGATGTAGAGGTCCCGGTTGTCAGGCCCACCAAAGGCCAGATTCGTCAGGGTGCGACCTTCGGTACAGCTCAGGTACCGGTACTGCGGTACGCCGAAGCGATCGAAGCTCCAGACGCAGCCATGGCCGGCATCGCAGGCGTAGACGCCGCCCGCGGCATCCAGTGCCAGACCATCCGCACCGCTGACACCACCAGCCATGGCGGCGAAGATGCCTACCTTCGAGGTCGGGCCGTCCGGCGGCAGCGGCAGGCGCCAGATGGCATTGCCACGGGTCATGGCCACCAACAGAGCTTTTTCCTCCAGATCCAGTACTAGGCCGTTGGGGCTGGGCCCGTTATCCAGCAGGCAATCCAGACGTCCGCTGCTGGGGTCGTGGCGAAACACCCGGCCAGTCTGATCGTGCATGCCGGTCTGCCCTTGATCGGTGAAGTAGAGGCGGCCCTCGGCATCGAAGCAGAGGTCATTGACACCCTTGAAGCTTTCGCTACGCCGGTGGGTGAGGAAGGATTCGATTCGCCCGCTCACCGGATCGATGATCAGGATTCCCTTACGGTAATCCGCCACGAACAGGCGGCCATCGCGGTGGACCTTCAGCCCATTCGGCCAACCGTCGTACTCGACGATCAGCGTCCACTCACCCTGGGGCGAGATCCGGAAGATCCGCCCATAGGGAATGTCGGTCACATAGAGGTTGCCGTCGCGATCGAACGAAGGCCCCTCCAGAAAGCTCTTCACCCGCTGACCCGGCTTATTGGCCCGGACCCAGTCGGAATCACCCTCACGCCAGAATTCTTCGGGCAGCCGAGTGAAGAGGTGGGTTGGGCGTTCCTGAGGTGGGGCGAACAGACTCATGGCGATTCTCCACGTCGGCGGTGCGTGAGGCCTAGCCAGCGGCCAGGGCAAGGCCTCGATCAGGCCGATACGCTCTTTTGTTATCGTTGTTCTATCCAGCAGAATGATATTTTCTCTGGCAGAACAATCTTGCCGCAATCCTTTCGACTGTCAAGCCCTCCCAAATTGGGCGAAAAGGCTGGTCCAGTTCCGCGACCAATGCGGATTGACAGATCGAACTTCAGCGGCGAATACTAAAAACAGAACATAATTCTGCCTGACAGAACGGTTACGCTGATCCTGGTACGCCCTGTTGGCGTGAGCGTTCCAAAGGGCTCTCCATCCGCAGAGAGAATCACCATGAGCAATCAGCCAGACATCGATGTCCTCGTAAGCGAGGTAGGGCCGCGTGACGGCCTGCAGAGCGTGAAGGCGACCATGCCGACCGCGCTCAAATGTGCCTGGATAAGCGCCCTGGCCGCCTCCGGCCTGCGCGAGATCGAAGTAGGCTCTTTCGTCTCTCCGAAGCTCCTGCCGCAGATGGCGGATTGCGCCGAAGTCGTGGCCCATGCCCTGACGCTGCCGGGGCTGCATGTCACGGCGTTGGTGCCGAATCTCAAAGGCGCGCAAGCCGCCTTCGAAGCCGGCGTCCACAAGGTCACGCTGCCGATTTCCGTGAGTGAGCCGCACTCGCTGTCGAACATCCGCAAGACTCATGCTCAGGTAGCCGAGGAGGTGCGTGCCGTGGTCGCGTTACGCAACGAGCGTTATCCGGCCATCGACATCGAAGCCGGCCTGTCCACCGCCTTCGGCTGCACCCTCCAGGGCGTGGTGACCGACGACGAATGCCTGCGCATGGCCCAGCGGATGGCCGAGCTCGGCGTCGATGAGGTCGGCCTGTCGGATACCGTGGGCTACGCGACACCGGTTCAGGTGCGTCGGCTATTCACGCGGCTCAAGGCGGAGATCGGTCAACGGGCTGGCAGCGCGCATTTTCACAACACCCGCGGTCAGGGGCTGGCCAATGTCGTGGCCGCCTTGGAGGCGGGCGTGACCACCTTCGATGGTTCCCAGGGTGGCCTCGGCGGCTGCCCCTACGCGCCGGGCGCCTCGGGCAACATCGTGACCGAAGACCTGGTGTACCTGCTCGAAGCGATGGGGCTACGCACGGGCGTGGACCTAGAACGCCTGGTAGTGGCCCGGGAATGGCTCCAGCAGGGCCTGCCTGGTGAAACTCTCTACGGTTTCATCCCCGATGCCGGAGTCGGCAAGAACTTCACCTATGCACGGGAGGCGGTATGAACGTCACGGCGGAAGACAAGCTGCCACTAGCCGGCATCCGCGTCATCGAGTTCGTCCATATGGTAATGGGCCCCACCTGTGGTCTGGTGCTGGCGGACCTCGGGGCCGAGGTCATCAAGGTCGAGCCTGTGCCCGAGGGCGATAACACCCGGCGATTGATGGGATCGGGCGCGGGCTACTGGATGACCTACAACCGCAACAAGAAGAGCTTCGCGGTCGATATGAAATCGCCGGAAGGGCTCGCAGCGGTAAAGAGGCTCATCGCCACGGCTGACGTCGTGACCGAGAACTTCCGTGCCGGCGCCATGGACAAGCTGGGACTCGGCTACGAGCAGATAAAGGCGATCAAGCCGGACATCATCTACAGCTCCATGAAGGGTTTCCTACCCGGTCCCTATGAGAATCGTACGGCACTCGACGAGGTGGTGCAGATGATGACCGGCCTGGCCTATATGACCGGCCCAGTCGGGCGGCCACTACGCGCCGGTGCCTCCGTCAACGATGTAATGGGGGGGATGTTCAGTGCCATCTCCATCCTGGCCGCGTTGCTGCAGCGAGGCTCCACGGGTCGAGGCCAATTCGTCCAGACCGGGCTTTTCGAGAACTCGGCGTTCCTGGTCGCGCAGCACATGATGCAACACGCGGTAACCGGCCGGGCTGCGGCGCCGATGCCCAATCGGATCTCTGCCTGGGCGGTCTACGACGTCTTCGATACCCGTGAAGCGGATGAACAGGTGTTCCTCGGGGTGGTGAGCGACAGCCAATGGCTGGCCTTCTGTACGGCCTTCGATTTCCCCGAGTGGGCGCAAGATCCGGCGTTCGCGCGTAACAATCAGCGCGTCCAGGCACGCGAGCTGTTGTTACCCGTGATCCGCGAGCGGATCGCCCGCCTGGATCAGCAGACGGTGATGGCGTTGTGCGAACAGGCCGGTCTGCCATTCTCGCCGATCCAGCGCCCACAGGATCTGGTCGAAGACCCTCATCTGCTGGCCTCCGGAGGCATGGCCGAGGTGTCGCTGCCCTCGGGCGAGGCCGTGAAGGTGCCCATGCTCCCTATCGAAATGAACGGGGAACGCTTCGGTACCCGCCTGGACGTCCCTGCGCTCGGCAGCCATTCTCGCAGCCTGCTGGAGGAGCTGGGCTATACCTCCGCCGATATCGAGGAGCTGGCCGGGAACGGCACCATCCGTAGCAGCTGAACGAGGCCGCTGGCGAGCATCGGGATCCATCGACGCTGTCTCGCCGAACTCGTCGCAGACCCACATAAAAACAACAAGGAGGCGTCGTCATGGCGAACACTACCGCTCCGGCCCAACTGGCTCCAGCTATCCCGAAAGAAACGTCTTCTGAATTGCAACAGCGGGCCCTGCGCAAGGCAGCCTGGCGGCTTGTCCCGCTGCTCGCGCTCGCCTATTTCTTCAACTATCTGGATCGCACCAGCGTCGGTTACGCCGCGCTGCAGATGACCGGCTCGCTGGGTCTGACCGCCGCACAGTTCGGCTTGGGTGCCGGGATCATGTTCGTAGGCTACTGCCTGTGCGAGGTACCCAGCAATCTGGCGATGTATCGCTTCGGCGCCCGGCTCTGGATGGCGCGGATCATGATCACCTGGGGGATAGCCGCTGCGGCCACCGCCTTCGTGATCGGCCCCTACAGCTTCTATGCAGTGCGCTTGCTGCTGGGCATCGCCGAGGCAGGCTTCTTTCCCGGGGTGATCTTCTTCCTTACCCTGTGGTTTCCCGCCCGCTATCGCACCCGGGTCCTCGCCTGGTTCACGGTGGCCACGCCCCTTTCCTTCCTCGTGGGTGGTCCGCTATCCATCTGGTTGCTGCAAATGCACGGCATCTGGGGCCTGGAGGGGTGGCAGTGGATGTTCCTCATCGAAGGCATGCCAGCCTGCATCCTGGGACTGGTGACCCTACGCGTGCTCGCCAATCGACCTGAGGAAGCCAAGTGGCTTTCCGGGGAGGAGCGTCTGGCCATCAGGGAGATGATCGCGCAGGAGCGTGTCGGTACCCAGGAGAGCCACGGCTTTCGCGATGCGCTGAAAGATCCCCGGGTCTGGATCCTCAGCCTGATCACCTTCAGCTTTACCCTGGGTACCTATGGCATCGGTATCTGGCTGCCGCAGATGCTCAAGGCCCAAGGTGTCGAATTCGGAATGATCGGCTGGATCGCCGCCATCCCGTACTTCTTCTCGACGCTGGGGCTGCTGATCTGGGCCAAGCACGTCGATCGTACCGGCAAGGGCATCCTGAACCTGGTCCTGGCACTGGTGTTGGGCGGCCTGGCGTTGATCTTCGCGTTGAACATGAGCGCCCTCGTCCCGGCGCTCATCGGCATCACCCTGGCGATGGTCGGCACCATCTCGGCCAAGACCATCTTCTATACCTTGCCCGCCAAGTTCCTCAAGGGACAGGCGGCCGCAGGCGGCATCGCCCTGATCAACTCGATCGGCGCCTTTGGCGGTTTCGTGGGGCCCTCGCTCATGGGCTACCTGAAGGAACAGACCCAGTCCTTCACCGCAGGCCTGATGGTCATGGGCTGTATTCTCTTCGCCGCTGCTCTGCTAAGTGGGTCGCTGCGCTTCTTCCTCAAGGAGCAGCGGGGTTAGAACATCGTTCTGGCTGGTGCGTCCTGTCAACGGCTACACTGGCGCGAACGCGGAGCCTGGCTTCGCGCCGATAGCCTCAGATGGACGCCATGACCTCAGCCGATCCCACACGCCTCGATTCGCCCAATACCCGTAGCAGCACCGACGGCGTCGCCGCCGTCGATCGCGCCTTTGCGATACTCCGGGCCTTCGACGCCGACCATAGCGTGCTGACCCTGGCCGAGATCGCCCGGCGCACTGGGCTGTACAAGAGCACCATCCTGCGGCTGATCAGCTCCATCGAAAAAGCGGGATTCATCCGCCGCCTGGCCGATGGCCAGTTCACCATCGGCCACGAGCCTTCCCGCCTGGCCACCATCTACCAGACGTCCTTTCGGCTGCGGGACGTTCTCTATCCCTTGTTGCAGGAGCTCTCGGACGAAACGGGAGAGACCTCGTCTTTCTACGTGGAGGAGGGTGACACCAGGGTGGTACTGTTCCGCGTCGAGCCCCGGCGTACCATCAAGGTATCCGTCCATGAGGGCGATCGCTTCCCCCTGGCGGTAGGCGCTTCCGGCAAGGTGCTCCGGGTCTTCGGCCGTATGGCAGATAGCCGTCTACCGGACGTCGCCGCTCGCTACTGGGCATCTTCGGCAGGTGAGCGCGATCCGGAAATCGCCTCCGTATCGGCTCCCGTTTTCGGTCCAGGACAGCTGCTGCAGGGCGCCTTGACCCTGTCGGGTCCAGCCGATCGTCTCGGTGAATCCCAGGTCGCCAGCGCGAGCAAGCTGCTCCTGCAGGCTGCCGCCCGTGCCACTGCTGCCCTGGGGGGCGACAGTCAGGGCCTGGAAAGCGCCGCGGCGAATAGCTGAGTCCGTATCCGCCTGCACCAGGCGCCCTAGGGTTCCGGGAGCGTTGGCAGGGCCAGCCTTCAAATCAAGGCTGGCCGTCTAGCGCCTGGGTATCCGCTCAGAGGTTCGCAGTTGCTGCCCCTACCTCAGTGGCTATACCCGGTCGGCTTGTTGCGGATGGTCTTGAGCAGATCCTCCGGGCTGATGCTGGCCAGCGCCTTGGCGGCGGCCTGGCTGCCGGGCAGCGGCAGGTCGAGGATATGGCCCTTCATCTTGCCCACCACGTGCATCTCGCAGGGCTTGCAGTCGAACTTCAGGGTCAGGACCTCGTCGCCGTGGACCAGCTGCATGGGCGCGACCTTGGTACGCACGCCGGTGACGCCCTTGGCCTGCTTGGGGCAGAGGTTGAAGGAGAAGCGCAGGCAGTGCTTGGTAATCATCACCGGCACCTCACCGGGCTCTTCGTGGGCCTCGTAGGCGGCGTCGATCAGTTGCACCCCATGGCGATGGTAGAAATCGCGGGCCTTTTGGTTGTAGACGTTGTAGAGGAACGACAGGTGCGACTCGGGGTACACCGGCGGCGGATTGGTCTCGGCCTTGCGGCGGCCGCGCGGGTGGACGGCGACGCGGGCGGCGGTCAGCCGTTCGATGGCCTCGCGACGCAGCGCCTTGAGTTGCGAATTGGGCACGAAGAAGGCCTGGGGCGCATCCAGGGCCACGTCCAGGGCATGGTACTCGGTGGTGCCGAGCTGGGTCAGGAGATCGCGGAGGCCGTCCAGCGCCTGTGCCGGCTTGTTCGCTGCGCCGAAGGGGCCGTCCAGAGTGACGGTGACGCTCACGCCTTCCTCGCTGGTGGCGGTCAGCGTCAGGCGTTCCTCACGCAACTCGGCCTGCCAGCGCACGCCGATGCGCCGCTCGGCGCTGGTCTTGAGCAGTGCCTGCTGCCAATTGTGGTCCAGGTTGCGCGAGAGCGGGTGATTCGGCCGCAGCCGGAACAGCCCCTCGGGCATTTCATTGGGCTCGACGCGATAGCGGTAGCGCTTCGCGCCGTCTTCTTCGAACTCGGCTTTGAGCTCCGCGACGTTGGCGCGAAAGCCCACCACCTCGCGTTTGACCAGCACGTTGAGCCCATCGCCATTGGACAGCGGCTCCTGGGTGACGGCAATGAAGTCGCGCTTGTTGACCTTTTCCACCTGGCCGACCGGCAGACCGGTGAAGGTCGGCGAATCGAAGGCGCCGATATCGATCTTGCGGTCGGTGACGAAGTAGTCGGTGCTGCCGCGGTGGAAGGTCTTGTCCGGATCGGGCACGAAGAAGTGCGCGGTGCGACCGCTGGAGGCGCGGGCGAGGTCGCTGCGGTCTTCGAGGATGTCGTCGAGCAACTGGCGGTAGTAGGCGGTGATGTTCTTCACGTAGCCCACGTCCTTGTAGCGTCCTTCGATCTTGAAGGAACGCACGCCCGCCTCGACCAGGGCGCGCAGGTTGGCGCTCTGGTTGTTGTCCTTCATCGACAACAGGTGTTTCTCGTAGGCGATCACGCCGCCTTTTTCGTCCTTGAGGGTGTAGGGCAGCCGACAGGCCTGGGAGCAGTCGCCGCGGTTGGCGCTGCGGCCGGTCTGGGCATGGGAGATGTTGCACTGGCCGGAGAAGGCCACGCACAGGGCGCCATGGATGAAGAACTCGATGGCCGCCTCGGTCTCGGCGGCGATGGCCGCGATTTCCTTGAGGTTCAGCTCACGGGCCAGCACCAGCTGGGAAAAGCCGGCCTGGTCGAGAAACTTGGCCCGCCCCAGGGTGCGGATGTCGGTCTGGGTACTGGCGTGCAGCTCGATCGGCGGGATGTCCAGTTCCAGTACGCCCAGGTCCTGCACGATCAGCGCATCGACACCGGCATCGTACAGCTGGTGGATCAGCTTACGCGCGGGCTCCAGCTCATCGTCATGCAGGATGGTGTTGATGGTGGTGAACACCCGCGCATGATAACGCCGGGCGAATTCCACCAACCCGGCGATCTCGCTCACCTCGTTACAGGCGTTATGCCGTGCCCCGAAGCTCGGCCCACCGATGTAGACGGCGTCGGCCCCGTGCAGGATGGCTTCGCGCGCGATACCCACGTCGCGGGCAGGGCTGAGCAATTCCAGATGATGCTTGGGCAGGGACATAGCGATTCTTCTCGATCAGGCGTGGCACGGCAAGGCGCGCATTGTAGCGGGCGCAGGGGAGGAGGGCACCCTTGCGGTGCTGGGTGGTTGAGTATCTTGGGTCGACGCAGGCGAATGCCGCCCCGGTGCGTCGACCGACGAGCGGTTGGAGGTCGCCGGTCGTCTGCCTAGCGAGGGGCGCTACTGGGGCAGATCCGCTGCGCTAGCAAGGGAAAGATCAGATCGCGAGTGAGCGGGGCCAGCTCCAGGTCGCTGGGCTCCAACACCGAGACCCAAAGGGCTTCTTCGATCTCGGCGGCGGCAGTGGCCTGGCCGGTCGCTGGTAAGGCTACCTGATAGAGCGCGCAGTCGACGGTGAAGCCAGGCTCATTGGCCGCCGGCGCTTGGTACTGGCCAAGGAAGGTGGCATCGGCGGGCGCGACGACCAGGCCAAGTTCTTCTTCCAGCTCCCGTATCAGGGCTTCGAGGGGTTGCTCGCCGCTGTCCACCTTGCCGCCGGGTTGCATGTACGCCGTGGTGCCCCGCTTGCGCACGAGCAGCATCTGCTGACGTTCGTTCAACAGAATCGCTGCGGCTATGTGAAGAGTCCGCGTCACTGTCTGCCTATCGTTTTGGACTGAGCGAGCTAACGTGCAGGGAGTACCCTCAAAAGGCAAACCTTGGCCTGATGGTCCGAGGCGTTGATCATGACTGCGGTCTTGTGCGTGAGCCGGGAGGGCGGTGTGAGGTCCAGAAGCAATGTCGGATCCGAGCGGCAGAGGAGGCCTTGCCCATGAGCCGGGAAGAGGGTCGTAGGGATAGCCTTGGCAAGGGCATCAGCCTGATCGTACTAGCGGTCTTTATCCTCTCCCTGGCCGATGCCGCGGTTAAATA
This sequence comes from Pseudomonas sp. No.117, assembly GCF_054558395.1. NCBI lineage: Bacteria > Pseudomonadati > Pseudomonadota > Gammaproteobacteria > Pseudomonadales > Pseudomonadaceae > Pseudomonas > Pseudomonas sp. No.117. Next base: position 313,865 of record NZ_BAAJNP010000008.1, read on the forward strand.
CTTCAGTTCACGCCTGCCGCTATGGCAGCTGTTCCTCGTGGTTTCCTGCCTCTCCGTTCCGGCGCTCGGGAGCTGGGCAGTCCGTCGTATTCGCCTCGGCCGTCTGCGTATCGCCGCCGTGCGCTGGGTGGCGCTGCGAAGCCTCCTGCTCCTACTGATGTGGGTGAGCTACTACGCCGCCTTGCCCTTCATCCCGTTATCGGTCGCTGCCGTCGCCATCTATACGACTCCTCTGTTCATTGCCCTCTTTTCGACCCGCTATGGTGGGGAATCCCTATCGGGCATCGGTTGGTGGGCGGTAGGGATAGGCTTTGCCGGGGTGGTGCTGGTGTTGCGGCCTGGCGCGGATACGTTCTCCTTTGCCGCCCTGTTGCCCGTCGTGGGCGCCGTCTTCTATGCGCTCGCCATGGTGGTGACCCGCCGCCATTGTCGGAACGAACATCCCCTGGTCCTGGCATTGGGCTTGAACGTCGCCTTTCTGATCGCTGCCTGTGTCGGCGGCGTGGCGTCGCTGCTGATCGATACCCGCCTAGCCGCCCGTGCGGGTTTCCTGCTGGCGGCCTGGCAGCCGCTCGATTGGGCAGCGCTGGCCTTCATCGCGCTGTACGCCGTCGCCTTGGTCTTCATCAACACCGCGACCGCCAAGGCTTATCAGGTCGCTCCCGCGGCGCTGGTCGGCACCTTCGACTACGCCTATCTGCCTTTCGCCTGCCTGTGGGGCTACCTGTTGTTCCAGGAGGTTCCGAACCTCTTCACCTGGGGTGGGATGCTGATGATCCTGGCCGCGGGGCTGCTGATCTTGTTTGCCCAGCATGCCTGTCGATCAGCTGGCCCCGGCTGACGGGAGACAGCGGCCAGCGGCCGAGGCTGCCACAACGCCAAAGGCCAGGTTGATTCTCCTTCGTCACCAGGGCGGGTCAGAAGCCTCCGAGCAGGTAGCGCGTTGGAAGGCCGGAGGTCCGGCGTTCAGCTCAGGTCCTGCAGACAGTCGCTAGCCGCACCCTGACCAACTCGGCCAACTGATCGAAGAGGATCTGTACCGAGCGCAACGATAGGTTGTCCGGGCGCGTCAGCAGCCAGAGGTCGGTGTCGCAGCCGTCCAGTGCCGGGCTGAGGCGCTCGACACCATCGAGGCTGCCGATCATGAAGTCGGGCAGGGCAGCCACGCCGAGGCCAGCACCCACCAGGCCCCCGACCGCGGACATGCTGCTGCAGCGATAGCGGGCGGTGAGGCTGGGATAGGCCTGGCGCAGCCAGGTGACCGAAACATGTTCCGCCAGGGAGTCGTCGGGCGCGATCCAGGGCAGTTCGGTAGCGGCCTGCCCGTAGCCTTCACGATAGCGGGCATGCCCACAGACGAAATAGGAACTGCGCCCAAGACAGCGGCCGACCAGGTGCTCGGGTGGGGCGTTCGACAGGCGGATGGCGATATCGGCATCCCGCCGGCTCAGGCTGGCAAAGGTGTTCGAGGTGGCCACTTCCAGGGCGACGGCGGGATAACGCGGCATCAGCTCGGCGAGGCCGGGCAGGAGTAGGCTGCGCAAGACCGCGTCGGTGCAGGTCAGGCGCACCGTGCCACTGATCACGTTCTCACCCTGGGTGAGGGCGATCCGGGCCGCGTCGAGGGCCTGCTCGGCACGCTCGGCCTGTTCGGCCAGCGCCTTGGCACTCTGGGTAGGGGTATAGCCACGGCGGGTCTTGTCGAACAGGGCCAGGTGCAGATTGGCCTCGAGCTTACGAATGGCCCGGAAGACCGTGGAGACGTCGACCTGCAACTGCTCGGCCGCGCGCGCCAGCGTACGGCCGCGAACCAGCGCCAGCACGAGCTTCAGGTCGGCATGACTGATCTGATATTGCATCCGTGCATTCTTCCTTTGCCAATTCGCCAATGTGGGTTGCGCTAGTGCCAATTTATACTGGTCATGCCCGTCCAGGGCAATCCGCTGAAAAGACGGATTCCGCCTGGGACGTCGCTGCCCGCTGGGACTCGCCCCTCACAGCCGCGCTGCCAGATCGACACGAGCGACCACTACGAAGCGGGCCAGCCAAGGATGCCTTTCCATGAATTCGATAGCCCCCCGCGTCGTCCAGTTGACGGAAGCCAACGGCTTTCTCCGCGACCATCCCGAGATCCAGTATGTCGATCTGTTGATCACCGACATGAACGGCGTCATCCGGGGCAAGCGGGTCGAGCGGGCCAGCCTGTCCAAGGTGTATGAGCGCGGTATCAGCCTGCCGGCCTCGCTGTTCGCCCTGGACATAAACGGCTCAACCGTGGAGAGCACCGGACTGGGGCTCCATATCGGCGACGCCGACCGCACCTGTTTCCCCATTCCCGGTACCCTGAGCTACGAGCCCTGGCAGAAGCGGCCAACCGCTCAGCTGCTGATGACCATGCACGAGCTGGACGGCGCGCCGTTCTTCGCCGATCCGCGCGAGGTGCTGCGCCGGGTGGTCAAGCAGTTCGACGACCTCGGCCTGACCATCTGCGCGGCCTTCGAGCTGGAGTTCTATCTCATCGACCAAGAGAACGTGAACGGCCGGCCGCAGCCGCCGCGCTCGCCGATCTCCGGCAAGCGGCCAGTCTCCACCCAGGTCTATCTGATCGACGACCTGGACGAGTACGTGGATTGCCTGCAGGACATGCTCGAAGGCGCCAAGGAGCAGGGAATTCCCGCCGACGCCATCGTCAAGGAGAGTGCGCCGGCGCAGTTCGAGGTCAACCTCCATCATGTCGAAGACGCCATCAAGGCCTGCGACTACGCGGTGCTCCTCATGCGGCTGATCAAGAACATCGCCTACGACCATGAGATGGATTCCACCTTCATGGCCAAGCCCTATCCCGGCCAGGCGGGCAATGGCTTGCACGTACACATCTCGCTGCTGGATAAGCAGACCGGGCAGAACATCTTCGCGACCGACGATCCGGAGCACCACACGCCGCTGCGCCAGGCCATCGCGGGCATCCTCGAAACCCTGCCGGCGTCGATGGCCTTCCTCTGCCCGAACGTCAATTCCTACCGCCGTTTCGGTGCCCAGTTCTATGTGCCGAACGCACCGAGCTGGGGGCTCGACAACCGGACCGTGGCGGTACGGGTGCCGACCGGGAGCAGCGACGCGATTCGTATCGAACACCGGGTGGCTGGCGCCGATGCCAATCCCTATCTCATGATGGCGTCCATCCTTGCCGGCATCCACCACGGCCTGACCCAGCGACTGGAGCCCTGCGCCCCGGTCAGTGGCAACTCCTATGAGCAGCTCGAGCAGAGTCTGCCGAACAATCTGCGCGATGCGCTGCGGCGGCTGGATGACAGCGCGGTGATGAACCAGTACATCAGCCCGGAGTACATCGACATCTTCGTGGCCTGCAAGGAGGCCGAGTTGGAGGAGTTCGAAACCACCATCTCCGATCTCGAATACAACTGGTATCTGCATACCGTGTAAGGAGCGTCATCATGGAGCGGTTGGCACAGCGGGAGCGGCGATAACCGGGCAGGGCGACAGGACGGCGCGTCCGCCGACGGTGGTCGCAGCAGACCGTCCGCCGCTATCGGCATCTCAGTGTCCTTCGACGACTTCAGTTAATTTGCTCACCGGAGCGCGCAAGACGTCCTGCGCGCTCCCATACCGCGAACTCAAGGCGACCTGCAGCCGAGGCTGGACAGGCGCGGCGATCCCGACCTCGGCGTCGGATCCGTAGGCAGAGGAATCACACCATGCAACACCATGTCGGCAGTTACTATGCGGCCTCCCGCAATCTGCACACGGAGTATCCGCAGCTCGCAGACAACGTCGAGAGCGACGTGTGCATCATCGGTGCCGGCTACACGGGGCTGTCCACCGCGCTGTTCCTGCTGGAGCACGGTTTCAGTGTGACGGTGCTGGAAGCGGCTCGCGTCGGCTTCGGCGCTTCCGGGCGCAATGGCGGGCAGATCGTCAACAGCTACAGCCGCGACATCGATGTCATCGAGCGACAGCTACCGGCCAGGCAGGCGCAGCTGCTCGGCGAGATGGCCTTCGAGGGCGGGCGCATCATTCGTGAGCGGATCGCGCGCTACAACATCCAGTGCGACCTGAAAGACGGCGGCGTCTTCGCCGCCCTGACCAGCAAGCAGCTGGGCCATCTGCAGGCGCAAAAGAAACTCTGGGAGCGCTACGGCCATACCCAGTTGGAATTGCTCGACGAGCGGGGCATTCGGGACGTCGTCGGTACCGAGCGTTATCTCGGTGGCATGTTGGACCGCAGCGGTGGCCATATCCATCCGCTCAATCTGGCCTTGGGCGAGGCGGCGGCCGTGGCCTCGCTGGGCGGCAGGCTCTATGAACAAAGCGCCGCGATCCGCATCGACCGCGGTGCGAACCCCGTGGTGCACACGGCGAAGGGGCAGGTGAGGGCGCGCTTCGTCGTGGTGGCCGGCAACGCCTACCTGGGCGGACTGGTGCCGGAGCTGGCGGCCAAGTCCATGCCCTGCGGGACCCAGGTGCTCACCACTGAACCCCTGTCGGAGGAACTAGCACGCAGTCTGCTGCCGCAGGACTACTGCGTGGAAGACTGCAACTACCTGCTCGATTACTTCCGGCTCAGCGCCGATCGCCGGCTGATCTACGGGGGTGGCGTGGTCTATGGGGCGCGCGACCCGGCGGACATCGCGGCCATCATCCGGCCGAAGATGCTGCAGACCTTTCCGCAGCTCAAGAACGTGAAGATCGACTTCACCTGGACCGGTAATTTTCTGCTGACGCTGTCGCGGCTGCCCCAGGTTGGCCGGCTCGGCGACAACGTCTATTACTCCCAGGGCTGCAGCGGCCACGGCGTCACCTATACCCATCTGGCGGGCAATGTGCTGGCCGAAGCCTTGCGCGGCCAGGCGGAGCGCTTCGATGCCTTCGCCGGCCTGCCGCATTATCCGTTTCCGGGTGGCCAGCTGCTCCGGGTGCCCTTCACCGCCCTCGGTGCGACCTACTACCAGTTGCGCGATCGCCTGGGCATTTGAATTCGTCCGCCCGCGCTGCAAGGGCGGGCCTCTCTGGAGGATAGCCATGTCACCTATGCCCCTGATCGGCGTGACGGCCTGCCGGCAGACGCTTGGCAAATACGATTCCCATACCGTTGGCGACAAGTACGTCGAGGCGGCTGGCCATGCCGGATTGCCGGTGCTGCTGCCGGCGCGCAGCGTGCCGAGCGATCCGCTGGCGCTGCTGGACCGGCTGGACGGACTGCTGTTCACCGGCTCGCCGTCCAACGTCGAGCCTCGTCACTACCAGGGGCCGGACAGCCTGGCCGGCACCCATCACGATGCCCAGCGCGATGCCTACACGCTGCCGCTGTTGCGCCTGGCGATCGACCGGGGCGTCCCGGTGTTCTGCATCTGTCGCGGCTTCCAGGAGCTCAACGTGGCCCTCGGTGGCAGCCTGCACCAACGCGTCCAGGAGCTGCCCGGCTACGGTGACCATCGCGAGCCCCAGAGCGAGGTGCTGGGCGAGCAGTACGCGCCCAGGCATCCGGTGCAGGTACCGCCGGGCGGGGTGTTCGAGCAGCTTGGCTTGCCGCCGACGTTCGAGGTGAATTCCCTGCACAGTCAGGGCATCGACCGTCTGGCCAGTGGACTGCGTATCGAAGCGCTGGCGCCGGATGGGTTGGTCGAAGGGGTGTCGTTGCGCAACGCGCCCGGGTTCGTCATAGGTGTGCAGTGGCACCCGGAGTGGAATTTCCGCGATACCCCCGAATCCCTGCGGCTTCTGGACGCCTTCAGAGACGCCTGCCAGCGCTTCGCTGCCTCGCGCAAAGCGTCCTAGGCTGGTTTTCCGAGTAGGTGGACCGCTGAACGACTAACCGCACTCTAGCGGGTGACGGCTCGCCGTCGAGCATCGCCGCGGTCTTCGGCCAGGGGACCGCGGCGACGCTTTTCAGCGCATGCCGAGCGGTGGGGTACGCGGCGGCACCCTGCGCTTCGACCCGGTAGCCTCATAGGCGGCGGCGAGCCTGAGCAGGTTCGAATCGTCATAGGCCCGTCCGGCGAAAGTCAGGCCAACGGGCATGCCGATGTCGGCCATCACGCCCATGGGCACGGTGACGGTCGGCACGCCCAGGTGGCGAATCGCGAGGTTACCGTTAGCGACCCAGACGCCGTTGCTCCAGGCGATGTCCGCAGAGGCGGGATTGATCTCGGCGTCGGCGGGTGCCACGTCGGCCACCGTCGGGAAAATCACCGCGTCCAGGCCCTGGGCGTGCAGCCAGTCCTCCAGATCGATCTTGCGGGTGTGCTCGAGGCCGCGCAGGCCGTCGGGCAGCGTGGCGATCTCCTGCCAGGACCTCAGGCCGCGCTCGGCCATGCGCACGTATTCGGCCATACCGGCGGCCAGGTCGCCTTCGCGGTTGGGCAGGGTGCCCGGCTCGTGGGGAAAGATCAGGTCGCCTTGCACGTCGGCCAGGCGATTGAGCGCGGGATCACCGTTGTCGCGCAGGAAGGTATCGAAGCCCCAGGCGGACAGGTCCCAGAGTTCGTCGTGGAGGAATTTCTTGGAGACCAGGCCGCGGTTGAATACCGTGGGCGCGCCGGGGCGATCGCCTTCGCAGTTCGACACCAGCGGGAAGTCCACCTCGACCACGGTAGCGCCGGCGGCTTCCAGGGCGGCGCGGGCCTCTTCCCAGAGGGCGATGACCGACTCCCGGGTGTGGATGCGCTGGCCGGTGGGGCCGCCGATGCCGGGGCTTTGGCTGGTGCCGGCGTCCGGGTCCTGGTTGATGAACATGCGCGGTACGCCGAGGCGCTTGCCGGCCAAGGCGTCGGGGCCGGCGGCCAAGGCCTGGTAGCGCGGCGGGCGCACCGCCGAGGCCTGGGGTAGCGGCACCCAGGGCTGTAGCCGCCAGAGGTCGCCCGAGGGATCGGGATCATCGGCCACCACGACGTCCAGCACCTCCAGCAGGTCGGCCATGGTGCGGGCATAGGGCACCACCACGTCCATGGTCGGGGTCAGCGGCCAGTTACCCCGCACCGAGATGACTCCGCGCGAGGGGGTATAGGCGCAGAGTCCGTTGTTGGAGGCCGGGCCACGCCCGCTCGACCAGGTTTCCTCGGCCAGGCCGAAGGCAGCGAAGCTGGCTGCCGTCGCGGTGCCGGCCCCGTTGGACGACCCGGAAGCGAAGGGCGCGGTGAGATAGCGGGCGTTATAGGGGCTTTCGGCACGCCCGTACACGCCGCGCTGCATGCCGCCGTTGGCCATGGGCGGCATGTTGGTCTTGCCCAGGCAGATGGCGCCGGCGGCGCGCAGGCGCTCGACGGTAAAGGCGTCGCGCTGCGCGACCAGGTCCTTGAATGCCGGGCTGCCGGAGGCGGCCGTGAGACCCTTGACCAGATAGCTGTCCTTGGCGGTGTAGGGGATGCCATCCAGCGGGCCCAGTGTCTCGCCGCGGGCGCGCCGGCGATCGGATTCGGCGGCTTCGGCCAGGGCGTCGGGGTTGCGGACGACCACCGCGTTGAGCGCCGTCGGCGTGCCGGGCGCGTCATAGGCGTCGATACGCGCAAGGTAGGCGGAGACCAGTTGCACCGCGGTGGTCTGGCCGGTTTCGAGTGCGAGACGCAGCTCGGCGATGGAGCGTTCGGTTACTTCGATCATGATCTGTCGCCGTTTCGGAATTTCTCTAGCGCGTCATGATAGCTGGCTCGGGCGGCCAGGCACGAGCGCGCCGGATGCGCGTGCGACGGTTGCGCCCGACTAGACCGTGCCGGCCGTCTCCGGCACGCAGAGGCGTTCGACGTCCGCGGCGAGTTGCTGGAGGATGGCCCGGTCCTCGGCCTGGCCAAGGGCCGCTTCGGCGCGGGCCAGGGCCAGGCGCGAGTGCCTCAGGCATTCACGCTTCATCCGCACGTCGCCCTGTACCGCCAGGCGCGCCAGGGATTTCTGCAGGCGCATGCCCACTTCCACCAGGGGTGCGGCGTCGCGGCCCACCGGCAGGAAGAAGTCGTCGAACAGATCATCCAGCGACAACTCCGGGACCTCGATCCGCGGGTAGTGGGGCTCGACTGGCTCGCGTACCTCGGTGAGCGAGGTCAGCAGTCGTTGCGCCCGGCCGAGAATAGCGATGGCGGTACCCGAGTCGCTGCGGGATGGCACCAGCGCCCCGGTGGCGATTTCACCCAGAACGGTGAGGCCGAAGCGCGGATCCTGGTCGTGAAGCCGGCGGGCATCCAGGATGAAGGCTGCGCGCAATCGCTCGTCGCGTTCCGGTGCCAGGCCTTCGACCCAGAGCAGTGGCTGCGCTGGGTCGACGAAGGCGCCCGGCAGCACGGCCAGGCGCAGACGACCTTGCTCGCCGCAGAGGTCGGCGAGCAAGGGCATGTCGACCCGTTGCAGGTAGCCGGTACGGTCGGCCAGTACCGGCCGGCCGGCGGGTGCCTGGTCGCGCGGTGCGGCCACGCCACCCAGGTGCGGGATGGACAGCCAGCGCTCCAGGCTGCGCTGGGCGGCCGCCTCGATGCTGTCGCTGGTGGCGTCCAACTGACCGAGGCGCGACAGATGATCGATCCAGCGCAGCAAGGTGAAGACGATCAGCAGGATCACCACCAGGGTGACGGCAAACAGCACCACGCGGCCATTGTCTCCGTAAAGACCAGTGCTCAGGGCGATGATGCCGACCAGGCTGAAGAGAAAGGAGCCCAGGAAGGTGGCCAGGGCGTTCTGGGTGGTGCTGTCCTCCAGCAGCAGCGGGTAGGCGCGGGGCGTCACGCTGCTGGCGGCGGCGTTATAGGCCGTCACCATGGTGCTGAGGGAAAAGGTGGTCACCGCCAGCATGCTGCTGGCGATGATGGTGAGGATCTTGTCGACGGCGTCGGCACCGACCTTGGCCGGCAGCGTGGCCGGGATATGGTCGCGCAACAGCAGGGCGAGCAGCGCGGTCGCTACCCCGGCGAGCGAGAACAGGGTGGCGCGAAACCACAGCCGCCGCTGACAGCCGCGCAGGATCCAGCCTAGGCGTCCCAGCATGCTCCCTTAGCCCATGGCGGGAGGGACGGGGGTGGCACGCAGCTGGGCCAGGCGCTGGTCGGCCTGCTGTTGGAGCTTGTCGCGCATCTGCCGGGCGGCTTCGCGGGCGTCTCCGGACTTCAGCCCGTTGCGATCGGCATCGACGGTGGTGAGCACGGCGCCGAGGGCGCCATGCACCAGGCGACCGCCGGCCAGGGTATCGCTGCGCAGCGGCTCGATGGTCAGGGGCGTGGCGGTGACCGCCAGGTCGAGCGCTTCCAGGCACAGCTGCGCGGTGGCGATCGGAATCTGCACCGCGTTGGCGGCGGCCAGGTTGAGCGCCTGCTGGCGGCGCTCCCCTTCCTGGGTGGCGCCGCTGGCCTGGCGGTCCGCCTCCAGGTAGTTGGCGAAGGCTTGCACATCGGCGTCGGCACAGGTGCTCAAGGCTTCCTGCAGGCGTTCACCTACGGCGATCAGCTCGGCATGTCGCGTCACCGGCTGGCGCTGCTGGCTGAGCTTGAGACCCTTGAGGATCAGCGCGACGCCCAGCGCAGCCGCCACGGTAGCTGCGGCGCCACTGCCAGGAGTCGGCAGGGTGGAGCCGGTGCCATCGCGGAACTGAGCGAGGGTCTGCTGCCAAAGGGTAGAGGTTTCGTTCATGCCAACCGCCTGCAAGCAAAGAGGGAAGGGGATCGGTCACGACCGACCGCTATTAGGATCGTACGAAACGGCTGAGGTTCGCTGGCTAAGTGCAATAAGGGACAGGGGTTGTCGCCGGATCATTTCGATTTGCGTCGTACTGGGAGCGGCGTTTCAGTGATGGTGATCCTGAAACAATAAGTTACAAGGAGTCAGCCGTGGATCGCGCTGCGCTCGCCTGGGTCGCCCATGACACCCGAGTCATCCTTTGCTGTCTGGCCGCCATCCTGGCCATCGTCGTCCTGATCGGTATCACCCGGCTGCCGCCGTTCCTGGCCATTCTCATCGGCACCTGCATCGCCGGGCTGGGCGCCGGACTGCCTGCCGAGGCGGTGGCCAAGGCCTTCAGCAAAGGCGCGGGCAGCATCCTCGGTGAGGCTGGGATCATCATTGCCCTGGGTTCGATGCTGGGGACCTTGATGGCCGAATCGGGCGCTGCCGACCGCATCGCCAGCACCCTCCTGGGGCTGGGCAAGGGACGTAGCCTGCCCTGGGTGATGGCGTTGGTGGCCATGGTGATCGGCCTGCCCTTGTTCTTCGAGATCGGGCTGGTGCTGATGGTGCCCATCATCTTCGTGATGGCCCAGCGTTCCGGCTAGCCGCTGCTGCGCATCGCCATCCCGGCACTGGCGGGTATGACGACCTTGCACGCGCTGCTGCCACCTCACCCCGGCCCCCTGATCGCGGTGGGGGGCCCTGCATGCCGACCTCGGCCTCACCAGGGTGCTGGGCTTTGCCATCGCCGTACCGGCGGTCATCCTCGCCGGCCCCCTATATGGTGGCTGGCTGGCTGTCGCGGCGCATGGCGATCGAGCCGCCGGCCGAACTGGGCGAGCTGTTCGGCGCCCGTGACCGGGGTGCTCGCCAGCCGGGTTTCGGCCTGTCCCTGCAGGTGATCCTGTTGCCCGTGCTGCTGATGCTGGGCAGCACCTTCGCCAAGGTCGCGCTGAATCCCCATAGCGGTCTGGCGGAGGGCCTGAAGTTTCTTGGCGAGCCGCTGATCGCCCTTGGGCTCGCGGTGCTCGCCGCGACCGTGCTGCTCGGCTGGGGCAGCGCCATGCAGCGCGAGCGGGTCGGCGGGGTGCTGCGTAAGCGTCTGGCCCCCATCGCTGCCCTGCTGCTCACCATCGGTGCCGGGGGCGGACTCAAGCAGACGCTGTTGGATGCCAGTGTGAGCCACACCGTGGCGAAATTGGCGGAGGGCGCTCACCTGCCCTACATCCTGCTGGCGTGGCTGATCGCTGTGGCCCTGCGCCAGGCGACCGGTTCGGCAACGGTCGCGACCACCACCACCGCGGGTATCCTGGCGCTGGTCGTGACAGGTCTGGCCGGCCCCCAGGCAGCCTTGATCGCGCTGGCCATTGGCGCGGACTCGGTGTTCTTCTGCCACGTCAACGACGCAGGCTTCTGGATGGTGCTCGAGTAGTTCGCGCTGGAGCTCAAGCAGACCCTATGGGTCTGGTCGATACTCCAGACGTTGGTTTCCGTCACTGGCCTCGCGGGTACGCTATTGTTGTCGCTCTGGCTATAACGCAGGCCCACCCATGGATACCGTCTCTCCTTCAAGCCGACCGCGGCGCCGCGATCTGTTCCTGGGCTTCTTCGGCCTGGGCATCACCGCCTTCGGCGGGGTACTACCCCTGGCGCGGCGGTATCTGGTGGAGAAGCGGCGCTGGCTATCGGCCGAGGAATTCACCGAACTGCTCGGCCTGTGTCAGTTCCTGCCGGGCGGCAATATCATCAATCTGTCGGTGGCGGTGGGCATGAGATTCGCCGGCTGGAGTGGTGCCCTGGCGGCGGCAGCCGGTTTGCTGATCGGGCCGACGCTGGTCGTGGTCGGCCTGGGCGTGCTCTACGACCGTTACCACGACGATCCCCTGGTCGGTCGCGCCTTCGCCGGCCTGGCAGCCGCCGCCGCCGGCCTGTTGGTCGCCATGGCCATCAAGCTCCTGCAGCCCCTGCGTGGCCGCTGGCTGGCGCTCGGCGTCGCCAGCCTGGCCTTCGCCGCCTTGGCACTGTTCCAGCTCCCGTTGCTCTGGACCATGTTGGTGCTGACCCCCTTCAGCGTGCTGCTCAGCTATCGGCAGGGTCTATGAGCACGACGTTGCTGGCGCTGGCGCTGATCTTCACCCAGCTCTCGCTGCTGGCCTTTGGGGGTGGCAACTCGGTGCTGCCGGAGATGCAGCGCCAGGTCGTCATGGTGCACGGTTGGATGAGCGCCGCCGACTTCGCCGCCTTGTTCGCCCTGGCCCAGGCCGCGCCCGGGCCGAACCTGATGATCGTGCCGCTGATCGGTTACCACGTCGCCGGCTGGCCGGGACTGCTGGTGACCTCCTTCGCCAAGTTCGTACCGTCTTCGCTCCTGACGCTGGGCGTATTGCACCTCTGGCAGCGCTTTGCCGACCGGCCCTGGCGTCGCCATCTGCAAGCCGGACTGGTGCCCGTGACGGTCGGCTTGGTATCCGCGAGTGCCTGGCTCCTGGGTGGCAGCGTGGCCACTGCGCCGCTCTGGGTGGGTGTACTGGCGGTGGTTTCCTTGGCCTCGCTCTTCACCCGCTGGCATCCGCTCTGGCTGCTGGCGGGTGGTGCCCTGGTCGGAGTCCTGTTCGGCTAGGCGAGGAGTCGGCGGGCCGCTGCTCGATGGCGCGCGATCAGGCTGGGCAGCTCCAGGTCGACGATGCCGCCATCGATGACCCGCCAGCGGCCGCCGATCATGACCCGGTCCGCCCGATCGGCGCCACAGAGTAGCAGCGCGGCCAGCGGATCGTGGCTACCCGAGAAGCGCAGGTCGTCCAGCCGGAACAGCGCCAGATCGGCCTGCTTGCCAACGGCCAACTCGCCCAGGTCATCGCGTCCGAGCAATCGGGCCGAGCCACGGGTGGCCCAGTTCAAGGCGAGAGCCGGCGTGATGCGCTCGGCGCCATAGCGCAGGCGTTGCAGATAGAGCGCCTGGCGGGCTTCGAGCAGCAGATTGGAGGCATCGCCCGAGGCCGAGCCATCCACACCCAAGCCAATGGCGACACCTGCCGCTTCAAGGTCGAGGGTCGGGCAGATGCCGGAGGCCAGACGCATGTTCGAATGGGGGCAATGGCAGATCCCGGTACCTGCAGCGCCCAGGCGAGCAATCTCCGTCGCATCGAAGTGGATGCCGTGGGCCAGCCAGGTGCGGGGGCCGAGCCAGCCGACGCTTTCCAGGTAATCGACCGTGCGCATCCCGAAGCGCTGTTGGCAGAAGGCTTCCTCGTCCAGGGTCTCGGCCAGATGGGTATGCAGGCGCACGTCCAGGCGCGCGGCCAGCTCGGCGCTCTCGCGCATGATCGCCGGCGTGACGGAGAAGGGCGAACAAGGCGCCAGGGCGATCTGTACCCGGGCTCCGGCGCCACGCTGGTGATAACGCGCCACCAGGCGCTCGCTGTCGGCGAGGATGAGTTCCGGCCGTTGCACCGTCGACTGGGGTGGCAAGCCACCGTCGGCCTCACCCAGGCTCATGGAGCCACGGGTCAAATGGACCCGCAGCCCGAGTTCGGCCGCCGCTGCGACCTGGATGTCGATGGCCTGCTCCAGGCCATCGGGAAAGAGATAGTGATGATCCGCCGCGGTGGTACACCCCGATAGCAGCAGCTCCGCCAGCGCCACCTGGGTGGCCAGGTGGAGCTGGTCGGCGGTCAGCCGCGCCCAGATGGGATAAAGCCGCTGCAGCCAGGGAAACAGCGGCTGATTGACGACCGGCGCCCAGGCGCGGGTGAGGGTTTGATAGAAGTGGTGGTGGGTGTTGATCAACCCGGGCAGCAGCACGAGTTCGCCCGCATCGAAGGTGTCCACCACCGGCTGACGAGGCTGACCGCCGGCCGGCACGAGCTCGGTGATGAGGCCCTGATCGATGACCAGACCGCCGCGGGCGTCCTGGTCATTGGCGGTGAAAACGGCAAGGGGGTTCTGGATCCACAGGCGCGACATGGCGGCTCCTCTCGGTGGATGAAGGGGAAGCCAGCTCAGTTAGGCCCTGTCTGCTGATCCAGGGGCGCACGCGCGGGAGCAGGTTAGGCGAGAGGTCGGGTGCTTGACAAGGACGGATGACGGGGCGCCGAGGCGACCTGCCGCCTGCGGCTGACGGCCAGCCTTGCAGGGAGCCCGACCCGGCGGGCAGCATGACGACCCAACCTCTGCGTCAGGCCCGCCATGATCACCCGCCCCCAGAATCCATCGTTAACGGAGCTCCTGTTCACGGTACGTGGCTCCATCGTCCCGGCCATCTGGCGCAAGCTGCTCTACGTCGTGCTGCTGAGCCTGGCGGTGACGCTGAGCCATGGTATCGTCCTGAACTTCGACTTCGGTCTGACCACCACCCCGCTGACGCTGTGGGGCTTGACCCTCGCGATCTTCCTCGGCTTTCGCAATACCACCGCCTACCAACGCTTCTGGGAAGCGCGGGGTCTGTGGGGTGAGTTGCTGATCGCCGGGCGCAATCTGGCACGCCAGGTCGAGACCCTGCTGCCCGCCCTGAGCTCGGCCGAACGTCGTCAGCTGCTGGTGCCGCTGCTGGCGTTCGGCTATGCCCTGCGGGATCACTTGCGTCGCGAGGCGCCGTCCGCCGACCTGCAACGGCTCCTGCATGGCGAAGAGGCGTTGCTCACGGCCCCCCATCGCCCGAGCGCGCTGATCCGTCGGCTCGGCACCCGACTGGTGGCTCGGGCACGGCAGGAAGGTCTGGGCGATCCCTTGATCGCCAACGTCGATAACCAGCTGGACCGGCTGACCGCCGTGCTCAGTGGTTGCGAACGTATACGCCAGACGCCCATTCCCTATCCCTATCTGCTGATGCTGCACCGGGTGGTGCACGTCTATTGCTTCCTGCTGCCGTTCTGCCTGGTGGATAGCCTCGGCTGGTTCACCCCGCTGGCGGTGCTGGTGCTGGCCTATACCTTCTTCGGCCTGGATGCCCTGGGTGATCAGATCGCCGATCCCTTTGGTACCCAGCCCAACCACCTGCCGCTGGATGCCCTGAGCCGTGGCCTGGAGATCGCCGTGCTGGACCTGCTGGGCGAACCGACGCCGGAGCCGATCAAGGCGGAGGCGGGGTTGTTGAGATAAAAGCGGAACCAGATCGGCGCGGCTCTTGACGCTTCAGTTGGCCCAAGATGGGGTCGTGATGATCGATCAGGAACTGCCCGGGAGATCCGGCCGAGCACCTGCTCGGATAGCCCCCTCTCCCCGTGGGAGAGGGTTGGGGTGAGGGTAGGCCTCACAGCGGACGCCCAGTGGAAAAGGCTGCGCCGTTTTCCACGTTACGGCTATCGCGACGCCCGCAGAGGCGGGTGAGGCTATGGGGGGCGTATCGGTGGATCGCCATGGCCGCGATTCAATCCGCCTTGTCTTTTCGCTCCCGCCGCGGCCGTCTTACCAACTCGCCCCGGCAATTCGGACAATTCCCTTGCAGAGGCCCCTGGGCGCAGTCCCTGCAAAAGGTGCACTCATAGGAACAGATCAGCGCGTCCGCGCTCTCCAAGGGGTAAGGCAGAGGTGCAGTGCTCACAGGACGTACGCATCTCCAGCATGGTTATCACCTCCCGAATCAAGCGCCGAAGCGCGCCGCATAGTCCTGAGGGCTCACCGCCAGGTGTTTGTGGAAGGTGCGCCGCAGATTCTCCGGATGGCCGAAGCCGCACAGACGAGAGACCGTGGCAATCGAGGCCTGGCCGTCCTGCAACAATACCCTCGCGGTCTCCAGGCGAACCTGTTCGACATAGCGACCCGGCCCCATGCCCACCTCGCGACTGAACAGCCGCGACAGGGTGCGCGGCGCCATATGGGCGCGCTCGGCCAGACGCTCGAGGCCGAGGTCTTCGCCCAGATGGCCAGGAATCCAGTCGAGCAGGGCGGCCAACCGCGGCGTGCGGCCGGGGTCGGGTGCGAGGCAGGCGCTGAACTGCGCCTGGCCCCCTGGCCGGCGCAGGAACATCACCAAGCGACGCGCTACCGCCAGCGCCAGCGGCCGGCCCAGATCCGCTTCCACCAGCGCGAGGGCCAGGTCGATGCCGGCGGTGACGCCGGCCGAAGTGAAGACATGGGGATCGCCATCGCGACCCAGGGGGTCGTAGGTATGCAGGCGGTCACCCTGCACCTCGATGGCGGGAAAGGCGTCGAGCTCGTCGACATAGGCCCAGTGGGTGGTGGCACGCCGACCATCCAGCAGACCGGCACTGGCGAGGAGCAGGGCGCCGGAACACACCGAACCCAGCCGCCGTACCCGCGGCTCCAGCTCGCGTAGCCAGGTCTGCAGGCGGAGGTCATCGCGCAGGGCGCCGATGCCCAGGCCGCCGGGAATCAGCAGGGTGTCCACCTCGGCCACGTCGAGATCGTACCAGCCCTGCTCGGCGTAGATGCCGATGCCAGCGGATGTCCGGACCAAACCTTCGTTGGCGGCCAGCAGGCGCAGCTGGTAATGGGCAGGCAGGCCCTGGCGTTCACGCTCCAGGTTCGCGGAGGCGAACACCTGCAGCGGGCCGGTGACGTCCAGGCTCATGACGTCGGGATAGAGGAGGCTGGTGATCAGGGCCATGCGGGCTCTCCGTCGCTTTGCGGCGAGCATGCCCGCGCAGCACGGTGGCCACAAGGTCAAACATCCCACGGATCCGGCCATTTCACCGCAGCTTGAATTTGGCGTGTCCCGCGTCTGGCCGTATCATCGCCGTCCATGAACTACACCGACCCGAAGCAACTTGCTCCCTTGCTGGAAGCCATCCTGTTGGCCGCCGGTCGCCCGCTGACCCTCGAACGGCTGGCCGAACTCTTCGAGGAGTACGAACGTCCGGAGCCTGCCCATCTGCGCGCCGGCCTGGCCCTCCTCGGCGGATCCTGTCGCAAGCGTGGCTTCGAACTCAAGGAAGTGGCCTCCGGCTATCGCCTGCAGGTGCGGGAGAAGTTCGCCCCCTGGGTGGGCCGCCTGTGGGAGGAGCGCCCGCCACGGTATTCTCGCGCCATGCTGGAAACGCTGGCGTTGATCGCCTATCGCCAACCCATTACTCGGGGCGAAATCGAGGAGGTGCGCGGCGTCGCCGTCAACAGCCAGATCGTCAAGACGCTGTTGGAGCGTGACTGGATCCGTGTGGTGGGCTATCGCGACGTTCCAGGACGTCCGGCCATGTTCGCCACCACCAAGACCTTTCTCGACTACTTCGACCTGCGCAGTCTCGATCAGCTGCCGCCGCTTGCGGAGGTTCGTCAGCTGGAGCCCGAGCCGGCCTCGGTGCTGGAGGATCCCGAGCTGAGTCTGGCGGCCTTGGCGGTGGGTGACGTCGAGGAGGAGGGCACGCTGGTCATTCCCGAGCGCACCAGCTTCCGCACCCTGCTCACCGAGCTGGACGCCATGGAGACCGGCCTCAAGACCGATTTCGATGATCTGCGCCAGGCGGTGGACGAAGAAGACGAGGGTTGAGCCGGGCCCGTTGGGCTTCGCGCTGCTCAACCCAACCTACACGCTGAACCGCCCCTTTCCCGCCGAAATACCGCCCTCGCTCGAAAAGCCCCCTCTCCCTCGGGGAGAGGGCGGGGGTGAGGGCGCGCTTCACGATGAATGCCCAAGTGGAAGAGGGTGCGCCGTTTTCCACGCTACGGTTTGCTGCTCAACCCAACCTACAGCTCCCCTCGCAGCCATGGCGACCTCTGACGTCGGGAGACGATCCCTCGCTCGAATAACCCCTCTCCTGTGGGAGAGGGCTGGGGTGAGGGCACGCTTCACGATGAATGCCGAGTGGAGAAGGCTGGGCCGTTTTCCACGCTACGGTGTTTTTACGTTTCTGATGCGTATCGCGTAGGTTGGCGCTGAGCGCAGCGAAGCCCAACATTCCCGCCCAGAACGAAAAAAGCGCCCGAAGGCGCTTTTTCTGCACGACCTACAGACCTCAGGCCGGGGCGTTGACCAGCGCCTTGCAGGTATCGAGCATGCGATTGGAGAAACCCCACTCGTTGTCGTACCAGGCCATGATCTTTACCAGCTTGCCGCTCACCTTGGTGTGGTTGGCGTCGAAGATCGACGACA
Organism: Pseudomonas sp. No.117; assembly: GCF_054558395.1. Lineage (NCBI taxonomy): Bacteria > Pseudomonadati > Pseudomonadota > Gammaproteobacteria > Pseudomonadales > Pseudomonadaceae > Pseudomonas > Pseudomonas sp. No.117. The sequence goes on from NZ_BAAJNP010000008.1 coordinate 331,566, forward strand.
GGCGGTTGTGGTTGAAGTCGATGGACACCAGCGGCTTGTCGTTGTAGCCCAGTACCGGCGAGGCCTCGGCCGCGGCCTTCATGAAGGCGTTGATGGTCTTGGCGTCGGTTTCCTTGGCGGTCAGGATGGTCAGATCGACCAGTGACACGTTGATGGTCGGCACCCGCACCGCCATGCCGCTAAACTTGCCCTGCAGCTCCGGCAGAACCAGGCCGACGGCCTCGGCGGCACCGGTCTTGGTCGGGATCATCGACTGGGTGGCCGAGCGCGCCCGGAAGGGGTCGGAGTGATAGACGTCCGACAGGTTCTGGTCGTTGGTGTAGGCATGGATGGTGGTCATCAGACCGTTCTCGATGCCCAGCTCGCGCTGCAGCACCTGGGCGACGGGCGCCAGGCAGTTGGTGGTGCAGGAAGCGTTGGAAATGATCTGGTGCGACTGGCGCAGGATGTTGTCGTTGACGCCGTAGACGATGGTGGCGTCCACGTCCTTGCCCGGTGCCGAGATGATCACCTTGGAGGCGCCCGCTTCCAGATGGGCAGCGGCCTTGTCGCGGTTGGTGAAGAGGCCGGTGCACTCGAACACCACGTCGACCTTCATCTCCTTCCACGGCAGTTCGGCCGGGTTGCGGATGGCCGTCACGGCGATGCGGTCGCCATTGACCACCAGCTTGTCGCCCTCGACGGACACCTCGGCAGGGAAGCGGTCATGAACGCTGTCATACTGTAGGAGATGCGCATTGATGGCGGCGTCGCCCAGGTCGTTGATCGCGACGACCTCCAGGTCCTGGCGATAGCCCTCGGTGTACAGCGCCCGCAGCACGTTGCGGCCGATGCGTCCAAAACCATTGATGGCAATACGAATACTCATTGAGAGAAACCTCGCGATAGCTGGGTTTTGTTGTAAAAAACATTACACATGACGCGTGCTAAGCGGAATAATAGCGCCAATTTGGCTGTGAATGTTTTAAATAACAACAAATTTAGCCCGGTGGAGAATCGAAACCATGCATCCTCGCGTCCTCGAAGTCACACAGCGGTTGGTGGAACGCAGCCGTCCGACCCGTGAGCGTTACCTCGCCATGATCCGGGCCGCCGCCAGCGACGGCCCCCAGCGCGGCAAGCTGCAATGCGCCAATTTCGCCCATGGCGTCGCCGGGTGTGGTTCCTCGACGGATAAGCAGCGCCTCCGTTTGATGGACCAGGCCAACGTCGCCATCGTTTCCAGCTACAACGACATGTTGTCGGCTCACCAGCCCTACGAGCACTATCCCGAGATCATCAAGCAGGCGCTGCGCGAGATCGGCTCCGTCGGTCAGTTCGCCGGTGGCGTGCCCGCCATGTGTGACGGCGTGACCCAGGGCGAGGCCGGCATGGAGCTGAGCCTGGCGAGTCGCGAAGTCATCGCCATGTCCACGGCGGTGGCCCTGTCGCACAACATGTTCGACGCGGCCCTGCTGCTCGGCATCTGCGACAAGATCATTCCTGGCCTGATGATCGGCGCGCTGCGCTTTGGCCATCTGCCGATGATCTTCGTCCCCGGCGGCCCCATGCCCTCCGGCATCTCCAACAAGGAGAAGGCGCGGGTGCGCCAGGCCTTCGCCGAAGGCAAGGCGACCCGCGAAGAGTTGCTGGAATCGGAGATGAAGTCCTATCACAGCCCCGGCACCTGCACCTTCTATGGCACCGCCAACACCAACCAGGTGGTGATGGAAGTGATGGGCCTGCACCTGCCGGGCTCCTCCTTCGTCAACCCCTACACCCCGCTGCGTGACGAACTCACCCGCGAGGCGGCGCGCCAGGTGACCCGCATCACCCACCAGGGCGGCAACTTCATGCCGCTGGGCGAGATCGTCGACGAGAAGGCCATCGTCAACTCCGTAGTCGCCCTGAGCGCCACCGGTGGTTCGACCAACCACACCCTGCACATCCCCGCCATCGCCCAGGCCGCCGGCATCCAGCTGACCTGGGACGACATGGCCGAGATCTCGGCGGTCACCCCGACCCTGGCCCAGGTCTATCCCAACGGCAAGGCCGACGTGAACCACTTCCACGCCGCCGGTGGCGTCAACTTCATGGTGCACACCCTGCTCGAGGCCGGGCTGCTGCACGAAGACGTCAACACCATCATGGGGCGTGGCCTGTCGCGCTATCTGCAGGAGCCCTTCCTGGTCGACGGCAAGCTGGAGTGGCGCACCGGACGTGCGGAGAGCCTGGACGAGGACATCCTGCGTCCGGCCAGCCGGCCGTTCAACGAAGAGGGCGGTCTGCGCGTCATGCAGGGCAACCTCGGCCGTGGCGTGATGAAGGTGTCGGCCGTGGCGCCCAAGCACCAGGTGGTGGAGGCGCCGGCGCGGGTCTTCCATGACCAGAGCGAATTGGCCGCTGCCTTCAAGGCCGGGGAGCTGGAGCGCGATTTCGTTGCGGTGGTACGCTTCCAGGGGCCCAAGGCTCTGGGCATGCCCGAGCTGCACAAGCTCACCCCCTATCTTGGCGTGCTGCAGGACCGGGGCTTCAAGGTGGCGCTGGTCACCGACGGCCGCATGTCCGGCGCGTCGGGCAAGGTGCCGGCGGCGATTCACGTCTGTCCGGAAGCCATCGACGGTGGTCCGCTGGCTAAGGTCTGTGACGGCGATCTCATCCGCGTCGATGGCCGTACCGGTGACCTGAAGATTCTGGTGCCGGCGGACGAATGGATGGCCCGTCAGGCGGTCGAAGCGCCCCAGGGCACCGGGGTGGGCTGTGGTCGTGAGTTGTTCGCCTTCATGCGCGGCGCCATGAGCACGGCTGAATCCGGTGCCAGTGCATTTACTTCCAGCCTGGAGGCGCTGAAATGAGTTTGGCTTTGGTTGGCGACATCGGCGGCACGAATGCCCGCTTCGCCCTGTGGCGCGACGGTCGCCTGGAGGCCATCGAGGTCTTCGCCTGTGCGGATTACGCCTGTCCGGAAGACGCCGTACGCAAGTATCTGGGGCAGACCGGCGTGGCGCTGGACGATATCACCGCCGTGTGCCTGGCCTGTGCGGGCCCGGTGGGCGAGGATGACTTCCGCTTCACCAACAATCACTGGGTGATCAAGCGCGAGCAGTTCTGCCGCGAGCTGGGCCTGACCCATCTGCTGCTGATCAACGACTTCACCTCCATGGCGTGGGCCATCGCCCGTCTGGATCCGGCGGACTGCGTTCAGGTGCGCGACGGTATCGCCTTGCCGACCCGTCCCCGCTTGGTGATAGGTCCCGGTACCGGCCTGGGTCTCGCCAGTCTGGTGCCGAGCGGCAAGGATCGCTGGATCGTGCTGCCGAGCGAAGGAGGCCACGTCGACCTGCCGATCAATACCCAGCGGGAATTCGATATCTGGAAGATCCTCAAGCGCCAGTTCGGCAATCACGTGTCCGCTGAGCGCGTGGTGTCCGGCAGTGGCCTGGTCAACCTCTATCACGCGAGCTGCGAGTTGGATGGCCGGACCGCTGCCCTGCACAGCGCCGCAGACATCTGCGAGCTGGCACTCAAGGGCGATGCCTATGCCGATGCCGTGCTGGAGCAGTTCTTCATCTGGCTGGCCCGGGTCGCCGGCAACGCCGCCCTGACGCTGGGCGCCCTCGGTGGCGTCTACATCGCGGGCGGTATCCTGCCGCGCTTCGTCGAGCGCTTCCAGAGCGGGGCCTTCGCCCATGCCTTCGCCGACAAGGGCAAGACCAGCAGCGCCTACCTGAAGGACATTCCGGCCTGGCTGGTGACGGCCGAGTACCCGGGCCTGTTCGGCGCCGGGGTCGCGCTGGACCAGACCATCGCCGAAGCACGCAAGGGCTGATCGGTCCGGGGCAGGCGACTACTCAAGGTCGCCCAGCCCCGGTATGCTGCCGGCACTACCGGTAGCTGGCGCCTGGCCAGAACAACAAGAGCGAACATCGCCATGTCCACCCTGGGCAAATCCCTTCTCATCGTCGATGACGATGGGGAAATCCGTGAGCTTCTCGACACCTATCTCACCCGTGCCGGCTACCTGGTGCGCGCCGTCGGTGACGGCCGCGAGCTGCGCCGGGCGCTCGGCGATTTCGTGCCCGACCTGCTGATCCTCGATGTCATGCTGCCGGGTGAAGATGGCTTCGCCCTCTGCCGCTGGATGCGCGAGCAGTCGAGCTGCCGCCAGGTGCCCATCATCATGCTCACCGCCAGCTCCGACGAGGCCGATCGCGTCATAGGTCTCGAGCTCGGTGCTGACGACTATCTCGGCAAGCCGTTCAGTCCGCGGGAGCTCCTGGCGCGCATCAAGGCATTGCTGCGCCGCGCCGGCTTCGGCGAGGCGCGCCCGGCCGTTGCGGGCCTGCTGACCTTCGACGACTGGCGCCTGGATCCAGTCAGTCACCGGCTGTTCCATCGCGATGGGGAGGAGGTGATCCTCTCCGGTGCCGACTTCACCTTGCTGAAGCTGTTTCTGGATCACCCGCAGCAGATCCTCGATCGCGACACCATCGCCAACGCCACCCGCGGGCGCGAGGTCCTGCCGCTGGAGCGCATCGTCGACATGGCGGTCAGTCGCCTGCGCCAGCGCCTGAGAGACACCGGCAAGTCTCCGCGGCTGATCCGTACCGTGCGCGGTTCCGGCTATCTGCTCGCCGCCGAGGTCAGCGGCCTGGTCGCCGATGCGGTGTAGCGGTCTGCTCGGACGCCTGGTGCCGCGTTCGCTGCTTGCCCGGATGCTCCTGCTGACCCTGCTGGCGGTACTCCTGGCCCAGGGCGCCTCGGCGCTGTTCTGGTCGGCATCCATGCGTAGCGATCGTGACCAGGGTCTGCAGACCGCTGCACGCAGCCTGGGCTATTCCATCGCCGCCAGCGTGCGCTACTTCAGCCTGTTGCCACCGGCCTATCGGCCGCTGGTGCTGGAGCAGCTGCGCAACATGGGCGGCACGCGTTTCTTCGTGTCGCTCAACGAAAAGCCCCTGACCATGCAGTCGCTACCGGACACCCCGGGACGCCGCGCGGTGCTGCAGGGGGTAGAGGCGGTGCTGCGCGAGCGGCTGGGTGCGGCCATGCCCATGTACGTCGAGTTCGTAGCGCCGCAGCAGCTGCGGCTGTTCAATGGCGCCGTGGCGCTCGACGAGTTGCCGCGTTCCTGGGCGCACTACGCCCTGAGTCTGGAACCCCTGGAGCCGCCGGTACTGGTGACCCAGATTCGCATCGGCGAAGGGGAGTGGGTCTACCTGGCGACGCTCATGCCGGCGCCTTACTACAGCCTGGATGAATCCTGGCTGCCGCTGCAGCAGCTGCTGTTCATGATCTTCAGCAGCGCCTTCCTGCTGCTCTTCATCGGGCTGCTGATCCGCTGGCAGAGCCGGCCGCTCAAGCGTCTGTCGCGGGCCGCACGGGAGCTGTCGCTGGAAGTGCATACCCCACCCGTACGGGAGGAGGGCGCCCGGGAAATCCGTGAGGTCACCCGCGCCTTCAATTCCATGCGCGAGCGCATCGCCCGCTACCTGGACGAGCGGGCCCAGCTGTTCAGCGCCATTTCCCACGACCTGCGTACCCCCATTACCCGGTTGCGCCTGCGTGCCGAACTGGTGGACGACGAGGTGATGCAGGCCAAGCTGGTGCGCGATCTGGACGAACTCGACCTGTTGGTGAAGGGCGCCCTGCAGTGCGTCAAGGACACCGATATCCACGAGAACCTGGAGCCGGTCGACTTGCAGACGCTGCTCCTGCAACTGGTGGAGCCCTTCACCCAGGAGCAGCCACCGCGCGTGCGTCTTACCGGAGAGGCTCGAAGCAGCCTGCTGGGCAAGCCGCTGGCGCTCAAGCGCTGCATCGGCAACCTGCTGGATAACGCCCTCAAGTATGGCTATCGCGCCCACCTGCAGGTGGAAGACGACGGCCATACCTTCGTCCTGCATGTCGACGACGAAGGCCCGGGGGTGCCGGAACAGGAGCTGGAGCAGGTCTTCCAGCCCCATGTCCGCCTCGCTACCGACCGCCATGGGTACGGGCTGGGCCTGGGCATCGCCCGTAACCTGGCCCATGCCCACGGCGGTGAGGTGGAGCTGCGCAACCGACGGGAAGGGGGTTTGAGGGTCACCCTGACCCTGCCGCGCGCCTGAGCACTGGTAAGACGTCATGTCACCAAGCGGTGACAAATCTCTTTCCCTTCGTTACCCACGGCCGCAATCGTCTCACTAGACTCGGCGCAGCTCCTGTAAAACCGCTCCGATAAAAACAACAAGGAACGACCCCATGAATGCGTTGAATCGTCTCGCTCTCGCCGTTTCCCTTTCCTGCGCCGCGATTGCTGCCCCCCTGACCGCCCATGCCGGTGAGGTCGAGGTGCTGCACTGGTGGACCTCCGGTGGCGAGGCTCGCGCCGTCGATGTGCTCAAGCAGCTGATGCAGAAGCAAGGCGACACCTGGAAGGACTTCGCCGTGGCCGGTGGCGCCGGTGAAGCCGCCATGACGGTACTCAAGACCCGTGCGGTATCGGGCAATCCGCCGTCTGCTGCGCAACTCAAGGGTCCCGATATCCAGGAATGGGCCAACATGGGCTTCCTGGCCAATATCAGCGACATCGCCAAGCAGGGCAACTGGGACGGCATCCTGCCCAAGCGCGTCGCCCAGACCATGCAGCACGACGGCGAGTACGTCGCCGTACCGGCCGGCATCCACCGCATCAACTGGCTTTGGATCAACCCTGCCGTCTTCAAGAAGGCTGGCGCCAAGGTCCCCACCACCCTGGATGAATTCTTCGAAGCCGCCGACAAGCTCAAGGCTGCCGGCGTCGTGCCCCTGGCCCATGGCGGCCAGAACTGGCAGGACGGCACCATCTTCGAATCCCTGGTCATGGCCATCATGGGCCCGGAAGGCTACGACAAGGTCTTCGTGCAGACCGATGCCGACACCATCCGCAGCGACAAGATGGTCGAGGTGTTCAAGACCTTCAAGCGCATCAAGGGCTACGTCGATCCCAACGCCGCGGGGCGTGACTGGAACCTGGCCACCGCCATGGTCATCGAGGGCAAGGCGGGCATGCAGATCATGGGCGACTGGGCCAAGGCCGAGTTCGCCGCTGCCGGCAAGAAGCCGGGCGTCGACTACGAATGCGTGGTGATGCCGGGTACCCAGGGCGACTTCATCTACAACATCGACTCCCTGGCCATGTTCAAGATCAAGAATAAGGACAACCAGAAGGCCCAGGACGACCTGGTACGCACCGTCATCGACAAGCCCTTCCAGGAGGTATTCAACCTCAACAAGGGCTCCATTCCGGTGCGTAACGACATCGACCTGAGCAAGTTCGACAGCTGCGCCCAGCAATCGGCCAAGGACTTCCAGGCGGCCAACGCCGACGGCAAGGCCGAGCCGAGCATGGCCCACAGCATGGCCAACACCAGCTACGTGCAGGGCGCGATCTTCGATGTGGTGACCAACTTCTTCAACGACGCCAACGCCGACCCGAAGAAGGCCACTGAGCAACTGGTAGCCGCCATTCAGGCTGCGAAGTAGGACCGTTCGCGGCTAGATCCTAGGGTGGGTTGAGACGGCTCCATCGTCGACGCCCAACCTTGCCGGCCCGAGGCGATGTTGGGCTTCGCTGCGCTCAACCCAACCTACGACGGCCCGCCATCGCCGCGATCTACAAGATACCTGCACTTAAAATAATACCACCCCTGGGAGCGCCCCATGGCTCTTACCGAAACCCTTCCCGTCGCGACTGTCAGTCGACGCCCGGACCGGCTGCAGCGCCTGCTGCCCAAGCTGGTGCTGGCGCCCACGGCCATCGCCATGGTCGTTTGCCTCTATGGCTACATGCTGTGGACGGCGGTGATCTCCTTCACCAACTCGCGCTTCCTGCCCAGCTACAACTTCGCCGGCTTCGCTCAGTACGCCCGGCTGCTGGAGAACGATCGCTGGCTGGTGGCCTGCAAGAACCTGGCGATCTTCGGCGGGCTGTTCATCCTGCTGAGTCTGGCCATCGGCGTCTTCTTCGCCATCCTGCTGGACCAGCGGATTCGTCGGGAAGGCTTCATCCGCACCATCTACCTGTACCCCATGGCGCTGTCGATGATCGTCACTGGCACCGCCTGGAAGTGGCTCCTCAACCCCGGCCTGGGCCTGGACAAGCTGCTGCGCGACTGGGGTTGGGAGGGCTTCCGTTTCGACTGGCTGGTGGACCCCGACCGGGTCATCTACTGCCTGCTGATCGCCGCCCTCTGGCAGGCGTCGGGCTTCGTCATGGCCATGTTCCTCGCCGGACTGCGCGGGGTGGACTCCTCGATCCTGCGTGCCGCCCAGGTCGACGGGGCAGGGCTGCCGACCATCTACCTGCGCATCGTCCTGCCCAGCCTGCGCCCGGTGTTCTTCAGTGCGGTGATGATCCTCGCCCACATCGCCATCAAGAGCTTCGACCTGGTCATGGCCATGACCGCGGGCGGTCCCGGCTACGCCTCGGACCTGCCGGCGGTGTTCATGTACCAGCACACCTTCACCCGTGGCCAGATGGGCCTGGGCTCGGCCAGCGCCGTGCTGATGCTCGGCGCGGTACTGGCGGTGCTGGTGCCCTACCTCTACTCGGAATTGCGGAGCAAACGCCATGGCTAAGGCTCTGAACGTCAATCGCGTGGCCATCCACGCCACCCTGATCGTCGCCTGCGCGGTCTATCTGGTGCCCCTGGTGGTGATGCTGCTGACCAGCTTCAAGACCCCGGACGATGTCCGTACCGGCAACCTGCTCAGCCTGCCGCTGGACTGGACGGTGATCGGTTGGCTCAAGGCCTGGGACGTGGTGCACAGCTACTTCTGGAACTCCTTCCTGATCACCGTCCCGGCGGTGCTGATCTCCACTTTTATCGGCGCGCTCAACGGCTACGCCCTGTCGAAGTGGCAGTTCCGCGGCTCGAATCTGCTGTTCAGCCTGTTGCTGTTCGGCTGCTTCATTCCCTTCCAGGTGATCCTGCTGCCGATGTCCTTCACCCTTGGCCAACTGGGCCTGGCCAACACCACCGCCGGCCTGGTACTGGTGCACGTGATCTACGGCCTGGCCTTCACCACACTGTTCTTCCGCAACTACTACGTCGGTATCCCCGATGCCCTGATCAAGGCGGCGCGGCTGGACGGCGCGGGTTTCTTCACCATCTTCTTCAAGATCCTGCTGCCGCTGTCCACGCCCATCGTCATGGTCAGCCTGATCTGGCAGTTCACCCAGGTGTGGAACGACTTCCTGTTCGGTGTGGTGTTCGCCAGCGGTTCGTCGCAGCCCATCACCGTGGCCCTCAACAACCTGGTCAACACCAGCACCGGTGCCAAGGAATACAACGTCGACATGGCCGCCGCCATGATCGCCGCACTGCCGACCCTGCTGGTCTACATCTTCGCGGGTAAATATTTCGTCCGGGGCCTGACCTCGGGCGTGGTCAAAGGATAAGGACGGTCACCATGGCAGCTCTCGAACTCAAAAGCGTACGCAAGACCTACGGCAACGCCGCCCAGGAAGCCCTCAAGGGCATCGACATCCGCATCGACGCCGGCCAGTTCCTCATCCTGGTCGGGCCCTCCGGCTGCGGCAAGTCCACCCTCATGAACGCCATCGCCGGGCTGGAAGACATCAGCAGCGGCGCCATTTGCCTGGATGGCGAGGACGTCACCCAGGTCGAGCCCAAGGATCGGGACATCGCCATGGTGTTCCAGTCCTACGCCCTCTACCCGACCATGACCGTGCGCGACAACATCGCCTTCGGCCTGAAGATCCGCAAGACGCCCAAGGAGCAGATCGACGCCGAAGTGGCTCGCGTCGCCAAGCTCCTGCAGATCGAGCACCTGCTCGAGCGCAAGCCGGCGCAGCTCTCCGGCGGCCAGCAGCAGCGCGTCGCCATGGGCCGCGCCCTGGCCCGGCGGCCCAAGCTCTATCTGTTCGACGAGCCGCTCTCCAACCTCGACGCCAAGCTGCGGGTGGAGATGCGCACCGAGATCAAGCTGATGCACCAGCGGTTGCAAACCACCACCGTCTACGTCACCCACGATCAGATCGAAGCCATGACCCTGGGCGACCGGGTGGCGGTGATGAAGGACGGCGAGGTACAGCAATTCGGCACTCCCGAGGAGATCTACAACGATCCCGCCAATCTCTTCGTCGCCAGCTTCATCGGCTCGCCGCCGATGAACTTCGTACCCGTCCGCCTGGACGCGCGCGAGGGCAGGGTGGTCGCCCGGGTGACCGGCGACACCGGTGACAGCCTGGTGGAATTGCCGGAACTCGACCCGGCGTTGGCTGGCAGAGAGGCTATCCTGGGTGTGCGGCCGGAGCAGATTCAGTCCGCGCATCCGGCCGACAGCGCGGTCCCCGGTATCCTGACCCGAGTGCAGGTGGTCGAGCCGACCGGGCCGGACACCTTGCTTTACGCCGAGTGGAATGGCACCAAGGTATGCTGCCGCGTGGCACCGGGAGAAGCCCCGCGTCCCGGTGACCAGGTGCTGTGGCGTATCGATGCGCGACGGGCGGTATTGTTCGATCCGGCGAGCGGTCGCCGACTTTCTTGAACGGAGCTCATGGCTGAAACGTTACAGCAATGGTAAGGTCCGCCCGCCGCCGCGCCTGACGTCGGGTCGCGGCCCTACCAGAGACCAGGGGTAGCCTTGGTCGCCGTGACAGACAGGAGAACAAGAATGGCACTACCCCGCGTCGTGGTCTTTGGCGAAGCCCTTACCGACATCGTCCAGGGTAATCCTGGCGAATGGCGCGGTTACCCGGGCGGTGCCCCCTGGAACGTGGCCCGTGGCCTGGCCCGGCTCGGTGTGGAGAGCGCCTTCGGTGGCGCCATCAGCCAGGACGGTCTGGGCGACGAGATCGCCTGGCAATCGGAAACCGCTGGCCTGGATACCCGCTTCCTGCAGCGCGTATCCGCCGATCCGCTGGTGGCCATCGTCCCGTCGAGTCGTCCGCCGCGCTATTTCTTCGCCGGTGAAGCCGACCTGAAATTCGATCCGGCGCTGCTGCCCCAAGGCTGGCTGGACGCCGCCGAAGTCTGCCATTTCAGCTGCATCAGTCTGGCCCGCTATCCACTGGCCGATACCCTGCTGGACCTGGCGCGTCAGGCGAAGGCCGCCGGCAAGCGGCTGAGCTACGATCCTAACTGGCGCAACCTGATGGACGACCGCTATCGCCAGCAGACCTTTCCCGAGCTGGTGCGCCTGGCCGACGACATCAAGCTGTCCGACGAGGACATCCGCCAGATCTATCCGGGCCTGGACGAGCGCGCCGCGCTGGACGAGCTGCGCGCCCTCAATCCCCAGGCCCGCATCCTCTTCACCCGCGGCGAGCACGGCCTGGTGCTCTACACCCCGCGAGGCGAGTGGCAGCAAGCCGCCATCGCCGTGGACGTCGCCGATACCGTGGGCGCTGGCGACGCCTGCATGGCCGGCTGGCTGGCTTCGGGCCTCTTGGGCCTGACCGATCCCCAGCAGCGCCTGAGATTTGCCGCCGCCAGCGCCTCCGTGTCCTGCCGGCACGCCGGCGCCTACGCACCGACCCGGGCCGACGTGGAGGCCCTGCTGCAGGTGAGTCCCCACTAGAACGCTTTCCCACAACAACAATAGCCGCCAAGGAAACCCGATGGACTTCCCCGATTTTCGTCGTCGCGAGACCCTGTTGGAGCATGTGCGCCAGACCCTGGCGTTCTACCATCCAAGATGCCTGGACCCGCAGGGCGGCTTCTATCACTTCTTCAAGGATGACGGGACGATCTACGACCGCCAGACCCGTCATCTGGTCTCCAGTACCCGCTTCGTCTTCGATTTCGCCATGGCCTACCGGCATTTTGGCGATCCGGCGTTTCTGGAAGCGACCCGCCACGGCCTGAGATACCTGCGCGAGCGGCATCGCCAGGCTAACGGCGGCTATGCCTGGCTGCTCGATGGCGACACCGTGGTGGATGGCACCAATCACTGCTACGGCCTGGCCTTCGTGGTGTTGGCCTATGCCCACGGTCTGCAGGCGGGTATCGAAGAGGCGCGCGGCTGGCTGAGCGAAGCCTGGGAATCCCTGGAAACCCATTTCTGGCGTGAAGCCGATGGCCTCTATGTCGACGAGATCAGTGCCGACTGGCAAGCCGTCTCGCCGTACCGCGGCCAGAACGCCAACATGCACGCCTGCGAAGCCCTGCTGGCCGCCTACGAAGCCAGTGGCGAGGTGCGCTACCTGGATCGCGCCGAGACCCTGGCGCGCAACATGACCCAGCGCCAGGCAGCGCTGACCAGGGGGCATGGTGCCGCGGCCGACCAGGTCCCCGGTGGCCTGATCTGGGAGCACTACCACAGCGACTGGTCGATCGACTGGGACTACAACCGCGACGATCCGGCCAACCTGTTCCGCCCCTGGGGATTCCAGCCCGGGCACCAGATCGAATGGGCCAAGCTGCTGCTCATCCTCGAGCGCCACCGTCCCCAGCCCTGGCTGCTGCCAAGGGCCCAGGCGCTGTTCGATGCCTCCTGGCGGCTGAGCTGGGATGGCGAACACGGCGGGCTCTACTACGGCTTCGCGCCGGACGGCTCGCCCTGCGATCCGGACAAGTATTTCTGGGTCCAGGCGGAGGCCCTGGCCGCCGCGGCGCTGCTGGCCGACCGCAGTGGCGACGACCGTTACTGGCAACACTATGAAGCGCTCTGGCGCTACAGCTGGGAGCATTTCATCGATCACGAGCACGGCGCGTGGTGGCGCCTGCTCGACCGTCGGAACCACAAGTACTCCGACGACAAGAGTCCGGCCGGCAAGGTCGACTACCACACCATGGGTGCCTGTTACGAAGTCCTCAACGTCCTGCCGTAAGTATTAGAGACGCGGGTTTCGGGCCCTGGGTGTCATCACTTCTATAAAAAGGGATCTCAGTAATGAACAGTCAGAATCACAAGAATCGTCGGGGTAACGCACTGCCCCTGGTATCGCTGCTCGCCCTGGCGGTAGCCGCAGGCGCCCAGGCGGCACCTCAGGCCAACCCGGGTGGCAATTTCAGCGGGGTGAACAACACCGAAGCCGCCTTCGAGCCCCTGGGCAACACCATGACCGGTGACTGGGGCGGCGTGCGCAAGGACCTGCGCGACAAGGGTTGGGACATCAAGCTGGAGTACGTGGGGGAGGGCGCCACCAACCTGCGCGGCGGCTATGACGATGATCGCACCGGTCGTTGGAGCTCCCAGTACATGTTCGGTCTCTGGGGCGACATGAACAAGATCGCGGGTTGGGAGAATTCGGTATTCAAGCTCGCCATCACCTCCCGTGATGGCCGCAACCTGACCGATGACCGCATCACTGATCCCCGTGTCGGCGGCTACTCCTCCGTGCAGGAAGTCTATGGCCGCGGCCAGACCTGGCGTCTGACCCAGCTGTGGCTGTCCAAGGGCTTCTTCGATGGCCGTCTGGACATCAAGGCCGGTCGTTTCGGCGAGGGCGAGGACTTCAACTCCTTCGAGTGCGACTTCCAGAACCTGGCCTTCTGCGGCTCCCAGGTCGGCAACTGGGAAGGTGTCTGGTACAACTGGCCGGTCAGCCAGTGGGCCCTGCGCGTCAAGTACAGCCTGACCCCCGAGCTGTTCGTCCAGGTCGGCGCCTATGAGCAGAACCCGTCGCTGCTGGAAACCGGCAATGGCTTCAAGCTCAACGGCAGTGGCACCAAGGGTGCGGTCCTGCCGGTCGAGATGGTCTGGTCGCCCAAGGTCAATGGCCTGCCGGGCGAATACCGCGTCGGCTACTACTACAGCACCGCCGATGCCAACGATGTCTACGAGGACGTCAACGGCAACTCCGCCGCCCTCACCGGGCTGGATTACAAGGAGCACTCCAGCAAGCACGGCTACTGGGTCGTGGCGCGTCAGCAGATCACCGCGCACAACGATGACCCGAGCCGCGGCCTGTCGGTCTTCGCCAACTTCACCGCCCACGCCAAGGACGTCAACAAGGTCAGCAACTACGTCCAGGCCGGCCTGGTGTATAAGGGCCCCTTCGACGGTCGTCCCAAGGATGACATCGGCTTCGGTGTCGCGCGCATCAGCACCAACAGCGACTTCCGCGATAACCAGCGCGCCCTCAACCAGGCTGCCGGTGCCACCGACTATGACGATCCGGCCTACACGCCGCTGCAGCACAACGAGTACGACGCCGAACTCTATTACGGTGTGCACGTGACCAACTGGCTGACCGTTCGCCCCAACATCCAGTACATCAAGAGCCCGGGTGGTGTGCGTGAGGTCGACAATGCCGTGGTCGGCGGCCTGAAGGTTCAAGCGGTTTTCTAAATCGCCTTCATAGCCCGCCATCCGGCCGGATGGCGCTGGCCAAGGCCCTGCAGTCGTTATACTGCAGGGCCTTTTTCATTTTCGAGGTTGCCGTGGGTAAGGTCGAAAGTCCCTGTATCAGCCAATGCAAGATCAAAGACGAAGTCTGCCAGGGATGTGGCCGCAAACGCTCAGAGATCAAGGGATGGAAGGAGATGAAAGACAAGGCGCGCAAGGAAGTCATCGACAAGTCGAAGAAGCGCCTGAAGAAGCTCAAGAAGGGCTGATGCCTTCCTGTCAGCACCGTAGGTTGGGCTGAGCGCAGCGAAGCCCAACGTTGCCCAGGCCGCGCCCCGTGCTGTTGGGCTTCGACGATAAAGCCGTTTCAACCCAACCTATGCCTGTGGGTTCGAGCGCTGGCACGGATAGCCCCCTCTCCCCGGGGGAGAGGGTTGGGGTAAGGGCGCCCCTCGCCATCAAACGCCCCGGTGGAGAGCCAGCTCCCCACTGTTGGGCTTCGACGATAAAGCCGTCTCAACCCAACCTACGTCTGTGGGTTCGAGCGCTGGCTCGGATAGCCCCCTCTCCCCGCGGGAGAGGGTTGGGGTGAGGGCACCCCCGCCACTTAACGCCCCGGTGCAACGGCCGCGTCATTTTCCACGCTATAGCACTGATTTCATCGCGGCCATGGGCCGCTCCTATGAGGCATGCAGCTCCTGTAGGAGCGGCCCATGGCCGCGATCACGACTCTACGATACGGGCATCCCACCCCTGGCCAGGCGATCAGCACGCTTCGCTACTCCCGCTCCACCTCGTCCAACAACCCCATGAACGCTTGGGCCGCATTCGAATGGGTACGCTCGGTATGCAGGATGTACCCCAGCCGCCTTTCCAACTGGATACCGGGCAAGGGTAACCGGCACACCTGGTCGTCGAGCAGCGTCCGCGGCAGCACGCTCCAGGCGAGGCCGATGGACACCAGCATCTTGATGGTCTCCAGGTAGTTGGTGCTCATGGCTATGTTCGGGGTCAGTCCCTGGGCATCGAACAGGCCATGGACGATGAGTCGCGTGAAGGTATTACCACCGGGAAACACGGCCGGGTGTCGTGCTACATCAGCCAGGCTGACGCTCTCCTGGGTCGCCAGCGCATGTTCCGGTGCTGCCACGAAATCCAGCGGGTCGCGCCATATCGGCACTGCGCGGATGGGCGCAGTGGTCTGCGGGGCGAGGGTAATGATGGCGAGCTCCACGCGCCCATGCAGGATTTCATCGTAGGCGGCTTCCGAATCGAGAAAGCGAATGTCCAGCGCGACGTCCGGATATTCGCGGGTAAAGCGCCGCAGGATCGGTGGTAGCCGATGCAGGCCGATATGATGACTGGTCGCCAGTGTCAGCCGCCCGCCGATGGCACCATTGAGATTGGTGAGCGCGCGCCGAGTGTCATCTATCACGCCTAGAATCTGGTAGGCGCGGGGAAGCAGGGCACGTCCGGCCTCGGTAAGGCTGACTTCGCGGCCTATGCGGTCGAACAGGCGCAGCCCCAGTTGCTGTTCCAAAGCCGCAATGCGTTTGCTGACCGCAGGCTGGGTGAGATGCAGGCGCTCCCCTGCATCGGAAAAGCCGCCCGTTTCGGCCACGGCGACAAAGGCGTTCAGGTTGGCAAGGTCCAAGCCTTCGAATTCCTGTTGGTTATGAGCTTCATGAAAAAGATGAATTTGTTTCATGCGAGCCTAGCGCGGTATCTTTGACCCCACAAGCACCAAGGGCATGCCAAAGGCCCGTGCCGCTCCACGCCTGATGAGGAATCGATCCATGGCTGGCAAGACGCTCTACGACAAACTCTGGGATATGCACCTGGTCAAGCAGCGCGACGATGGTTCCGCACTGCTCTACATCGACCGCCACATCATCCACGAAGTGACCTCGCCCCAGGCCTTCGAAGGCCTGCGTCTGGCCGGCCGCAAGCCCTGGCGCCTGGACGCCAACCTCGCGACCCTCGACCACAACGTGCCCACCACGCCGGACCGCAAGGAAGGCCTTGACTCCATCAAGGACGAGACCTCGCGTATTCAGGTCCGCACCCTGGACGAGAACTGCGATGACTTCGGCATCACCCAGTTCAAGATGAACGACGTGCGCCAGGGCATCGTCCACGTGATCGGCCCGGAGCAGGGCGCCGTGCTGCCCGGCATGACCGTGGTCTGTGGCGACTCCCACACCTCCACCAATGGTGCCTTCGCCGCCCTGGCCCATGGCATCGGCACCTCCGAGGTCGAGCACGTGCTCGCCACCCAGTGCCTGGTGGCCAAGAAGATGAAGAACATGCTGGTGAAGGTCGAGGGCGAATTGCCCTTCGGCGTCACCGCCAAGGACATCGTCCTCGCCATCATCGGCAAGATCGGCACCGCCGGCGGTAATGGCCATGCCATCGAATTCGCCGGCAGCGCCATCCGTGCCCTGTCCATGGAAGGCCGTATGACCATCTGCAACATGTCCATCGAGGCCGGTGCCCGGGTCGGCATGGTCGCGGTCGACCAGACCACCATCGACTATGTCGAGGGTCGTCCCTTCGCGCCCACCGGTGCCGTCTGGGAAGCCGCGGTGGCCGAATGGCGTGGCCTGGTGTCCGACGCCGACGCCCACTTCGATACCGTCGTCGAACTGGACGCTGCCCTGATCAAGCCGCAGGTCAGCTGGGGCACCTCGCCCGAGATGGTCCTGGCCGTCGACCAGCAGGTGCCGGATCCGACCCGCGAAGCCGATCCGGTCAAGCGTGGCTCCATCGAGCGCGCCCTCAAGTACATGGGCCTCAAGGCCAACCAGCCGATCACCGACATCGTGCTCGACCGCGTCTTCATCGGCTCCTGCACCAACTCCCGTATCGAAGACCTGCGCGCCGCTGCCGCCGTGGCCAAGGGCCGCAAGGTCGCTGCGACCCTCAAGCAGGCCCTCGTGGTACCGGGTTCCGGCCTGGTCAAGGCCCAGGCCGAGCGTGAGGGCCTGGACAAGGTCTTCATCGAAGCCGGCTTCGAATGGCGCGAACCGGGCTGCTCCATGTGCCTGGCGATGAACGCCGACCGCCTGGAGAGTGGCGAGCATTGCGCCTCCACCTCCAACCGCAACTTCGAAGGCCGTCAGGGCGCCGGTGGCCGTACCCACCTGGTGAGTCCGGCGATGGCCGCCGCCGCTGCCATCGCCGGTCGTTTCGTCGACGTCCGTGACTTCGCTAACGCCTGAGGAGCCTGACCATGCAAGCCTTTACCCAGCACACCGGTTTGGTCGCGCCTCTGGATCGTGCCAACGTCGATACCGATCAGATCATTCCCAAGCAATTCCTCAAGTCGATCAAGCGGACCGGTTTCGGTCCCAACCTGTTCGACGAGTGGCGCTACCTGGATGTCGGCCAGCCCGGCCAGGACAACAGCAAGCGTCCGCTCAACCCTGATTTCGTGCTCAACCAGCCGCGCTATGCCGGCGCCAGCATCCTGCTGGCCCGCGAGAATTTCGGCTGCGGTTCCAGTCGTGAGCATGCGCCCTGGGCGCTGGATGGCTACGGGTTCCGCTCGGTGATCGCGCCCAGCTTCGCGGATATCTTCTTCAACAACAGCTTCAAGAATGGCCTGCTGCCGATCATCCTCAGCGATGCGGACGTTGACGAGCTGTTCCGCCAGGTCGAAGCCAACGAGGGCTACCAACTGGTGGTCGACCTCGAAAGCCAGACCGTGCGCCGTCCCGACGGCGTGGCGCTGCCCTTCGAGATCGATGCCTTCCGCAAGCACTGCCTGCTCAACGGCCTGGACGACATCGGCCTGACCCTGCAGGATGCCGATGCCATCGCCAGCTTCGAAGGCCGCTATCGCCAGAGCAGTCCCTGGATGTTCCCCAACGCCTGAACCCAGCCGCCGGTTCTCTCGGACCGGCGTCCTTCCCGGAGGCTCCATGAGCGGTGAACACGAGCAACACGTACAGCAGCAATTCGGCGCCACGGCCGAGGCCTATCTGACCAGTGCCGTCCATGCCCAGGGGGCCGAACTGGTCGAGCTGCGCGAAGCCGTCGCCCGGCGCGAGAACGCCAAGGTCCTGGATCTCGGCTGCGGCGGCGGGCACGTCAGCTACAACGTGGCGCCCGTGGCCGGGCAGGTGGTGGCCCTGGACCTGGCCGAAGAGATGCTTTCGGTGGTCAAGCGCAACGCCGCCGAGCAGGGTCTGGAGAACATCAGTGTCCAGCCCGGTATGGCCGAGCACCTACCCTTCGGCGATGCCAGCTTCGACTTCGTGCTCAGCCGCTATTCGGCCCACCACTGGCGCGATGTCGGCGCGGCCCTGCGGGAAGTGCGCCGGGTGCTGCGTCACGGTGGCGAGATGGCCATCATCGACGTCGTGTCGCCAGCCAATCCGCGGCTGGATACCTATCTGCAGACGGTGGAAATCCTGCGGGATATCAGCCACGTGCGAAACTACTCCCTTGCCGAATGGCACCGCTTGCTGGACATGGCGCGCCTGGGGGTGACCCATTGCCGCCGGCAGCGCCTGCGTCTCGACTTCGCCAGCTGGACCGAACGCATGCGCACGCCCGAGCCTCAGTGCCAGGCCATTCGCAGCTTGCAGAAGAAGATCGGCCAGGAAGTCCGCCAGTATTTCGAAATCGACCACGACGGCTCCTTCACCGTCGACGTCATGGTTCTCTGGGCCCAGCCCATCTGATTTGGAACAGGAAAACACAATGAGCAAGCAGATCCTCATCCTGCCGGGCGACGGCATCGGTCCGGAAATCATGGCCGAAGCGGTCAAGGTGCTGGAGAAGGTCAATCATGACTACGACCTGGGCTTCGAGCTGGTCCACGACGACCTGGGCGGCGCCGCCATCGACCGCTACGGCGTGCCCCTGGCCGACGAGACCCTGGCCCGTGCCCGTACTGCCGATGCCGTACTGCTGGGCGCCGTCGGCGGCCCCAAGTGGGACAAGCTCGAGCGTGACATCCGTCCCGAGCGCGGCCTGCTGAAGATCCGCTCCGCCCTGGGCCTGTTCGGCAACCTGCGCCCGGCCATCCTCTATCCGCAACTGGCCGAGGCCTCCACCCTGAAGCCCGAGGTGGTGTCGGGTCTGGACATCCTCATCGTCCGTGAGCTGACCGGTGGCATCTACTTCGGCTCGCCGCGCGAGACCCGGGTGTTGGAGAATGGCGAACGCCAGGCCTTCGATACCCTGCCGTACAGCGAAGGCGAGATCCGTCGCATCGCCCGCGTCGGCTTCGACATGGCCCGCCTGCGTGGCAAGAAGCTCTGCTCGGTGGACAAGGCCAACGTGCTCGAATCCAGCCGCCTGTGGCGCGAAGTCGTGGAGGAGGTGGCCAAGGACTACCCGGACGTCGAACTCAGCCACATGTACGTCGACAACGCCGCCATGCAGCTGGTCCGCGCACCCAAGCAGTTCGACGTCATCGTCACCGACAACATGTTCGGCGACATCCTTTCCGACGAAGCCTCGATGCTCACCGGCTCCATCGGCATGCTGCCCTCGGCCTCCCTGGATGCCCACAACAAGGGCATGTACGAACCCTGCCACGGCTCGGCGCCGGACATCGCCGGCCAGGGCGTGGCCAATCCGCTGGCGACCATCCTCTCGGTCGCCATGATGCTCAGATACACCTTTGGCGCCGCGGCGGCGGCCGAGGCCATCGAGGCGGCGGTGGGCCAGGTGCTGGACCAGGGCCTGCGGACCGGCGACATCTGGTCGGAAGGCAAGCAGCGGGTCGGTACCCGCGCGATGGGCGAAGCAGTAGTAGCGGCGCTCGTTAGGCGTTAATCTGATCGGCCGCCAGGGGAGGCGGCCGTCCTCAAGACAACAAAGGTGCAGTAGCGATGAAACGTGTAGGTCTGATCGGTTGGCGTGGCATGGTGGGCTCCGTGCTCATGCAGCGCATGCTCGAAGAGCGGGATTTCGACTTGATCGAGCCCGTGTTCTTCACCACCTCCAACGTCGGCGGCGAAGGCCCGGCCATTGGCAAGGGCGTGGCGCCGCTCAAGGATGCCTACAGCATCGACGAGCTCAAGACCCTCGACGTCATCCTCACCTGCCAGGGTGGCGACTACACCAGTGAGGTGTTCCCCAAGCTGCGCCAGGCTGGTTGGAAAGGCTACTGGATCGACGCGGCTTCCAGCCTGCGCATGCAGGATGACGCCGTCATCGTGCTGGACCCGGTCAACCGCCGTGTCATCGATCAGGCCCTGGCCGATGGCCGCAAGGACTTCATCGGCGGCAACTGCACCGTCAGCCTGATGCTGATGGCCCTCGGCGGGCTGTTCGAAGCGGGTCTGGTGGACTGGATGAGCGCCATGACCTACCAGGCCGCCTCCGGCGCCGGTGCCCAGAACATGCGCGAGCTGATCCGCCAGATGGGCGCGACCCACGCCGCCGTCGCCGACAGCCTGGTCGATCCGGCCAGCGCCATCCTCGACATCGATCGCCAGGTCGCCGAGACCCTGCGCAGCGAAGCCTTCCCCACCGAGCAGTTCGGCGTTCCCCTGGCCGGCAGCCTGATCCCCTGGATCGACAAGGAACTGCCCAACGGCCAGAGCCGCGAAGAGTGGAAGGCCCAGGCCGAAACCAACAAGATTCTCGGCCGCTTCAAGAATCCCATCCCGGTGGATGGCATCTGCGTACGCATCGGCGCCATGCGTTGCCACAGCCAGGCGCTGACCATCAAGCTGAACAAGGATGTGCCGCTGTCCGACATCCACGGCCTGATCAGCCAGCACAATCCCTGGGTCAAGCTGGTGCCGAACAACCGCGACGTCAGCATGCGTGAACTGACCCCGGCCGCCGTCACCGGTACCCTGAGCGTACCCGTCGGACGCCTGCGCAAACTGAACATGGGTTCCCAGTACCTGGGCGCCTTCACCGTCGGCGACCAACTCCTATGGGGCGCCGCGGAGCCGCTGCGGCGCATGCTGCGGATCCTGCTGGAGCAGTGAAGCCGTAGCTAAACGTTTGCCTATAGAGGAGGGCCGCCAGTAAAGTGCGGCCCTCTTTCGTTGCGGACGTCCCATCATGACTGCCAGAGATATCGCCCTCGTCGGCGCCACCAGTGCCTACGGCGAAGCCATTCGTGAACTCCTCGACGAGCGCGACGTGCCCCTCGGGCGGCTGCACCTGCTCGCCAGCGGTGAGTCGGCGGGTCAGAATCTGCCCTTCCGAGGCAGCAACCTGCGGGTCAGCAGCCTCGACGGCTTCGATTTCGCCCAGGTCGGCATCGCCATCCTCGCCGTACCGGCTGCCGTGGTGGAAAGCCTCAGGTCGCAACTGGCCGCTGCCGGCTGCGCCGTGCTGGATCTCAGTGGTGCCTCCGCCCCGGTTTCCGTACTGCCGCGTATCAATGGCCAATGCCTGGACCATCTCTCCGCTGCCCCCTGGCTCGGGGTACCCCTGGCAGCTACCCAGGCCGCCGCCAGCGTCGCGGCCGTGCTGGCGCGCCTGAATACTCTCGGCGATGCGTCCCTGGCCGCCTGCCTGGCGGCTTCCGGTGCCGGTCGTGGTGGTGTCGAGGAACTGGCGCGCCAAGCGACCGAATTGCTCAACGGTCGTCCTGTCGAATCCCGGCTGTTCGAGGGGCAGCTCGCCTTCAATCTGCTCGGTCGGACCGGTGCCCCGGCCGCGGATGGCTATACTCCCCAGGAACATCGGCTGCTGGACGAATGTCAGCAGGTGCTGGGTGAGACGCTGCCGGTGCTGGATGTCACCGCGCTGCAGGCGCCGGTGTTCTTCGGCGATAGCCTTTCGCTGAGTGTCCGGGGCAAGGAGCCTTGGGGGCTCGAGCAGGTACGGGAAGCCCTAGGTGATGAGCCTGGGCTGTCCTTGGACGACGACGTGGATTGCCCCTCTGCGGTCGGTGATGCGTTGGGCCGCGAAGAGGTATTGGTTGGGCGAGTGCGTCGGCATCCGCGGGATGCTCGGCGATTGGAATGTTGGCTGGTGGCGGACAACATCAGGTTGTCGGCGCTCACGGCCGTTCAGCTGGCCGAATTGTTGCTTAAACAGTCGGCCTAAAAGATACTTCGTGAAACGCTTCGCCCTTTGGCTGACCCAGGGGGCAGGGGATGTAGCACGTAGCGATGGACGCAGGTGCCACTTCGGTGCCGCGGTCGACAGCTTCTAAAAAGGGACGGTCATGGTTCGAGTTCAGAAACTGGTGCGGGCAATTGCAGCGGCTAGCGCCTTGATGTCTGGCGCCGCCCAGGCGCTCAGCCTAGGCGAGATCCATCTCAACTCCGCCCTCAACCAGCCTTTCGATGCCACCATCGATCTATCGGACCTGCGCGACCTCGGCACCGCCGAGCTGAGACCCAATTTGGCGTCCGCCGAGGAGTTCGGCAAGGCGGGCGTCGACCGCGCGTTCTTTCTGAACGACCTCAAGTTCACCCCCGAGGTGCGCAATGGGCGCACGGTCATCCGCGTGACGTCCGCGCGCCCGGTGCGCGAGCCCTATCTCAATTTTCTGCTCGAAGTGAACTGGCCCAGTGGCCGCATCCTGCGTGAGTACACGGTACTGCTGGATCCGCCGCTGTATACCCCGCAGGCCGCGGCGGCGCCTTTTGCGCCTCAGGTGCCGGCGACTCCGCGCGCTCGGACCACGGCGCCGGCAGCACCCCGGCCGGCCGCCGCGCCCGTTGCCCAGGAGCCCGCTGCGGCTCAGGCGCCGGGGACCTACACCACCGAGCCGCGCGACACGCTGTGGGAGGTCGCGGCGCGCAATCGTCCCACCTCGGGCGTCAGCGTCGACCAGACCATGCTGGCGATCCAGGACCTGAATCCGGATGCCTTCATCGATCGCAATATCAATCTCATGAAGAGCGGGCAGGTGCTACGCCTGCCCGACCAGACCCAGGCCCGTACCCGCTCCCAGCGTGAGGCGGTGGCGGAAATCGCGCGGCAGACCCGGAGCTGGAAACAGGGTGGCGACAGTGCGCCTGCCGGCACCCCACGGCGCCAGGTAGACGCCTCCGCGCAACCGAGCGCCAACGAGGCGCCTGCCACGCCGGCACCCAAGGACAACCTTAAGCTGCTGTCTGGTCAACCAGCCGGTCGCACGGGCGAAGCGAGCGGCGGCAAAGGAAGTGATCAGTCACTCGCCGATCGTCTCGCGGTGACCCAGGAAAGCCTGGATACCACGCGTCGCGAGAATGAAGAACTCAAGAGTCGGCTGGGCGATCTCCAGTCGCAACTCGACAAGCTGCAGAAGATCATGCAGCTGAAGGATGCCCAGCTGGCTCGCATGCAAGCCAACATGGCCAATCCGCAGGCAGCCGGCCAGCCCGTTCAGGCGCCGGCCGCGCCGGAGGCTACGGTGCCAGCGCAGCCAGCTGGTAATGGTACGGCGCCAGCCTCCCAGGATCCCGCAACGACCGCCCCGGCTGTGCCTCCGGCAGAGGCCAACCAGGCTCCTGCGGCCACACCGCCCGCCAGCGAAGGCGGTACCGGTGCCGCGCCGCCTGCGGCCAGTCCCAGCGAACCCAAGGTGATTCCGGTTACCCCGAGCAGTCCGGCAACCGAACCGACCGAGGCAACCAACAGCTTCCTCGACGAAATTCTCAGCAACCCATTGTGGCTGGGGATCATTGGCGGCAGCGCGCTGCTGGCGCTGCTGGTACTGCTGATGATCAATTCGCGGCGCAATGCGGTGAAGGAAGCCGAGCGTGAGCGCGAGGCCGAAGCCGCACGAACCGATAGCGTTTTCGATACGGACCCGGAACTCGGTGATCATCACGGTCTTGCCGGGCTCGAGCTGGGTCAGGGCTCGCCTGACGCAGCGCGCGATGCCGATGCCCAGGACGACGCGCTGGGCCAGGCGGACATCTACATGGCGTACGGCCGCTTCAGTCAGGCAGCCGAAGTGCTCAAGAAGGCGAGCGACCAGGAGCCGCATCGCGCCGATGTGCGTTTGAAGCTCATGGAGGTCTATGCCGAAATGGGCGACAAGGATGGCTTCCAGCGCGAAGAGCGCGAGCTGAAGGAAATTGGCGGTGCCCAGCCTGCCGTCGATCACCTGAAGTCGCGTTATCCCGCCATGGCTACGGTGGCCGTGGCTTCCGCGGCGATTGGGGCGGCTGCGCTGGCAGCCGCGCACGAACTCAGCCAGGAAGAGTCGCGCAACCAGGGCTTCTCGGCCACCGAGGACAGTCAGGACTTCGACCTGTCGCTGGATGACTTCGGCAGCGACGACCTCCATGACAAGCAGCCGGCAGGCCCGGCGGAAGAACCGTTGTTCGGCGAGGCCTTTGCCGATGCCAAGGCCAACAGCGCCGATTCCCGTGACGATTTCGATTTCGACCTCAACTTCGATGCCGAGCCCGCTGCCGTTCCGGCAGCGACCCCGGCAGCCAAGGACGATGACTTCGCCCTGGACTTCAGCGAGTTCGAGCGGCAGGGTGACCTGGCGCACGATGAACCGCTGGCCGGTTCCGATAAGGGCTCGGCCTTCGACGACCCGCTGGATCCGCCCGCGACGCCGACAGCCGATACCGAATTGCCCGCGAGCTTCGATCTGTCCGACTTCGACGACGAACAGCCGGCGCCCAAGCGTGAAAGCGACGAGGAATTCGCCGCCCGCCTGCAGGAGGCCTCCCGCCAGTTCGATGCGGAGACCACCAGCGGCGCCACCGGTGGCGACGGCCTGGACGACTTCGACTTCCTGTCCGGCGAAGACGAGACCGCCACCAAGCTCGACCTGGCCCGCGCCTACATCGACATGGGCGATCCGGAAGGTGCCCGGGACATCCTCGATGAGGTACTCGCGGAGGGTAATGCAGGGCAACAACAGGAAGCGCGCGAGATCATCGCCCAGCTCAGCTAAGGCTGGCCGGACTTGGCAGAGGAGGGGAGGCGCTATAAGCTGCCTCCCCTTTTTTTCGCCTGGCCGTCGCCTTGGATTTCCTAGACCCCACCATCATCGTCCCGCCGCAGCGTATCGCGCTCGGCGTCGAGTACAAGGGCGCCCGCTATCGCGGCTGGCAGCGCCAGCAACCCGGGGTGCGCTCCGTTCAGGAGACCCTGGAAGACGCCCTGTCCGAGGTCGCAGCGGCACCCATCGCGCTGCACTGCGCAGGCCGTACCGACTGTGGCGTGCACGCCACCGGCCAGGTGGTGCACTTCGAGTCGCCGGTGGCGCGGCCGCTCAAGGCCTGGGTGATGGGCACCAACGCCAATCTGCCGTCCGACATCAGCGTCACCTGGGTCAAGCCGGTCAGCAACGAATTCCATGCCCGTTTCAGCGCCATGGCGCGGCGCTACCGCTATGTGATCTACAACGATCCGATCCGGCCTGCGCACCTGGCGGAGGAGGTCACCTGGAATCACCGTCCGCTGCGCATCGAGCCCATGCGCGAGGCAGCCCAGGTGCTGCTCGGTACCCATGATTTCACCTCCTTCCGGGCCAAGGCCTGCCAGGCCAAATCGGCCATCAAGACCATCCACCACCTGCGCCTCTGGCAGAGCGGGCGGCTGATCGTCCTGGACATCCGCGCCAATGCCTTCCTGCATCACATGGTGCGCAACATCGCCGGGGTGCTGATGGCGGTGGGTTCTGGCGACCGGCCCGCGGAATGGGTTGCCGAGGTATTGGCGGCGCGCGAGCGGCGGCTGGGAGGCGTGACCGCCCATCCCTACGGCCTCTACCTGGTGGACGCCGAATATCCCGAGAGCACGCCCGTGCCCAAGCGGCCGCTGGGACCGCTGTTCCTGGGGCATATCCCCGAGCTGGATGACCTGCAAGGCTGACGCTGCGCGGGTGGTCTGCTAACATCCATCGATTTGGACCGAGGTCATTCCGGTTTGGCTAACGTTCGAGTGAAGATCTGCGGGGTCACCCGGGTCGAGGATGCCTTGGCGGCTGCGGCGGCTGGCGCCGATGCCATCGGCCTGGTGTTCTATGCGCGCAGCCCGCGGGCGGTGAGCGCCGCCCAGGCGCGCCAGATCGTGGCCGCGCTGCCGCCCTTCGTCACCAGCGTCGGGCTGTTCGTCGATGCCGCGCCCTGCGAGATCGAGGAGACGCTGGACGCCGTGCCGCTGGATCTCCTGCAATTCCATGGCGACGAGTCGCCAGCGCAGTGCGCCCGTTATCGCCGGCCCTATATCAAGGCGCTGCGCATGCGTGAAGACATCGACCTTGCCGCCATCGCCCGCGACTATGCCGGCGCCCGCGGGTTGCTGCTCGACACCTATGTCGCCGGCGTACCCGGTGGGACCGGTCAGGCCTTCGACTGGACGCGGGTGCCCCGGGACCTGTCGTTGCCACTGATCGTGGCGGGCGGATTGGCGGCGGATAACGTCGCCACTGCTATCGCTGCGTCCCGACCCTACGGGGTGGACGTGAGCGGCGGCGTAGAGCAGGCCAAGGGCATCAAGGATGCCGCCGAGATCGCGCGTTTCGTGGCGGCGGTGCGAGGTGCGCCGGTCGCCTGATGTGACCCTCGCCACGTGGTTGCCGTCCACTCCTGCGACGTATTCAAGCAGGCCTGCCCTGGCGGGCCTGCCGTCCGGCTTCCGGTGAGCCGGCATGAGACAACAGGGTAGCGGCCCGGGAAACAGCGGGCGTTGCCGAATTCATTACAGATGCTCAAGGAAGGCGTGGCTCAGGCCGCGCTGGGAGCCCATGCAAGTGGAGAGAGATGCATGAGCAATTGGCTGGTCGACAAACTGATTCCTTCCATCATGCGGTCCGAGGTGAAGCGCAGTTCGGTGCCGGAAGGTCTTTGGCACAAGTGTCCGGCCTGCGAAGCGGTCCTCTACCGTCCGGAGCTGGAAAAGAACCTGGACGTGTGCCTGAAGTGTGGTCACCACATGCGCATCAACGCGCGTCGTCGCCTGGACATCTTTCTCGACGCAGAAGGTCGTGAAGAGCTGGGGACCGAGCTGGAGCCGGTGGACCGGCTGAAGTTCCGCGATAGCAAGAAGTACAAGGACCGTTTCACCGCGGCGCAAAAGGAAACCGGCGAAAAAGACGCCCTGATCTCCATGCGCGGCACCCTCAAGGGCATGCCGATAGCGGTCTGCGCCTTCGAATTCTCCTTCATGGGCGGTTCCATGGGTGCCGTGGTCGGTGAGCGTTTCGTGCGCGCCGCGAACGTGGCGCTGGAAGAGCGCTGCCCGCTGATCTGCTTCTCCGCCTCGGGCGGTGCCCGGATGCAGGAAGCCCTGATTTCCCTCATGCAGATGGCCAAGACCTCCGCCGTGCTGGCCCGCTTGCGCGAAGAGGGCATCCCCTTCATCTCCGTCTTGACCGACCCGGTCTATGGTGGGGTCTCCGCCAGCCTGGCGATGCTGGGCGACGTCATCGTCGCCGAGCCGAAGGCCCTGATCGGCTTCGCCGGTCCGCGCGTCATCGAACAGACCGTCCGCGAGAAGCTGCCGGAAGGTTTCCAGCGCAGCGAGTTCCTGCTGGACCACGGTGCCGTCGACATCATCGTGCCGCGCAAGGAACTGCGTGACCGTCTGGCGCGTCTGCTGGCGACCTTCCAGCACCAGCCGGCTCCGGCAGCCTGATGGCTTCGCGCAGCCTCGCGCAGTGGCTGGCCTATCTTGAGCAGCTGCATCCGTCGGCGATCGACATGGGCCTGGACCGGGTGCGCGAGGTCGCGCAGCGACTTGGACTGACGCGTCCCGCGCCCCACGTGGTGACCGTGACCGGGACCAATGGCAAGGGCTCGACCTGTGCCTTTCTCGCCAGCCTGCTGCGCGCCAGCGGGCAGCGAGTAGGGGTCTACGCCTCGCCTCACCTGGTGCGTTACAACGAGCGTGTCGACGTCGAAGGTACGTTGGCCAGCGATGACGACCTCTGTTCGGCCTTCACCGCCGTAGAGGCCGCGCGGGGCGAGATCAGTCTGACCTATTTCGAGATGGGTACCTTGGCGGCCTTCTGGCTGTTCGAGCGTGCCCACCTGGATGTGGCCGTCCTCGAAGTCGGTCTTGGTGGCCGCCTGGATGCGGTCAATCTGATCGATGCCGACCTGGCGGTGGTGACCAGCATTGGCCTGGATCACGCTGAATGGCTGGGTGACACCCGCGAAAGCGTAGCGGTGGAGAAGGCGGGCATCTTTCGCGCCGGTAAGCCGGCGCTGTGCGGAGACCTGCAGCCGCCCGCCGAACTCGCCCAGGCAGCGGAACGGCTAGGCGCCCCCTTCCTGCAGCGGGGTGAGGCCTTCGATCTGCGAATCGAGACCGCCAGCTGGTTCTGGCGCGGTCGAGACGCCCACGGCGCCGAGTTGACGCTGGCCGGCCTGCCGCTGCTGGACCTGCCCATGGAAAATGCGGCCCTGGCGCTGCAGGCCTACGCCTTGCTGGACCAGCCGTGGTTGCCCGAGCAGATCGCTGCTGCCCTGCTGGCGACCCGCATGACAGGTCGATTGGACCGCCGTCAGGTCGCCTGGGCAGGGGAGACGCGCCACGTCCTGCTGGACGTGGCCCACAATCCCCATGCCGCCGAGTACCTGGCGCGGCGGTTGGCCATGAAGCCCGTCTCTGGGGTGCGTCGCGCGGTGTTCGGCGTGTTGGCGGACAAGGACCTGGACGGCATTCTGGCCCCGCTCGCCAGCCAGTTCGCCAGCTGGGCGGTAGCGACCCTGCCCACCCCGCGCAGTCGCGACGGTGCCGAGGTGGTCGCCCACCTGGCCGCGCGTGGTGCCCAGGCCGAGGCCCATGCCTCCCTGCTGGATGCTTTCGAGGCGCAACTGGCCGCCAGTGCGGCTGACGACGAGGTAGTCGTGTTCGGCTCCTTCTACAGCGTCGCCGAGGTCCTCGCGCAGCTCTCTTCTCCATCCGAATCCGCGGAGGCATAACCCATGCTCAAGCAAAGAGTCATCGGAGCGCTGGTGCTGCTGGCGCTGATCATCATTTTCGTGCCCATGCTCTTCAATCGCCAGGACGATGCCCGCAAGGTCGTGGTCGAAGCACCGCCGCAGCCGGCCGCACCTGCCGTGCCCAGCACCGAGGTGCAGCCGGTACAGACGCCCGAGGCGCCGCCGGTGGTCGTGGTTCCCGACGATCCAGGCAAACCGCTGGGCAAGCCGCAGACCCCTATCGCCGGTACCTCGGGCCAGGCGCCCGTACAGAATGCACCGGCCGTGGCTCAGGCGCCCCAGCCCCAGGCCGCGCCGGTCGCCAAGGCGCCGCCGGCCAGCGCGCCGGTAGCAGCGCCGGCCCCGGCCACGCCTGCGACGCCCGCTGCCAAGCCCGATTCGCGACTCGGCGCCGCCAACCTGCCGAACAGCTGGTCGGTCCAGCTGGCCAGCCTGTCGTCCCGGCCGAGCGCCGATGCGCTGCAAGCCAAGCTGCGTAGCCAGGGCTACAATGCCTACGTACGCAGTGCCGATGGCATGAATCGGGTGTTCGTCGGGCCCGTCATAGAGCGTGCCGAGGCAGATCGCCTGCGCGACCAGCTCAATAAGCAGAACGGCGTCAAGGGCTTCGTCGTACGCTTTCAGCCCGAGCGCGGTTAACCCGGTCACAAGGCTCTGCTAGAATGCAGGGCCTTTTTGTTAGTGGACCTTGCCGTGGGCTTCACCTGGGTGGACTGGGCGATCGTCGCCATTGTCATCGTTTCCAGCCTGATCAGCCTCAGGCGCGGCTTCGTCAAGGAAGCGTTGTCACTGGCCACCTGGATCGTTGCCGGCGGCGTGGCCTGGGTATTCGGCGGGGCGCTCTCTACCTATCTGGTGGATTACATCCAGGTGCCTTCCGGGCGTGTGATCGCCGCCTGTGTCATTCTCTTCGTACTGACCTTGCTGGTTGGTGCTCTGGTGAGTTTCTTGCTTGGCGAATTGATCCGCGTCACCGGCTTGTCGGGCACCGATCGTTTTCTGGGCATGGCCTTCGGGGCGGCCCGTGGCGCTCTGTTGGTGACCGTGGCGGTAGGGCTCCTGAGTCTCGGGCCGGTCCAGCAGGACGGCTGGTGGCAGCAGTCGGTACTGGTGCCGCATTTTCTCTTGGTGGCCGATTGGTCGAAGAATCTGCTGCTGGGCTTTGCGGGCCAATGGCTGGGGGCTACCCCTATGCCGAGTCTGCAATTGTTGCCGCAGTGGGGGCCGAAGGCTCCCTGACGTTTTTTCCAGGCTCCGCTCCGCCGGGGTCATCCTGCGATGGTTCGCCGTCGCATCACTTGAAACAGTGGGGTCGCGTCACATGTGTGGCATCGTAGGTATCGTGGGCAAGACTAACGTCAACCAGTCGTTGTACGACGCGCTCACCGTCCTTCAACATCGCGGTCAGGATGCCGCCGGTATCGTCACCAGCCGGGACGGTAAACTCTACCTGCGCAAGGACAACGGTCTGGTGCGCGACGTCTTCCAGCAACGGCACATGCAGCACCTGATCGGCCACATGGGCATCGCTCACGTGCGCTATCCCACGGCTGGCAGTTCGAGCTCCGCCGAGGCCCAGCCGTTCTATGTGAATTCGCCCTATGGCATCACCCTGGCGCACAACGGCAACCTGACCAACGTCGAGCAGCTCTCGCGCGAGATCTACGAGTCCGACCTGCGCCACGTGAACACCACCTCCGACTCCGAGGTGCTGCTCAACGTCTTCGCCCACGAGCTGGCGGTGCGCAACAAGCTGCAACCGACCGAGGATGACGTCTTCGCTGCGGTTTCCGAAGTGCACGAGCGTTGCCGCGGTGGCTACGCCGTGGTGGCCATGATCACCGGCTATGGCATCGTCGGCTTCCGCGATCCAAACGCCATTCGTCCCATCGTCTTTGGCCAGCGTCATACCGAATACGGCGTCGAATACATGATCGCCTCCGAGAGCGTCGCCCTCGACGTGCTCGGCTTCACCCTGATTCGCGACCTGGAACCGGGCGAAGCGGTGTACATCACCGAAGACGGCCGCCTCTACACCCGCCAGTGCGCACAGAATCCGCAGTACGCACCCTGCATCTTCGAACATGTCTACCTGGCCCGTCCGGATTCCATCATCGATGGCATCTCGGTCTACAAGGCCCGCCTGCGCATGGGCGAGAAGCTCGCCGAGAAGATCCAGCGTGAGCGTCCCGAGCATGACATCGACGTAGTCATCCCGATTCCGGATACCAGCCGTACCGCGGCGTTGGAGCTGGCCAACCATCTGGGTGTGAAGTTCCGCGAAGGCTTCGTCAAGAACCGCTACATCGGTCGTACCTTCATCATGCCCGGCCAGGCCGCGCGCAAGAAGTCGGTGCGCCAGAAGCTCAACGCCATCGAGCTGGAATTCCGTGGCAAGAACGTGATGCTGGTGGACGACTCCATCGTCCGTGGTACCACCTGCAAGCAGATCATCCAGATGGCTCGCGAGGCCGGTGCCAAGAAGGTCTATTTCTGCTCGGCGGCGCCGGCGGTGCGCTTCCCCAACGTCTACGGCATCGACATGCCCAGCGTGCACGAGCTCATCGCCCACGGTCGTACCACCGAGGAGGTCGGCGAGCTGATCGGCGCCGACTGGCTGATCTACCAGGACCTGCAGGATCTCAAGGAAGCCGTGCGCACGCGCAAGGCGCCCAAGGTCGAGCAGTTCGACTGCGCGGTGTTCGATGGCGAGTACATCACCGGCGACGTCGATGCCGCCTATCTGAATCGGATCGAGCAAGCGCGCAACGACGCGGCCAAGGTCAAGCACCAGGCCGTCAGCGCCATCATCGACCTCTACAACGATTAAGGAGCTGCACATGAGCCAAGACTGGGATGCCGGACGCCTGGATAGTGATCTCGAAGGCGCGGCCTTCGAGACCTTGGCGGTGCGGGCAGGGCAGCAGCGCTCGCCGGAAGGCGAGCATGGCGAAGCCCTGTTCCTGACCAGCAGCTACGTGTTCCGGACCGCTGCGGATGCCGCGGCGCGCTTCGCCGGCGAGGTGCCGGGCAACGTCTATTCGCGCTACACCAACCCCACGGTGCGTACCTTCGAGACCCGTATCGCGGCGCTGGAAGGGGCGGAGCAGGCGGTGGCCACTGCCTCGGGCATGTCGGCCATCCTGGCCATGGTGATGAGCCTGTGCAGCGCCGGTGACCACGTGCTGGTCTCGCGCAGTGTGTTCGGCTCCACCATCAGCCTGTTCGAAAAGTACTTCAAGCGCTTCGGCATCGAGGTGGACTATCCGCCGCTGGCCGATCTGGACGCCTGGCGGGCCGCCTGCAAGCCCAATACCCGGCTGTTCTTCGTCGAGTCGCCGTCCAATCCCCTGGCCGAGCTGGTAGACATCGCCGCCCTGGCCGAGATCGCCCATGCCCAGGGCGCGCTGCTGGCGGTCGATAACTGCTTCTGCACCCCGGCGCTGCAAAAGCCGCTGGCGCTGGGCGCCGACATCGTCATCCATTCGGCCACAAAGTACATCGATGGCCAGGGCCGTGGCATGGGCGGCGTGGTCGCGGGTCGTGCCGAGCAGATGAAGGAAGTCGTGGGCTTCCTGCGTACCGCAGGGCCGACCCTCAGTCCCTTCAATGCCTGGCTGTTCCTCAAGGGCCTGGAGACGCTGAAGATCCGCATGCAGGCGCACAGCCAGACCGCGCTGGAGCTGGCCCGCTGGCTGGAAGCGCAGCCCGGTATCGAGAGGGTCCACTACGCTGGGCTGGAAAGCCATCCTCAGCACGACCTGGCCCGCCGCCAGCAGTCGGCCTTTGGCGCCGTGGTGAGCTTCGAGGTGGCGGGCGGACGCGACGCCGCCTGGCGCTTCATCGATGCCACCCGGATGATCTCCATCACCACCAACCTGGGCGATACCAAGACCACCATCGCCCACCCGGCGACCACCTCGCATGGTCGTTTGTCACCGGCGGAGCGGGCCAATGCCGGTATCCGCGACAGCCTGATCCGGGTGGCCGTGGGCCTCGAAGACTTGGGTGACCTCCAGCAGGATCTGGCCCGTGGACTGGCGGCGCTATGAGCCTGACGTTCGCACCTGTAGAACCGCGGGTCGCCCTGGTCACCGGCGCGGCCCGTGGCCTTGGCCTCGGTATCGCCGCCTGGCTGATCGCCGAGGGGTGGCGCGTGGTGGTGGCTGACATCGAACACGAGCGCGGTGCCAAGGTTGCCGCCGCCTTGGGTGAACGAGCATGGTTCGTGGCCCTCGACGTGGCGGACGAGACCCAGGTCGAGTCCGCGGTGGCCCAGGTCGTCGGCCAGTTCGGCCGTCTGGACGCTCTGGTCAATAACGCCGGCTTGGCCAGTGCCCAGGGGCAGCCCTTGGAAAGCTTGGCGCTGAGTGAGTGGCGACGAGTGCTCGGGGTGAATCTCGAAGGTCCCATGCTCATGGCCAAGCACTGCGCGCCCTATCTGCGCGAGCAGCGGGGCGCCATCGTCAACATTGCTTCGACCCGCGCCCAGCAATCCGAGCCGCACAGCGAAGCCTATGCCGCGAGCAAGGGCGGATTGCTCGCCCTGACCCACGCCCTGGCCATCAGCCTGGGCCCGGAAGTACGGGTGAATGCCCTCTGTCCTGGCTGGATCGATGCACGAGATCCCCATGTCCGCGAGGCCGAACCGCTGTCCGCCGCCGACCACGAGCAGCATCCGGTCGGCCGGGTAGGGACGGTGGAAGACGTGGCGGCCTGCGTGGCCTGGCTGCTGGGTGGCAACGCCGGTTTCATTTCCGGGGAAGCCATCACCCTGGACGGTGGCATGACCCGCAAGATGATCTACCTGGAATAGCGCTCGAAGAAAATAAAATTGGAAAAATCCTTGACGGATCAAGGGGCTACGAGGAGAATGCGCGTCACCCGAAGGGGATGGCTGATTAGCTCAGCTGGGAGAGCACCTGCATCACACGCAGGGGGTCGGCGGTTCGATCCCGTCATCAGCCACCAAACTCTTCGGGGAGTGTTCCGCAAGGTACACGCAATGCGCGGCGGTAGTTCAGTCGGTTAGAATACCGGCCTGTCACGCCGGGGGTCGCGGGTTCGAGTCCCGTCCGCCGCGCCATACATAGGTCCTGGGTCCTCTGAACTGCCCGGACGAGACAAGAGAAGCTGCCTTAGGGCGGCTTTTTTTGTGCTTGTCGAAAGCCTAATACCCTGTGATAGGTCCTTGACTTAAGTCTATTCACGTGACCTGGGCCTTGTGCTGCCAGTCGATTTAGCCCGCCACGCTAAACGGGGCCAGGCTTAGGAAATTCCCGCGCTGGCGCCCTGAGCTCAATTGTTAGAAGTCGTAACCCAGCGTCGCGATCACGTTGCGGCGATTGCCGTAGAGAACCGAGTCCTCGTAGAAACCGGGTTCGAAGTAGTGCTTATCGAACAGATTCTGCGCGGTCACCGAGAATTTGGCGCCCTTGAGGCCGACCCTTGCCAAGTCGTAGCGCACCGTCATGTCGGTGAGGAAGTATTGTGGCGTCTTCCGGGTGTTCTGGATGTTGTCCGAAGAGCCCACATAGCGCTCGCCGATCCCGATCCCGAGCCCATCGAGCAGGCCTCCACGTAGGGTGTAGTCGACCCACATGGCGGCTGTATGGCGCGGAATGGCACGAGGCGTGTTGCCCTGGTATAGGGTGTCCTTAGTAATCTCCGCGTCGGTGTAGGCGTAGGAGGCAATTAGATTGACGTTCTCGGTGAGCCCTGCCTTGCCTTCCACTTCCAGGCCACGGGAGCGTACTTCGCCGGTCTGGATCGAAAAGCCGGGGTTGTTTGGATCGGCGGTCGTCACATTGCGTTGGGTCAGGTCGTAGGCGGCCAGGGTAAGCGAGGCGTTGTAGCCCTTGGGCTCGTACTTCACGCCGATCTCAGCCTGCTTGCCGGTAGTTGGTTTGAACAGGTTGCCGTCTACGTCGGTATTGGGATTGGGCTGGAAGGAGGTGCTGTAGCTCGCATAGGGCGTGACGCCGTTGTCGAACAGGTAGGCGAGGCCGATACGCCCGGTGAACTTGTCGTCCTTTTGGGTATAGCGGTAGGGACTGATCTTGTCGGACTCGTAGTCCCTTGCGTAGTCCTTGCGCCCGCCGATGGTCAAAGCCCAGCGATCCAGACGCATCTGATCCTGCACATAGACACCTACCTGCTGCATTCGCGAGCGGGTGTCGCGCTGCAGGCTATCGAACCAGACCGCCTCTCCGCCATAGATCGGATCGTAGAGGTCGATGTTGTTGAAGGCGTCTTCCGGGTCACCGTTCAGACGGCTCTCCTTGCCGCTGTAGTGGGAGTAGTCCACACCAGTCAGCAGGGTGTGCTGAACCGAACCAGTACTAAAGGTCCCCTGGAGATTCTGGTCGGTCAGCAGAGTATTGCTGCTCTTGGGCCGATACTGTAGGCCGATGTCCTGCGTCTGCAGATCGTCATTGAGCACTACATCCGGTCCGCTAGAGAGGTAGCCCACGTTGGAATGCATAAATCGAGCGCTCTGGGAGAATTTCCACCCATTGGCGAAGTCATGCTCGTACAGGTAGCCGAGAGAGGTGGTTTCCGAGCGGTAGTAGCTGCCCAGCCAGCCAAGGTTGGTGCGCGAAGAGATATGACCGAAGGGGCTTGATTTCACGGTACCGATATAAGGGTAGCTCTGCTCGGAACCGCCGGTCTTACTCTTGTCGTAGGCCGCCAGCAGCGTGAAGGTGTCCTCATCTGTAGGTCGCCAAGTCAGCGAAGGCGCAACGTAGGTACGATCATTGGGGGAGTGGTCTACCTGGGTCCCGCTGTCACGCTGCAGCATGACGATCCGCCCCAACAGGCTACCGTCACCGGTCAGGCGACTGTTCAGGTCGATTCCGAACTGCTGTCGGTCATAGCTGCCAGTCTGGTACTCGATATGGCGGATTGCTTCGTCTTGCGGGCGCTTACTGGTCATGTTGACAATGCCGCCTGGTGCCATCTGGCCATAAAGCACGGAGGCGGGACCCTTCACTACGTCGACGCGCTCCAGGCCGAAGGTTTCGAAGCTGGTGTCGTATTGATTGAAACCAGTGCGAAGTCCGTCTTGGTAGATACCGAACAGGTTGAAGGAACGAAAACCACGCATGAAGATGTCCGGTGCACCCTGACCTCCCGCGTAGTCAAGGGCACGAATGCCGGGTGTGTAAGCTACTGCTGCGTTGAAGTCTTGCACGCCCCGCTGGTCCATTTCATCGCGGGTCACGACGGAGATGGCCTGAGGAATCTCGTTTATCGGAGTGTCGGTCTTCGAGCCTGTAAGGGTGCGCTTGGCTACGTAGCCTGGTGCCGGACCATCGCCCGTCTCAGGCTGGGTGGCGTTAATAAGGGTGGGCGCGAGCTGCACGCTGTCGTTTTTACCGTCGGCCAATGCCAGCGCTGGCGATGCAGCGAGTGCCAAACTCATCCCTGCAAGAGGCAAATGCTGTGAGAAGCGGCGGCCGAGGAGGGTTGGGCCCGAAGATCTTAGCGAATCTACCATGACAAGCTGATCCTTTAGATGTAATAATACTAATTATCAGTAGCGTTTGGGTTATATCGCTAAGTAGACGAACGTGACCGCGAAAATTTAGGAGCCTGTCGCTTTATTCGGTGCTTCGCGCTTCAACAGCGGGCAGCCCGCGCAGTAGGGCAGTGGTGGCAGGCAGTAGCGAAGGCAGCACACGCGGCGCCAACCCAGGCCGGTGAGCTGCTCGGGAAAGAGATAGGCACGTTGAATCGGGTTGCGTTGTCCATCGGGAAAGTACGGCTCGCTGAACAGCCGCAGTGCCTCCTGCAGATGCTCGGGAGGTAGCAATCCGTGCTCCGCCAACAACCGCAAAGCCCACGCCAGATAGCCCGCCACGTTGCCCCACAGCGCGCGAGAAGACAGCCGTGCGTGCTGCGCAAGATGTTCAACGAAAGGCGTCAGATTGTCGTGCAGTAGTGCCTGATAGCCGTCGTAAAGGGGAGTGTTGTGGGGTCGCGATAAGGCTTCGCCGTGGACGACCAGCTGCGCAACGCTGCCTTCGGCATCCAGCACCACACCGAGTCGCTCCAACGTCAGCGGTAGCGGGCGATAGAGCACCAGGGCGGCGACCAGGGCACTGGGAAGCAGCGCTTCCAGATAACTCTTGGACCAGTGCGACAGCAGCGCCCGCCGGTCAGCGCCAGGATACTCATACCGGTACAGCGTCACGATGCGCTCAAGGGTGGCGGCGCTCCAGAGGGCTTCGCCTTCCAGCGGCGCCAGGCCTGGATCATCGGTGAATGTCTGGAGATGACCCATGCCAAGTGTTGCGAAGCGCTGGTCGAGTTCGGCGAGCAATTCCTTCACAGCGGCGCCTTGCGTAGCAGCCACATGAAGTAAGGGCAGCCAATGGCGGTGGCGACCAGGCCGGCCGGAATCTGGAAGGGATAGATCACGTTGCGCCCCAGCCAGTCGGCCAGCACCATCAGCAGAGCGCCCAGCACTGCCGCCGCCGCGAGATGCCTGCCAGGCTGGCTGAAACCGAGCAGACGGGCTATATGGGGCGCCATCAGGCCAACGAAACTCAAAGGCCCAACCACCAGGGTGGCGGCCGCGCTGAGTAGGGCGACCAGCAGCAGCAGGGTGGCGCGCGCGCGGGGCACGTTCAGCCCGAGCGCCCGCGCTTGGTGGGCACCTAATTGCAGGAGTGCCAGGGCGCGCATCGACAGGGGCAGGGTAGCGAGCAGCAGCGTGGCGGTCGCCAGGGCGAACCAGGCTTCATCGCTACTGACCAGGTAGG
Source organism: Pseudomonas sp. No.117 (assembly GCF_054558395.1). NCBI lineage: Bacteria > Pseudomonadati > Pseudomonadota > Gammaproteobacteria > Pseudomonadales > Pseudomonadaceae > Pseudomonas > Pseudomonas sp. No.117. Next base: position 369,427 of record NZ_BAAJNP010000008.1, read on the forward strand.
TGGAGCCGGCTAGCCAGACCAACAGCGCACCCATGCGCGGATCGCCCACGGCGAGCAAGACCGCCACCAGTACGCCGAACAGGGTGGTCAGGGCGATGCCGGCCAGGACCAGTCGTTCGGGCGAGGTCGAGCGTCGCTCCAGCGCCAACAGACCGCCAAGCACGGCGATGGCACCCAGACTGCCGGCCAGCAATTGGCCGCCACGGCTGACATCGCTTGCGCTGAAGGCCAGCAGCAGGACACCGAAGGCCGCACCCGAACTGACCCCAATGAGCTCCGGGCTGGCCATGGGATTGTGTGTCAACCGCTGCACCAGGCAACCGGCCGCAGCCAGCATGGCGCCCGCGGCCAGGGCCGCACCGACCCGCGGCGCGCGCAGCGTCCAGAGCTCGTGATCGAGCAGCCACTGCCAGCCCTGGGGGCCCTGACCCAGCGTCACGGCGACAGCCAACATCGGGAGTAGCAGCATCAGGGTGCAGACCAGTAGACGCTGGCTCTGCAGTGGCCCCAGCACCGGCTGGCGTTGGGTTGGTGCGCTGCTGGCCAGGCCTGGTCGCAGGCGCGGCAGCAGCCAGACAAGCAGCGGTACCCCCAGCAGGGCGGTAGCGGTGCCGGTAGGGATCTCGTGGTAGCCCGCCGGGATGCGCACCACCAGGGCATCGGCGAGCCAGAGCAGAGCGCCGCCGAGCAGTCCGGACCAGCCCAAGCGCGCCAAGAACTGTCGCGCACCCAGCAGCCGGGCGAGATTGGGGGCGGCGAGGCCGATGAAGCCGATGACCCCGACGCAGGCGACGGTGAGCGCCGCCAGCATCACGCAGAGAATCAGCATGAACAGGCGCAGGCGGCTCGGGGACTCTCCCACCGCGCGGACGCTGCGATCATCCAGGCTGAACAGGGACAGGGGGCGCAACAGCGGCGTGAGCGCAGTTATGAACAGCAACAGTGCTGGCAGCAGCAGGTAGACGGCCGACCAGTCGTTCTGGCCCAGATTGCCGCTGCTCCACATGAACATTCCGCGCAGGAAGCTGTGATCGAAGAGGATCATCACGCTGGCGAAGGCGTCGCAGGTCAGGCTCACGACCAGGCCGGCGAGAATCAGCGCCAAAGGCGAGAAGCCGCGTCCCGCGGCCAGGCCGAACACCAGGCCGGCGGCGACCAGTGCACCGCCCAGTGCCGGCCATAGGGGGCCGTGTACCAGCAGAGCGGGGGCGAACAGGGTAGCTGCTATTACGGCGAGCTGCGCGCCGGCGCTGATTCCCAGCGTGGTCGGCTCGGCCAGCGGATTGCGCAACACCTGTTGCAGTACGCAGCCCACCAGACTCAGGGCGATACCACACAGCACGGCTACCACCAGCCGCGGTAGCTGGCTGTAATGCACGATGAGCTGGCGCATATCCTGGGTATCGGGAGCGATCAGCGTGGCCCAGAAGGGCGCACCGGCCAGCTGTTGCTGTACCGCCTGCACGCTCAGCCCCAGGGCCAGCAGGGCCAGCAGCGCGGTCACCCAGGCCACCGGCGGTAGCCGTCGGGAGGGTGACAGGAGGGTGGCCAGTTCGCCCGTGCTCTGATCAGCCATGGGTCTGCTCCCCGCCCAGGCGCCTGCTGAGCAATTCAGCGAAGGTCACCGCCGAGGGGAGGGTGCCGTAGAACAGCACTTCCGGCAGCAGGATGGCCCGGCCCTGGCGCACGCTGGGCAGGTTGCGCCACAGCGCATTGCCGGCCAAGCGTTGCTCCAGCCCAGGTGTCGCATTGAAGTACACCAGGCGCGCCTGGGGTGCGCTCGCCAACTGCTCGAAGCCGACGGTGGCATAGCCCCAGCCATTGGTGGCACCCGACCAGGCATTGTGTTGGCCAAGGCGCGTCAGGACGTCGTCGAACAGGCTGCCATGGCCAAAGACCATGGCCCGGCGTTCGTCGATGACGCTGATCACCTGCAGCGTCTCGCGGTCCTGCTCGGCGAGCCGCGTGCGAGCCTGCGCCAGCGTCGCCCAGGCACGGGCGACGTAGGCTTCGGCGCGGGCATCGCAGCCGAGGCGCTGGCCTATCGCCAGGGTCAGCGCCGCCGCCTGCTCACAGGGGCTGCCCTGGTCGCTGGTTTCGTACACCTCGCAGGGCGCGAGCCCGGCCAGACGCGCTTGCAGGGGGCGTTGGTCGCCGCCGAGCAGGATCAGCTGTGGGCGCAGTTGTGCCAACAGTTCCAGATTGGGTTCCGAGCGCAGGCCCAGTTCGAGTACCTGTGGCGGCAACGCCGGTTCACGAACGCTGCTGCGGTACAGTCCGTTCTCGGCACTGGCCACTGGCACCATTCCCAGTGCCAGCAGGGTCTGCACCAGGCCCCAGTCCAGGGCTACCAGCCGTTGCAGGGGCGCGCTGGCGGCCAGGGCAGGCAGCGCCCAGGCGCAGGCCAGCCCAAGCAGGCATTCGCGGCGGCTCAACAGCGTCATGCCGGCTGCTGTTCCATGACCCGTTGGCCGGCGCTCAGGCGTACCAGTTGGTCCGCGCAGTCGAAATAGCGATCATCGTGAGAGATCACGATGATCGTCTTGCCCAGCGCCTTGAGACTCGGCAGCAGCTCGGCGTAAAAGATCCGGCGGAAGGTCGGATCCTGGTCGGCGGCCCACTCGTCGAATACCAGCACGGGGTGGCCCTCGGTCCAGGCCTGTAGGAGTGCCAGGGAGGGTAGTAGGTCGCTTGTGGAGTAACTATTATCCTGCGGGTGCGCTTTATGACCGAATGCTCGCTGTCTCGGATCTTCGGGAAGGGGATGCTCTGCAAAGCTAGTGGTAAATAGCTGAAGATAGTCGTTGTCGGTTTTGGCTGCGAAGCCAACATTAATAAGAAGGATTTGGGTGGTGGAAATCGCCATAGCCAGGCGGAGCCTTCTGGTCAGCGGTAACGCGACTTCTCGTGAGCCAAGAGCTGGCGGTGACATCGACGACTTCCTTAGATGGGAAAGGGCAATCACGTAGCGAAGGGGCGTTTCATCAAAGTGAGTAGCTCAGCGGACTACCGTCCACTGGGTGCGGCAAAACGCCCATGTCAATGCCATATATGGCGCTTAGCGATTTCGGCTTTATTAGTTGTTCAGGAGTGCCACGGGTCAAAAGCCGACCGTTGCGCAGGGCAATAAGGTCCTGGCAATAACGGGCAGCCATGTTGATCTCGTGCAACACCACCACTACGCCCAACCGCAGCGTCACGCAAAGCTCCCGAACCAGAGCCAACATCTCAATTTGGTGTGCTATATCCAAGGCGGAAGTGGGCTCGTCTAGCAGGAGGAAACGAGTGTTCTGGGCTAGTAGCATGGCCAGCCACACGCGTTGGCGCTCCCCACCTGAAAGGGTTGCCAAAGGCTGCGTGGCGAAGCGTTCGGTACCGGTTAGGTCGAGTGCGCGATCAACTTGGCGAGCATCTTCACGATTAAAACGGCTTAGCGTTCTGTGCCAGGGGTAACGTCCGAAGGCGACCAGCTCACGTACGCTGAGGTCGTCTGTGGCAGGTGGATCTTGGGGCAAGTAGGCAACGTTGCGTGCGAATTCACGCGTGTTCCACCTCGGGAGCGGGCGGCCATCGAAGCTCACCTGGCCACTTGTAGGTCGGTACTGGCGTGCCAACAATTTGATCAGCGTGGACTTGCCCGAACCGTTCGGTCCAATAAGGCCAATAAGTCGGCCTGGCTCCAGACGTAGGTCAAGGGGATGCAGGAGGACGCGCTCGGCTATGGCGAAGGTGACGCCTTTGAGATCGAACATGGCATTCGATAAGCGAATCTAGTTAGGAGATCGGAAGTATCAGCAGACGATCCGAAGTGCTCATGCAAACTCCTTCAGCGACTGGTGGCAATGCGCCAGGGCATCGCGAATCATGAAATTGACCAGGGTGGGGGAGACGCCCAGTTCCTTGGCGATGTCCTTTTGCGCGACGCCATGGATGCGATACATCTCGAAGGCGTACCGAGTGCGCTGTGGTAGCTCGGCGAGTGCCGCGTCCAGATGATTCAGGGTGCGCTGGCCGATGTAGGTATTTTCCGGACCAGGGGATGCCACTGTGGCGACCTCTTCGTGATCGTCCTGCGGGCTGGTGTACTTGGACTCGACGGATCTCTTGCGATAGTGGTCGATGGCCAGATTACGGACGACCTGGAACAGATAGCCGATCTGGGCCTTGAGCGAGGAGGTGATCTGCGGCGCCGTCTCGAGGCGGAAATAGGCGTCCTGCACGACGTCCTCGGCGCGGGACGGACAGCCGACGATCCGGGTCGCCGCTTTCACCAGTACCGGGCGCTGGGAGACGAAGGTCTTCAGCAGCGGCGTATTGCAAGGGAGGGAAACCTGAGGCTCTGACATGCGCGTTCCTTGTGGGCCTGGCAGCGGGTGCCCTTTTGATGGTGCAAATTATTTCCAAATGAAAATGATTGTCAAATGCCTTTTGGCTCTAGCCGGCCTGTTTGTCGCGCTTTGTCGAGCGCCACTTAATTTTTCTAAGGGCAATGCGTTTGTTCTGTACCGACCGTGGCTAAGCCCGGTAGCGAACCCTGCAGGATTTCCGCATGTCCCCGTCTCCCGAAATCTTTCCCACCCTGTCCCATGCGCTGCGCCAGCGCGCCGTACACAATGCCGAGGGTCTTGCCCTGCGGTTTCTGGAGGCCGATGGCGGGACGACGCTGAGTTACGGCGAACTCGATTCCCGTGCACGTGCCATTGCCGTTGCCCTGAGGGAACGACTGGTGCCGGGCGAACGTGCCGTGCTGGTCTTCCACAGTGGTCCGGACTACGTCGCAGCCTTCTTCGGCTGTCTCTACGCCGGAGTCATCGCTGTGCCGGCCTATCCACCCACCTCGGGTAACGCCCAGCACCAGCGACGCCTGCTGTCCATCATCGAGGATTCCGAGCCGGGACTGCTGCTGACCAGTACCGCGCTGCTCGCCGAACTGCCGGCCGGAGTGCCGTGGCTGGCGGTAGACACCCTAGGACCTTCGGCGGAAGAGGCCTGGACTGCCAGCTTGCCCGAGGCGACCGACATCGCCTTCCTGCAATACACCTCGGGCTCCACGTCCCTGCCCAAGGGGGTGATGGTCAGCCACGCCAATCTGGTGGCCAACGAAGCGCTGATCCGCGCCGGCTTCGGGATAGGTCCTGACGACGTCATCGTCAGCTGGCTGCCGCTGTATCACGACATGGGCCTGATCGGCGGCCTGCTGCAACCCATCTACAGCGGCATTCCCTGCGTGTTGATGTCGCCTCGCTATTTCCTTGAGCGGCCGGTGCGCTGGTTGGAGGCCATCAGCACCTACGGCGGGACCATCAGCGGCGGCCCGGACTTCGCCTATCGCCTATGTCGCGAACGGATCAGCTCCTCGGCCCTCGCCGGGCTCGACCTGTCCCGCTGGCGGGTGGCCTATTCCGGGTCGGAGCCGATTCGCCAGGCCAGCCTCGAGGGTTTTGCTGGCCATGTCGCCGCCACCGGCTTCGCACCTGGCAGCTTCTTTGCCTGCTACGGCTTGGCCGAGGCGACGCTGTTCGTCACCGGGGGGCGCCGTGGGGAAGGCATAGGCGTACTGCCCGTCGCGGCCTCCGCGTTGAGTACCGGGACGCTGGCCGCCGGTGACGATGCCCTGGCGATCAGCTGTGGCCGGGCTCAGCCGGGCCATGGCGTTCGCATCGTCGCGCCCTTGACCCTGGAGGAGTTGCCCGGAGGTACGGTAGGCGAGATCTGGGCCTGTGGGCCGAGCATCGCGGTCGGCTACTGGCGTAATCTCGAGGCCAGTGCAACGACCTTCGTCGAGCGTGACGGCATCCGCTGGTTGCGCACGGGGGATCTCGGTGCCCTGCAGGGCGATGAGCTCTATGTCACCGGTCGACTCAAGGATCTGTTGATCGTGCGCGGCCAGAATCTCTACCCCCAGGATCTGGAACAGGTGATCGAGGCAGCGGTGGAAGGGATACGGGAGGGTCGGGTCGCCGCCTTCGCGGTACCGGACGGTGACGAGGAGGGAATCGGCATCGCCTGCGAGATCGGTCGCGGCACGCGCAAACGCCTGGCGGCCGAGGGACTGATCGAGGCCATCCGCTGCGCCGTTGCCGGGGTCTGCCAACAGGCTCCGGCGTTCGTCGCCTTGCTGGAGCCGGGCGGCCTGCCCAAGACCTCCAGTGGCAAGCTGCAACGCTCGGCGTGCTGGCCGCAGTTGCGGTCAGGGGACCTGCAGCCCTATGCGTGCTTCCCGAATGGCGAGACGGCTGCCAGGTCGGCAACGGGAGAGGTAGGGGAATTGACCACTGTCCTGGCCGATATCTGGCGGAGCTGCCTAGGCGGGGTCGCAGTGGGGCCGGAGGCGGACTTCTTCCTGCTGGGCGGCAACTCCATCAGTGCCACTCAGGTGATCGGTGAGACCCAGCGTCGCCTGGGACGGGCCGTGGAATTGCGCACCCTGTTCGAGGCGCCCCGGCTCACCGATTTCGCCGCACAGGTGGCGGCGAGTCCGCAGCGCCGCGAGCGCGCTACAGAGCTCGCGAGCGGTGAGCACTTGCCGCTGTCGGCGGCGCAGCGGCGGCTGTGGCTGGCCTGGCAGCTCGATCCGGCCGGTGCGGCCTATAGCATCCCGGGTGGGCTGAGCCTGCGTGGGGAAGTGGATGCCCAGGCGCTGCAGATCACTCTGGACCGCCTGGTAGCACGGCACGACAGTCTGCGTAGCCGCTTTTTCGAGGCGGACGGCCAAGCCTGGCAGCGTATCGACGCGGGCGCGACCTATGGCTGGCAGGTACTGGACTTGCGCAGCCTACCCGAGGCAGGCCGTGAGCGGGCTTTAGGCCAGCGGCGCGATGCCGAGGCCCGCGAGCCCTTCGATCTGGTTCAAGGGCCGCTGCTGCGCGTCAGCCTGGTCCGCCTGGATGACGATGCCTGGCAGTTATGGCTGACGGTGCACCATATCGTGGCTGACGGGTGGTCGCTCAATCTGTTAATGGACGAGTTCGCCCGGCTGTATGCGGAGGCCTGTGGCGGCCAACCCGCGCAGCTGGCCTCCTTGCCGTGCCGGTCGGTACAGGCCGTGCTCGACCAGGAGAGCCGCCAGGCCGAATGGCAGGCTAGCCACCTGGCCTGGTGGCGCCAGGCGCTAGGGGAGATGCCCGAATCCCTGGGTTTGCCGAGCGACGGCAACTGGGATGCGCGGCGGGTCTCACCAGCGGAGCGTCTGAGCCGAAGAGTAGAGGTCGAGCTGGCCGAGCGCCTGCGGCAGGCGGCCCAGGCGCGCGGTGCCAGCCCCTTCATGTGGCTGCTGGCGACCTTTGGCTTGCTGCTGCACCGGCATGGAGGCGCGCGCCTTGGCTGCCTGGGCGTGCCTAGTGCCAATCGGCTCCAGGCCGACACCTTCGGCCAGGTGGGCTGCTTCATCAATACCCTGGTGTTCCCGCTGCGCCTGGAGCCCGCTGAGTCCTTCGTAGCCCAGCTTGCGCGCGTGCGCGACTTCACCCTCGACGCCCAGGCGCACCAGGCACTGCCCTATGACGACCTGGCCGCAAGCTATGGCGGGCGTGAGCTGTTCCGGGTGCTGTTCAACCATCAGCAGCGCGAACTCGGCGCCCTGCGGCGCCTGCCCGGGCTGCTGGCTGAACCCCTTGCATGGCACAGTCGCCAGGCCAAGTTCGAATTGCAGCTGCAAACGGAGGAAGACGAGCGCGGGCGATTGAGCCTGCACTTCGATTTCGCCCGCGATGCCTGGGACAGAGACGCCATAGAGCGCCTGGCAGACGCCTATCTGCAGCTCCTGGCGGCGACGGTAGCCGAGCCCGAGCGGCCGGTGGGCGAACTGCCGTCGTTGTCCGAGGCGGAAGGTCAGCGTGTGCTGCTGTGGGGCGAAGCGCCCTGCGCGATGCCGGAGGAACTCTTGCCCGCTGGCCTGGAGCGAGCCTTGCAGGCCCATCCTGACAGGCAGGCGCTGGAGTGGGATGGCGGACAGCTCGATCATCGGCACCTGCACGCCGCCGCGCGACGCCTGGCGACGCGGCTGTTGGCAGCAGGTGCCGGTCCCGACGTACCGGTGGCGATCTGCGCGGAGCGTTCGCCGGAACGGGTCGTAGGGTTGCTGGCCATCGTCCTGGTGGGCAGCGCCTACGTGCCGCTCGATCCCGACTATCCCCGTGATCGGCTGGACTTCATGCTGACCGATAGCGCGGCCCCCCTGCTGCTGTGCCAGGGCGATCCAGCGCAGCACCTGACGCTGCCCACCGGCGTGCAGGTCTTGCGCCTGGATGACGCCCTGGTGGCCGGCGACGACGTCGCTCTGCCGCCACCGGCCCTGCATCCCGAGCATCTCGCCTATATTCTCTACACCTCAGGGTCCACCGGCCGACCCAAGGGCGTCGGCATCAGCCACGGCGCTCTGGCGCAGCGCCTGACCTGGATGCAGGCGACCTACGCCCTCGATGCCAGCGACGTGCTCTTGCAGAAGGCGCCGCTGGGTTTCGACGTCTCGGTATGGGAAACCTTCTGGCCGCTGCTGGCGGGTGCTCGTCTGGTCCTGGCGGCGCCGGGTGAGCAACGCGACCCGGCGGCCTTGCTGCAACGGGTGCGGGCCCACGGTGTCACCACGCTGCATTTCGTGCCGCCACTGTTGCAACTCTTCCTCGACCAGCCAGGCGTCGCTGAATGCACCTCGCTTCGCCGCCTGTTCAGCGGCGGAGAAGCTCTGCCGGCGGCTTTGCGCGACCGGGTCCTGAAGCGTCTGCCGGCAGTGGCCCTGCACAATCGCTACGGACCGACGGAAACCACCATCAACGCCACTCATTGGCGTTGCCGGGTGGATGACGGTCCGCGCGTGCCCATCGGCACGCCGCTGGGCAACGTGCGCTGCCGGGTACTGGACGGCGACCTGAACCTGTTGCCGATCCGCGTGGCCGGCGAGCTGTGCGTCGCCGGCGCCGGGCTGGCGCGGGGCTACCTGGGGCGCCCCGCGCTGACTGCCGAGCGCTTCGTACCCGATCCGTTCGGCGAAGGCGGTCGCCTGTACCGCACCGGCGACCGAGTATGCTGGGACGCCGAGGGTCGCCTGGATTATCTGGGCCGTCTCGATGACCAGCTCAAGCTGCGCGGCTTCCGGATCGAACCCGGGGAGATTCGCCAACGCCTGCTGGCTAGGCCGGGCGTCGCCCAGGCCGCGGTGGCGCTGCGCGAGACCGCTGGTGGCCCGCAGCTGCTCGGCTACGTCACCTGCCAGGCCGGCGTTGCTCCGCTCGAACCGACTCAGCTGCGCCAGGCGCTGGCTACCGAGCTACCCGACTACCTGGTACCGGCCCAGGTGCTGGTGCTGGATGCCATGCCGCTGACACCCAACGGTAAGCTCGATACCCAGGCGCTGCCGCTGCCGGACCGCGCGACCGCCACGACCACTCCACCTCAGACGCACCTGCAACGGCAGATCGCGGCGATCTGGAGCGAGGTGCTGGGTATCGCTGCCATCGGCCTTGAAGACGATTTCTTCGCTCTCGGCGGGCATTCGCTGCTGGCGACTCAGATCGTGTCCCGGGTCCGGCTGGCCTGCGATGTCGATCTGTCCCTGCGCACCCTGTTCGCCCAGCCGACCCTGGCGGGTTTCGCCGCCGAGGTGGAAAGGCTGCGGGCGAACGGGGCCCTGGACCGACTGGGCCCCATCCTGCCCGTCGATCGCCGTAGACCGGTGGCGCTGTCGCCCTCGCAGCAGCGCATGTGGTTCCTCTGGCAACTGGATCCCAGTAGCCCGGCCTACAACGTCGGCGGCATGGCTCGACTGGTCGGGGTGCTGGACATCGCCCGCTTCGAGGCGGCGCTCCAGGCGCTGATCCAACGCCACGAGGCTCTGAGAACCCTGTTCCCGAGCCCTGACGGTACCCCAATCCAGCAGGTGCAGGCCGAATTGCTGGTGCCTCTGGAGTGGCACGATCACTCGCGGCTGCCCGCCGCTGAGTCCGAGGCAGCGCTGCTGCGGCTGGCCGATGAAGAGGCCCACCGACCCTTCGATCTGGAGCGAGGGCCGTTGCTGCGCGCGCTATTGGTGAAACAGGCCGAGCGCGAGCATCACCTGGTGCTGACACTGCATCACATCGTCACCGAGGGCTGGGCCATGGACATCTTCGCCCGGGAGCTGGGCGAGCTGTATGAGGCCTTTCTCGACGAGCGTGAGTCACCCTTGGTGCCGCTACCAGTGCAGTATCTGGACTACAGCGAATGGCAGCGCCAGTGGCTCGACGGCGGCGAGCGGGTGCGCCAGCTCGATTACTGGCGCGAGCAACTGGGCTACGAGCATCCGCTGCTGGAGCTGCCCAGCGACCGGCCGCGGCCACCGGTGCAGAGCCATCGTGGCGCACTCCATCGCTTCAGCCTGCCGCCCGAGGTCGCGCAACGGGTAAGGGCCTTCAACGCCCGCCAGGGACTGACGCTGTTCATGACCTGCACCGCTGCCTTGGCCGCGCTGCTGCATCGCTATAGCGGTCAGACCGATCTGCGTATCGGCATGCCGGTGGCTAACCGGATCCGCCCGGAAAGCGAGGGGCTGATCGGCGCCTTCCTCAACACCCAGGTGCTCCGTTGCCGCCTCGATGGCCAGATGACCGTCCGCGAGTTGCTGAGCCAGGTGCGCGAGACCGTGATCGAGGCCCAGGCCCATCAAGACCTGCCGTTCGATCAGTTGGTGGAGGCCCTGCAGCCGCTGCGCAGCCCGGCCTACAACCCGCTGTTCCAGGTGATGTGCAACGTCCAGCGCTGGGCGTTCCAGCAGACCCGCACCCTGGGTGGGCTGACTGTGGAATACCGGCTCAACGATGCCCGCGCGACCAAATTCGATCTCAACCTGGAGGTGACCGACTTCGACGAGCGCCTGGGCTGCTGCCTGACCTACAGCCAGGATCTCTTCGACGAGCCGCGAATCTCGGCGATGGCCGACCATTGGCAGGCATTGCTGGAAGCCCTGCAGGGCGATCCTCAGCAGCGCCTATGCGATCTGCCATTGCTCAGCGCCCAGGAGCGTGCAGCCCAGTTGGCCCAGCTGTCCGGCGAAGTGTCTCGTCCGGCCACTACCCTGGATGCGCTGTTCGCTCGCCAGGTGGTCGCCACGCCAGAGGCGGCGGCCTTGACCTTCGCTGGCGAGACCCTGACCTATGCCGAGCTGGATGCCCGAGCCAATCGTCTGGCCCGGGCCCTGATCGACCGGGGCGTGCGACCTGGGATGCGCATTGGCTTGGGTCTGCCGCGCTCGCTGGACCTGGTGTACGGCCTACTGGCCATTCTCAAGGCCGGCGCCGCCTATGTCCCGCTGGACCCGGAGTATCCGGTGGAGCGCCTGAGCTATCTACTGGCGGACAGCGGCGTGCGGCTGGTACTGGGCAACGCAGCCTTGCGCGAACGCCTGGAGCCCTTACCCGCCAGCCTGATCGAGGGCTGGCTGGATCCTGCCTCCGTCGAGTTGGATAACTTCGTGGCGACCCCGGTCGTGGGCCTCAGTCATCCAGCGCTGCCCGCCTATGTGATCTACACCTCCGGCTCCACCGGCCAGCCCAAGGGCGTGGTGGTGGCTCATGGCGAGATCGCCGATCACTGCCAGGCGGTGATCGCGCGCTTCGGCTTGCGCGAGGACGATTGCGAGCTGCACTTCTACTCGATCAACTTCGACGCCGCCAGCGAGCGGCTGCTCACCCCCTTGTTCTGTGGCGCCCGGGTGGTGCTGCGGGTTCAGGGGCAGTGGGACCCGGAAAGTATCTGCGCGCTGATCGAAGAGGAGCAGGTGACCATCCTGGGCTTCACCCCCAGCTATGGCGCCGGACTCGGCCAGTGGCTGGCGGGGCAAGGGCGGCACCTGCCGGTGCGGCTGTGCATCACCGGCGGTGAGGCCCTGACCGGCGAGCACCTGCAGCGCATCCGTCGCGGCTTCGTGCCAGCAGTCTTCTTCAATGCCTATGGGCCGACGGAAACCGTGGTCATGCCACTGGCCGCCGTGGCACCGGACGCCTTGCCGACCGACGTTGCCAGCGTACCCATCGGCCGTTTGCTAGGCGCTCGCCGTGCGGCGGTGCTGGATGCCCACCTAGCGCTGCTGCCGGAAGGTGCCCTGGGTGAGCTCTATCTGGGCGGAGCCTGCCTGGCGCAGGGCTATCACCAGCGCCCCGGTCTCACCGCCGAGCGCTTCGTGCCCGATCCCTTCGCTGCCGATGGTGGCCGACTGTACCGCAGCGGCGACCGGGTACGCCTGCTCGCCGATGGGCAGCTGGAATACGTCGGGCGCCTGGATCATCAGGTAAAGATACGAGGCTTCCGCATCGAGCTGGGCGAGATCGAGGCGCGCTTGCGTGAGCAACCCGGGGTCGACGAGGCCGTGGTACTGGCGCTGGATGGGCCGGCGGGCAAGCAACTGGTGGCCTATCTTGGGAGCTCGGCAGCGACTGCCGGTGCCGAGTCGGACTGGGTCGCCCGCCTGCGCAGTCGCCTTGCCGAGTCGCTACCCGACTATATGATCCCAGCGCTGTGGGTAGTCTTGCCGGCCTTGCCGCTGACCGCCAATGGCAAGCTGGATCGCCAGTCGCTGCCAGCGCCGGTCGCGCAGACGGCCGAGGTCTCGCCAGCCTCGGTTCTGGAGGCGACCCTGGCCGAGGTATGGGCCCAGGTGCTGCAGGTGCCTTCAGTGGGCGTAGAGGACAACTTCTTCGAGCGTGGCGGCGATTCGATCCTGTCCATTCAACTGGTCAGCCGGGCACGCGAGCGCGATCTGCATTTCACCCCCCGCGATGTCTTCCAACACCAGACGGTGCGGCGTCTCGCCGCCGTCACCCGCCAGCAGCCCAAGACGGTAGCTGTCAGCGGGCCTGCACAAGGGACGAGCCTGCCGACGCCGATCCAGCAGTGGTTCCTGGAGCAATCCCTAACCAAGCCGGACCACTGGAACCAGGCGGTGCTGCTCATCCCTCGTGAGGTGCTGGATGCTGCGCGCCTGGCTGAAGCCCTGCAGACGCTGGCGGCGCATCATGACGCCCTGCGCCTGAGATATGTGCGGGAAGGAGCTGTTTGGCACGCCGCCTACGCGGCCTCGGTAAGCGATGAGTTGCTCTGGCAGCGCCAAGTCGCCAGCGAGGAAGAGTGCCTGGCACTGTGTGAAAGCGCCCAGAGGAGCCTCGATCTGGCTGCGGGACCGCTGCTGCGGGCGGTGTTGGTGGAGGGTCCCGGCACCCGCCAACGCCTTTTGCTGGCCTGTCATCACCTGGTGGTGGATGGTGTGTCCTGGCGCATCCTGCTGGAGGATCTGCAGCGGGCCTACCGCGGCCAGACGCTGCCGGCGCGCACCAGCCCGCCGAGCGACTGGGCGGCGCGGCTCCACGACTATGCCCAGAGTGAGTCCCTGCGCGAGGAGCTGGCGCTGTGGCGCGAGCAACTGGGTACGACCACGCCATCGCTCAAGTACGACCGGCCTACGGGTAGTGCCCGAGCAGCGGATGCCGCCCAGGTCAGCCAGACGCTGGACACTGACTTGACCCGGCAATTGCTGCAGGAAGCGCCGGCGGCCTATCGCACTCAGGTCAACGATCTATTGCTCAGTGCCCTGGCGCGAGTGCTGTGCCGGTGGCTGGAGGCGCCGACCGTGCCGGTACAGCTGGAGGGCCATGGCCGTGAGGCCTTGTTCGATGACCTGGATCTGACGCGTAGCGTCGGCTGGTTCACCGCAGCCTATCCAGTACGGCTGATGCCGGCGGAGGGCCTCGGCGCGACCATCCAGGCGATCAAGACCCAACTGCGTGCGGTACCCCACAAGGGTCTCGGCTATGGCGTCCTGCGCTACCTGGCGGAGCCTGGCCTGCGGGCGGCCTGTGCGGCGTTGCCCGAAGCGGCCATCTCCTTCAACTACCTGGGCCAGTTCGACCAGAGCTTTACCGAAGACAGCCTGTTCACCCCAGCGGCCGGTCCCCTGGGCGCCTTGCATGATCCCGACGCGCCTCTGCCCACCCCTCTCGCCATCGATTGCCAGGTGCAGGAAGGGCGCCTGGGCATACGCTGGACCTACAGTCGCGAGCAGTTCGACCAAGACAGCGTGGCGGCCTTGGCCGACGCCTTTAATGCCGAGCTGGCGTTGCTGGTGGAGCACTGCCTGGACGGTCGCTCGGGCGGCTGCAGCCCGACCGACTTCCCACTGGCGCGTCTCAGCCAGGCGCAGCTGGATGCCCTGGCCGTACCGGCCCGGCGCATCGAGGATATCTATCCGCTGACGCCCATGCAGGAAGGGCTGCTGCTGCACACCCTGCTCGAGCCTGGCCAGGGGCTCTATTTCATGCAGGACCGCTACCGCATCGACAGCGCCCTGGACCACGAGCGTTTCGCTCAGGCCTGGTCGGCAGTGGTGGCGCGCCATGAAGCGCTGCGGGCGTCCTTCGTCTGGAATTCGGGGGAGACCATGCTGCAGGTCATCCAGCGACCTGAAGCCTTGGACGTGGAGGTACTCGACTGGCGCGGACGTAACGCAGAGACCCAGGAGCTGAGTCTGCACGAGTTGCTGGAGCGGGAACGGCTGGCCGGTTTTGCCCTGCTCGAACGACCGCCGTTCCACCTCCGGCTGATCCGCATAGCCGAGGCACGTTACTGGTTCATCATGAGCAACCATCACATCCTCATCGATGCCTGGTGCCGCGGCCTGCTGATGAGTGACTTCCTGGACATCTACACTGCCCTGGGCGAGGGACGGGCACCAGCGCTGGCACCTGCGCCGCGTTACCGCGATTACATCGCCTGGCTGCAACGCCAGGATCACGAGCGCTCCCGCGCGTGGTGGCGTGCCAACCTGGCGGGCTTGGAGCGACCCACCGAGCTGCCCTGCGACCGGCCGCCGCTGCGCGAGCACGCCGGAGCGGATGGCGGTATGCAGGTAGGGGATCGTCAACTACGCCTGGCGCCGACCGAGGGCGCGCGCCTGCGTGAGTTGGCGCAACGCCATGGTCTCACCGTCAATACCCTGGCCCAGGCCGCCTGGGCCCTGGTCCTGCATCGTTACAGTGGCGACGACGACCTGCTGTTCGGCGTGACCGTCGCCGGTCGCCCCCTGGACCAGCCGGAGATGCAGCGTACCGTTGGTCTGTTCATCAACAGCGTACCGCTGCGGGTACGGTTGCCGGGCGTCGCGCCCGATACCTCGGTACTGGCCTGGCTGCGCGCCTTGCTGGAAGCCAACCTGGCGCTGCGCGAGCATGAGTACCTGCCATTGGTGGAGATCCAGGAGGCGAGCGAGGTGCCCAAGGGGCAACCGCTGTTCGACAGTCTCTTCGTCTTCGAGAATGCCCCTGTGGACGCCGCGGTGCTGGACCGCGCCCAGGGGCTCAGGGCCACTTCGGACTCCGGGCGTACCCACACCAACTTCCCGTTGACGGTGGTCTGCTATCCCGGCGATGACCTGGGTCTGCACCTGTCCTACGACCGGCGCTACTTCGATGCCCGGACTATCGAGCGCCTGCTGGCCGACTTCCGCCGGCTGCTGCTGGCTGTGGCGGCGGGTATCGAAGGGCGCTTCGCCGAGCTGGCGCTCGAAGATCCTGCCGAGCACGCTTTCCTCTTGGAGCACTGTAATGCCAGTGCCCGCGACTATCCCCTCGACCAGGGTTATGTCCGGCTGTTCGAGGCGCAGGTCGCGGCCCATCCGCAGCGCATCGCCGCCCAATGCGGGCCGCATGCCCTGAGCTATGCCGAGCTGAACCTCCAGGCCAATCGCCTCGGCCACCGGCTGCGGGTACTAGGTGTCGGGTTCGACGACTCCGTGGCGCTACTGGCCGAGCGTGACCTGCCCCTGCTGGGCATGCTGATCGGCAGCTTCAAGGCCGGCGCCGGCTATCTGCCCCTGGACCCGGCGCATCCCAATGAGCGGCTCGCTCATATCCTGGCGCTCAGTCGGGCCAGGGTATTGGTTTGCAGCGCTGGCTGTCGCGACCAGGCCGAGGGCCTGCTTGAGCAACTGGCCTGCGTCGGGCGGCCGCGGCTGCTGGTGTGGGAGGAGATCCAGGCCGCGAACGGTCCGGTCGACGATCTGGGGATCTACAGCGGTCCGCAACACCTGGCCTACATCATCTACACCTCAGGCTCCACCGGCACGCCCAAGGGGGTGATGGTGGAGCAGGCGGGCATGCTCAACAACCAGCTGAGCAAGGTGCCCTATCTGGGTCTGGATGCGCGGGACGCCATCGCCCAGACCGCTTCCCAGAGCTTCGACATCTCGGTCTGGCAATTCCTCGCCGCACCGCTGTTCGGCGGGCGTACGGTGATCGTGCCCAACGCCCAGGCCCATGATCCCGCCGCGCTGCTGGACCAGGTGGCGATGCAGGGCATCACCGTGCTGGAAAGCGTCCCGGCGCTGATTCAGGGCCTGTTGGAGACCGGAAGACCGCTGCCCAGCGGCCTGCGCTGGTTGTTGCCCACCGGTGAAGCCATGCCGCCGGTGCTGGCACGACAGTGGCTGGAGCGCTATCCGCAATGCGGCTTGGTGAATGCCTACGGTCCGGCCGAGTGCGCCGATGATGTCGCCTTCCACCAGGTGAAAGCTGCCGATACCACCGGTAGTTACCTGCCCATCGGCGCACCCACCGATAACAACCGGCTGTACCTGCTCGGCGCCCAGGGTCTGGTGCCTCTGGGTGCCACCGGTGAATTGTGCGTGGCGGGCATCGGGGTAGGGCGGGGTTACCTGGGCGACCCACAGCGCACGGCCTTGACCTTCGTACCGCACCCCTGGGGTACGCCAGGCGAGCGGCTTTATCGCACCGGTGACCTGGCACGGCGGCGGGCCGATGGCCTACTGGAGTACGTGGGCCGCCGCGATCATCAGGTCAAGTTGCGTGGCTTGCGTATCGAGCTGGGGGAGATCGAGGCCCAGTTGCATAGCCAGCCTTCGGTGCGCGAGGCGGCCGTGGCGGTCTGCCAGGGACCCTATGGCCCCTATCTCCAGGGCTATCTGGTGGCGGCTGAGCCCGGGTACAGCGGGCAAGACTGGTTTGGCCAGTTGCGCGACGCGTTGCGCCGGGTATTACCCGACTACATGGTCCCGATGCAGTGGCTGCTTCTGGAGCGGCTGCCACGCAATGCCAACGGCAAGCTCGACCGGCGGGCATTGCCCACGCCCAGTGCAGCAGGCGCCGCCCGGCGTGTCCAGGTCGAGCCCGCCACTGAGCTGGAGCGTGATCTGGCCGCCATCTGGGCCGAGGTGCTCAAGCTCGAACGGGTAGGGGTGACGGACAACTTCTTCGAGTTGGGCGGTCACTCGCTGCTGGCGACGCAAATCGCCTCGCGGGTGCAGCAGAGCCTCAGGCGCACGCTGCCGCTGCGGGCGATGTTCGAGTGCAGCACGGTGCGCGCCCTGGCCGAATACCTGGAGCGCGAGGGTCAGGCGGCGCTGGGCGCCGAGCAGGCCGAGCGGCTCGGCGACCTGATGTCGCGCCTGGAATTGCTGTGAAGGCTAGGCCGGCTCATCGCTAAATCCGCCGGCCCGCCAACCGTTTGCTCTATAACCTTATCTTCGAGGGCCATCCCGATGTCCGCTGCCGATCCCATCGTCGCTTCCGCTGCCGAGGCGCTGTACAGCTTCGCCGATCATCCCTTGCTGGCGCGGCAAAGCGCTCAGGAATCCAACGCGCGCAGCTATCCACGGCGATTGCCCCTGGCGCTCAAGCGCGCCCGCGGGATCGAGGTGGAGGACGTCGAGGGGCGACTGTTCATCGATTGCCTGGCCGGGGCCGGCACCCTGGCGCTGGGCCACAACCATCCGGTAGTGATCGACGCCATCCGAACGGTGCTTGATGACGAGTTGCCCTTGCACACCCTCGACCTGACCACTCCGGTCAAGGATCGCTTCGTCCAGGATCTCTTCGCGCTGCTACCGGCCGACTTCGCCCGGGATGCGCGTATTCAATTCTGTGGCCCCACCGGCACCGACGCCGTGGAAGCAGCGCTCAAGCTGGTGCGCACCGCCAGCGGGCGCAGCACGGTGCTGGCCTTCCAGGGTGGCTACCACGGCATGAGCCAGGGCGCCCTGAGCCTCATGGGCAGCCTGGCGCCCAAGCAGCCGCTGGGCAGCCTGGTCAGCCAGGGGGTGCAGTTCCTGCCCTATCCCTACGACTATCGCTGCCCCTTCGGTCAGGGCGGCAGCGCCGCCGTGCGCACCCATCTGCACTACCTGGAGAACCTGCTGAACGATCCCGAGGCCGGCGTGCAGCGTCCGGCGGCGGTGATCGTCGAGGTGGTGCAGGGCGAGGGCGGGGTGATTCCCGCCGATCTCGACTGGCTGCGCGGCCTGCGCCGCATCACCGCCGCGGCCGGGGTCGCCTTGATCGTCGACGAGATCCAGAGCGGCTTCGCCCGTACCGGACGGATGTTCGCCTTCGAGCACGCCGGTATCACCCCGGATGTGGTGGTGCTGTCCAAGGCCATCGGTGGCAGCCTGCCGCTGGCGGTGATGGTCTACCGTGAGGCGCTGGACACCTGGAAGCCCGGCGCCCATGCCGGCACCTTCCGCGGCAACCAGATGGCCATGGCGGCTGGCTCCGCAGTGATCCGCTACCTGCAGGACCATGACATCCCCAACCACGTCGCGGCGATGGGTGAACGCCTGGCCGGTCACCTGACCGCCTTGCAGCGCGATCAGCCGCAGCTGGGCGATATTCGTGGCCGCGGCTTGATGCTCGGTGTGGAGATCGTCGATCCGACCGGCACTCCTGACGCCCAAGGGCATCCGCCGGCCGATGGCGCTCGGGCTGCGCGCATCCAGCGCGAATGCCTGCGCCGTGGGCTGATCCTCGAACTCGGCGGCCGCCACGGTGCCGTAGTGCGCTTCCTGCCGCCGCTCATCATCACCCCTGCGCAAATCGACACCGTGGCCGAGCGTTTCGCCGCCGCGGTGCGGGCTGCGCACTAACTTCACTCTCCAACCAAGGAAACCGTCATGACCTCCGTCTTCGACCGCGACGACATCGAATTCACCGTGGTGGTGAACCACGAAGAGCAATACTCCATCTGGCCGAGCTACAAGACCATTCCCAATGGTTGGCGTGACGCCGGCAAGCGTGGCTTCAAGGCTGAGTGCCTGGCCTACATCGAAGAAGTCTGGACCGACATGCGTCCGCTGAGCCTGCGCCAGCACATGGACAAACAGGCCTCCTAGGTGCGGCTATTCTGCCTGCCGTACTCCGGTGCCAGCGCCTTGGCCTATCTGCGCTGGCGCCGGCAGCTGCCGCCCGAGCTGGAGCTCTGCCCCGTGGAACTGCCCGGACGCGGCAGCCGCCTGGGTGAGCCCCTGCAGACCGATTTCGCGCGCCTGACCACCCAACTGGCTCAGGAACTCCTGCCGCGGGCTCGGCAGCCCTATGTATTGCTCGGCCATAGTCTGGGCTCTTTGCTGGCCAACGAAGTTGCGCAGCTGTTGACCGAGCGGGGGGCTCCACCTTGCGGGCTGATCGCCTCGGGCACTGCGGCGCCCACCGACCGTGACGACTACGACCGTGACCTGAGTCGGCCCAAGAGCGATGAGGAGTTGATCGCCGACCTGCGTCACCGTGGCGGCACGCCGGAGGAAGTGCTGGCCAATCCCGAACTCATGGCGCTGACGCTACCGGTCCTGCGCGCGGACTTTCTGCTCTGCGGCAGTCATCGCCCGCGATCTCGACCGGTGCTGGACTGTCCCTTGTGGGTCTGGGGTGGACGCGAGGACCAGGCCACTCCCGCACAGTTGCAGGCCTGGGCCAAGCAGACCCGTGGCCTTTTCCAGCTGGACTGGTTCGCTGGCGGGCATTTCTTCATCCATAGCGAACAGGCTGCGGTGTTGGCGCGTCTGGCGGATGTGCTTAGCCAGTTGCAAGCCCAGGACGCATTCGCCTAAGGGTATTTCCGCCCCGGTGTTATCGATACGCCGATGCAATTAATTTTCATCTCCACCCATCCGTTCTCTTGAGACGACCGGGCACCCAGGTGCCCGCTGCCCACGCGCACGGAAACAGAGATAGATGAACGCCGAACACTCCCTCGCCCTGGCCCGCCGCTTCATCCAGCTCCCTTTGGAGAAACGCCGTCTGTTCCTCGCCTCCCTGCACGAGGAGGGCGTGGACTTTCGCCTCTTCCCTATCCCGGCAGGGGTTGAGACGGCAGATCGAGACGTCCTCTCCTATGCCCAGCGGCGCATGTGGCTGCTCTGGCAATTGGAACCGGAGAGCGCTGCCTACAACCTGCCTGGAGCGGTGCGTCTGAATGGCCCCTTGGATCACCAATCCCTCGAGGCTGCCTGCACCCTGCTGGTGGAGCGCCATCCGACCTTGCGTACCCTATTCATCTGCGAGGCCGACGGCGAACCCCGTCAGGTCATCAGCGACAGCCTGCCCGAATTGCAACAGGAGAGCCTGGAAGAGGTGCCGGCTGCCGAGCGTGAAGGCGAGGTGCGTGCCCGCGCCGCTGCCGAGGCGCGGGCACCCTTCGACCTGGAAGTCGGGCCGTTGCTGCGTTGGCGCCTGTTGCGCCTGGAGGCCGAACGCCATGTGCTATTGCTGACCCTGCACCACATCGTCGCCGATGGCTGGTCGATGAACCTGCTCATAGACGAACTGCTGCACGCCTACGCGGCCCTGCATCACGGCCGGCAGCCGGACCTCGCTGTCCTGCCGGTGGCCTATGTGGACTACGCCCTCTGGCAGCGCCGCTGGCTGGAGGCGGGGGAGGGCGAACGCCAGCTGGACTATTGGCGCGCGCAACTCGGCGACAGCCATCCGGTACTGGCACTGCCCAGCGACCGGCCACGGCCGCCGCTGCCCAGCTATCGAGGCGAGCGTCTGGAGCTGGACGTTCCTGTGGAGCTTGCCGCCGCCTTGCGCGCCCGGGCGCAGGAGGGCGAGCAGAGTCTGTTCATGTGGCTGCTGGCCAGTTTCCAGATCCTGCTGTACCGCTACAGCGGCGCGGCCGAGATCCGCGTCGGCTCGCCGGTCGCCAACCGCAACCGTCAGGAGGTGGAAGGGCTGATCGGCCTGTTCGTCAACACCCAGGTGCTTTGCGGGCGGCCCCGTGCCGGGCTCAGCGTGGCCGACTTTCTAGTCGAGGTGCGCCAGACCGTACTAGGCGCCCAGGACCATCAGGACCTGCCGTTCGAGCAGTTGGTGGAGGCCTTGGGAGTGGAGCGCTCGCTCAGCCACGGCCCGCTGTTCCAGGCGCTCTACAACCACCAGCCCCAGGTGGCGGATCTGCGGACGCTGCCCAGCGTCGATGGCCTCAGCTTCGCGCCCCTGGAGGGGCAGGGCCGCACCACCCAGTTCGACCTGGCGCTGGATACCTACGAACAAGGCGGCCAGCTACGTGCGGCCCTGACTTACGCCAGCGATCTCTTCGAGCGTTCACGCATTGAGCGTATGGCTCGCCATTGGCTAACGCTCCTGGCAGCCATGGCCGCCGATCCGCGGCAGATGCTCGATGCCTTGCCGCTGCTGACGCCCATCGAGCGGACCCAGCAGCTGCACGACTGGAACGCCACCCAGCGTGACTATCCGCTGGAGCAGCCGGTACACCGGCTGTTCGAAGCCCAGGTCCGCCATGTGCCCGAGGCGCCTGCGCTGGTCTTTGGGGCGCAACGGCTGAGCTATGCCGAGCTGAATCGCCGAGCCAATCGCCTGGCCCATGCCCTGATCGAGCGCGGCGTTGGTCCCGAGGTGCTGGTGGGCGTCGCCCTGGAGCGCTCGGTGGAGCTGGTAGTAGGCCTGTTGGCGGTGCTCAAGGCCGGTGGTGCCTATGTGCCGCTGGACCCGGACTACCCGCGGCGGCGCCTGGATTTTCTGTTGGCGGATAGCGGGATAAGGCTGCTGCTGGCCCAGTCTCACCTGGAGTTGCCCGCGATCGAGGGCGTGCAGCGCCTGGATCTGGATCAGGATGGCGACTGGTTGGAGCACCAGCCCGAGACGGATCCCGAGGTTGCGCTGGATGGCGACAACCTGGCCTATGTGCTCTACACCTCTGGCTCCACCGGCCAGCCCAAGGGCGCCGGCAATCGCCATCGCGCCCTGACCAATCGTCTGTGCTGGATGCAGGAGGCCTATGAGTTGGGCGCGGAGGATGCCGTGCTGCAGAAGACCCCCTTCAGCTTCGATGTCTCGGTCTGGGAGTTCTTCTGGCCGCTGATGACCGGCGCCCGGCTGGTGGTGGCCGCCCCCGGCGACCACCGCGACCCCGCCCGGCTGATCGAGCTGATCGGTCGCGAGGGCATCACGACGCTGCACTTCGTTCCCTCGATGCTACAGGCTTTCCTGCAGGACCCGGGCGTCAGCGCCTGCACCAGCCTTGCGCGTCTGGTCTGCAGCGGCGAAGCCTTGCCAGTGGACACCCAGCAGCAGGTATTCGCTAAGTTGCCCATGACCCGTCTCTACAACCTCTACGGTCCGACCGAGGCGGCTATCGACGTCACTCACTGGACCTGTGTGGCGGAAGGGCGCGATACCGTGCCCATCGGGCGTCCCATCGCCAACCTGGGTTGCCTGGTCCTGAATACCAACCTGGAACCGGTACCGGTCGGCGCTCTGGGCGAGCTGTACCTGAGTGGCGTCGGCCTGGGGCGTGGCTACCAGCGTTGCGCGGGGTTGACCGCTGAGCGTTTCGTGGCCAATCCCTTTGGTACGGATGAACGGCTGTACCGCACGGGCGACTTGGCGCGGCAGCGGCCGGATGGCGTGATCGAGTACGCCGGGCGGGTCGACCATCAGGTCAAGCTGCGTGGCCTGCGCATCGAGCTGGGCGAGATCGAGGCACGTCTGCTGGAGCATGAAACGGTGCGCGAGGCGGCGGTGCTGGCGCTGGACGGTCGCCAACTGGTGGGCTACGTGGTGCTGCACCGAGAAACTGAGAGTTGGCAGCAGGCTCTGGCGACACACCTGGCGCAGAGCTTGCCGGAGTTCATGGTACCGACGCTGTGGCTGGCGCTGGAGCAGATGCCGTTGAGCCCCAACGGGAAGCTGGAACGCCGGGCCTTACCCCGACCGGACGCCACGCCGAAGCTGACCTACCAGGCACCCGCGACGCCCGCCGAGATAACCCTCGCCGCTATCTGGCAAGACCTGTTGGGGGTGATTCAAGTAGGGCTGGACGATAATTTCTTCGCCCTGGGTGGCGATTCCATCGTCGCCATCCAGGTGGTCAGCCGGGCACGCCGCCTGGGCCTGCAGTTGAGCCCCCGCGATCTCTTCCAATACCAAACCTTGCGTGCCCTTGCCCAGGTGGCCAAACCTCTGGTTAGTGAGTCGGCACAGGGCCCGGCGCGGGGCAAAGTGGCTTTGGCCCCGGTACAGGCGGCCTTCTTCGCGCGATCTATTCCGAATCGCACGCACTGGAACCAGTCCCTGCTGTTGCAAGCGCGCGAGCCTCTGGATGCCTCACGGCTGACCGCGGCCTTGGCGCGGCTGCTGGGCCATCACGATGCCTTGCGCCTGAGATTCCACGAAGCGGATGGCCAGTGGCGCCAGGCCTATGCCGAGGCGGCAGGCGAGGTGCTCTGGCAGCGTCGCGTGGATTCGCCCGAAGCTCTACTAGCCCTGTGCGAAGAGGCCCAGCGCAGTCTCGACCTGACCCAAGGGCCGCTGCTTCGCGCCCTGCTGGTGGAGCTGGCCGATGGAAGTCAACGGCTGCTGCTGGCCATCCACCACCTGGTCGTGGATGGCGTCTCCTGGCGCATCCTGCTGGAAGACCTGCAGCGCCTCTACGTCGATGCCACTGTCGACCTGGGGCCGCGCACCAGCGCCTACCAGGCCTGGACCGCCGCACAGCACGCCCAGGCGATACAGCGCCTGGAGGAGCTACCTTACTGGCAGTCCCAGCTGGAAGGGGCGGCGACCACGCTGCCGGGCGCCGATCCCCAGGGCACTCTGGAATACCGGCAACAAATCAAGCTGGAGCTGACCCTCGACGCCGAGCGCACCCGCCGCCTGCTGCAGGAAGCCCCCGCGGCCTATCGCACCCAGGTCAACGACCTGCTGCTTACCGCCCTGACCCGGGCGGCCTGCCGCTGGGGCGGCACGGACAGCCTGCTGGTGGAACTTGAAGGCCATGGTCGCGAGGAAACCGGCGGTCTCGACCTCAGCCGTACCGTAGGCTGGTTCACCAGCCTGTATCCGGTGCGCCTGACGGCAGCCGAGGAGCTGGGCGCCTCGATCAAGGCGATCAAGGAACAGCTGCGTGCGGTACCGGACAAGGGCATCGGCTACGGCCAGTTGCGCCATCTCGCCGGCGCCGAGGTCGCCGACCGCCTGGGCGCGCTGCCGCAGCCACGCATCACCTTCAACTATCTGGGCCGCTTTGATGGCCAATTCGGCGAAGACGCCCTGTTGGTACCCGCCACGGAAGGCACCGGTGCGGCCCAGGATCCTGGCGCCCCCCTGGCTAACTGGCTGACCGTGGAAGGCCAGGTCTATGGCGGGCAGCTCAGCCTGCAGTGGGGCTTCAGCCGCGCCATGTTCGCCGAGGCGGACATCCAGGACTTGGTGGAGGCTTTCCGTATGGAGCTGGAGGCGGTGATCGAGCATTGCAGCGATCCGCGCCAAGGCGGGGTGACGCCTTCAGACTTTCCTTTGCTGACGTTGCGCCAGGCACAGCTGGACGCCTTGCCCTTGCCGTTCCGTGAGATCGAGGATCTCTACCCGTTGTCGCCCATGCAGGAGGGCCTGCTGGTCCATACCCTCATGGAGCCTCATTCGGGGATTTACTTCATGCAGGACCGCTATGTCATCGATAGCGACGTCGAGGTCGACCGCTTCGAGGCGGCCTGGAACGCGGTGATCCAGCGCCACGATGCCTTGCGAGCGTCCTTCGCATTGGACGATCAGGGTAGCGCCTACCAGATAATCCACCGCCAGGCGCCAGTCCGACTCAGCTATCACGACTGGAGTGAGCGACCGGCGGAGCATCATGAAAAAGACTTGCAGGTCTTGCTGGCTACCGACCGGCAGCAGGGCTTCGACCTGCTACAACGTCCACCCTTCGCCTTGCGCCTGATCCGCCGTGGGCCGGCGCAATACTGGTTCATCCTTAGCAATCACCACATCCTCATCGATGCTTGGTGTCGCTCCCTGCTGCTGCAGGATTTCTTCCAGCTCTACCGTGGTACTGAGGCGCTGCCGCCGGCAGCGCGCTACCGGGATTTCCTCGTCTGGCTGCAGGAGCAGGGCAAGACGGCCGCCATCTCAGCCTGGACAGCGGAGCTGCAGGGCTTCGAGGAGCCAACGCCCTTGCCCTTCGACCGCCCTATCACTCGCCAGGGTGGCTTGTCCGACATCGACGACCGCTACCGCGATCTGACGCCCGCGCAGGGGCGGGCCCTGCAGCAACTCGCGCAACGCCATGGCCTTACGGTCAATACGCTCGCTCAGGCGGCCTGGGCGCTGGTACTGCGCTGCTACAGCGGTCGCCATGACGTGCTGTTCGGCGTCACCGTGGCCGGTCGTCCGGTGAGCCGTCCGGAGATGCAGGATACGGTAGGACTGTTCATCAACAGCATTCCGCTGCGGGTCCGCCTCCCGGTCGCCGGTCACGCCATGTCGGTCAGTGACTGGCTGCGCGCCTTGCTCGCCCAGAACCTCGCGTTACGTGAGCACGAGCACCTGGCACTGGTCGATATCCAGGCCTGCAGCGAACTGGAGCGCGGTCAGCCGCTGTTCGACAGCCTGTTCGTTTACGAAAACGCCCCTTTGGAGCGTACGGTCACCCAGGGAGCCCAGGCGCTCAGTGCCCGCGCCGATACCGCCCGCACCCATACCAACTACCCGCTGACCGTGGTGGTCTATCCAGGCGATGCCTTGGGTCTGCACCTGTCCTATGACCGTCGCTTCCTGGAGGCGACCACCGTCGAGCGGCTGCTGGCCGATTTCGCCCGGTTGCTGGTGGCGCTGGGCGAGGGCTTCTACGGCGATGTCGCCGACCTGCCCCTGGCAGCGCCTGAATACCTGCGGCAGTTGCAGGCGGAGCGCCGCGACAGCCTGCGCGACTATCCGTTGAATCAGGGCTACGCAGCGCTGTTCGAGGCGCAGGTAGACGTCATGGGCGAGCGCCTTGCCGCGCGCTGTGGCACGCGGGCCTGGAGCTATCGAGAACTGGATGTTCAGGCCAATCGGGTGGCCCATGGCTTGTTGGCGGTGGACGTCACACCTGACACTGGCGTCGCCTTGCTCGCTGAGCGCGATCTCGAACTGCTCGCCCTGATGATTGGCACCTTCAAGGCCGGCGCCGGCTACGTGCCGTTGGATCCACACCTGCCGGAGGCGCGGTTGACCGATCTGCTGCGACTGGCACGGGTCCCCGTGCTGATCTGCACCGACGATTGTCGTGAGCGGGCTCGCCAACTGCTGGCAGCGCTGCCGAGCGATCACCGTCCGCAGCTGCTGGACTGGACGACCTTGGCTTCCCGCGATGACGGCAATGTCCGACCCGTCGTCGCCAGCGGGCCGCACCACCTGGCCTACGTGATCTACACCTCCGGTTCCACCGGGACGCCCAAGGGGGTGATGGTCGAGCAGGCCGGTATGCTCAACAACCAGTTGAGCAAGGTGCCCTACCTGAACCTGGGCACGGATGACGCCATCGCCCAGACCGCTTCCCAAAGCTTCGACATCTCCGTCTGGCAATTTCTGGCCGCCCCCCTATTCGGTGGCTGCACCGAAATCCTGCCCAACGTCATCGCCCACGATCCTCGGGCACTGCTCCAAGCCGTCGCGGCCCGGGGGGTGACGGTGCTGGAAAGCGTGCCTTCGCTGATCCAGGGCCTGGTCGCCGAAGACCTCGCCGATCTTGGGCGACTGCGCTGGCTGTTGCCCACCGGCGAAGCCATGCCCCCGGAACTAGCGCGGCGCTGGCTCCAGCGCTATCCACAGATCGCTCTGGTCAACGCCTATGGACCGGCAGAGTGCTCGGATGACGTCGCGCTGTGCCAGGTGGACGAGGCGGCGACGCGGGGCGCCTGTCTGCCCATCGGCCGCGCCACCGACAACAACGGCGTCCTGGCCCTGGACGATGACCTGTTGCCTGTCCCGCCCGGCGCCATCGGCGAACTCTACATCGCCGGTACCGGGGTGGGGCGTGGCTATCTGGGCGATCCCAAACGCACGGCCCAGGCCTATCTACCGGACCCTTTCGCCCTGGTGCCGGGCGAGCGCTGCTATCGCAGCGGCGATCTGGCCCGTTACCGGGCCGATGGCATCCTGGAATACGTCGGCCGTATCGATCAACAGGTAAAGATCCGCGGATTTCGGATCGAACTGGGCGAAATCGAGGCACGCCTGCGCGAGATAGAGGCGGTCGCCGCGGCGGTGGTGGCGGTGCAGGAGAATGTGGGTGGTAGTCATCTGGTCGCCTACGTGGTACCTGCCGACTCGGAACGCGAGGCTCCAGCCCTGCACGACCAATGCCGCGTACTGCTGCATCAGCAGTTGCCGGAGTACATGGTGCCGAGCGCCTGGCTGTCATTGGACGCCTTGCCCCTGAATGCCAATGGCAAAGTGGATCGCAAGGCCTTGCCGCGATTGGACTTCAACCAGGCGCGCAGAGCCTACGAAGCGCCGGACTCTGCACTGGAACAGGCCCTGGCTGATGTCTGGGTCGAGGTACTGGACGTGGAGCGGATTGGTCGGAACGACAACTTCTTCGAGCTGGGCGGACACTCCTTACTGGTCACCCAGGTGATCGCTCGCGTGCGCTCGGGCTTGGGCCTGGAGTTGCCGCTGAGAGCACTCTTCGAACGACCGGTGCTGGCCGATTTCGCACTGGCGGCCGCCCAGGCGACCCGGGCCGAGACCCAACTTTTGCCACGCGTGGCCAATACCTCGTTGCTGGTCTCCTAT